>CAJFUN010000022.1 GCA_904420205.1 Candidatus Parachristensenella avicola | reverse complement strand
GCTTGCGCGACGCCTCTCCGCTTAAAACTTCATATTTCCCTACATTGGCGCCTTTTTGTGCTGTCCGCACATTTGGGAGCGGTTCATATACCGGCTGCCTTTTTCTTTATCTTTCCTTTTCTGCCTCGGCCCTACCTTAGATAAATAAAGGAATTCCGGAAGTTGAAGATCATAAAAGGGCGGAAAAGGGGCAACGCAAATCTTGCATCGCGCCAGGCAGAGGGTCTATAGTGGGCAACTTCTACCTGTTCAGTCGCCTATCCGGCGTTATACAACCGAACCCTCCGGCTATATCGCCCGGGATACGGGAAATATCGCTCCCCTCTCTTCCCCCATGGCCCTATGCATGCAGGATGGCCGGCACATCGATGTCCAGTATGTGCAAAATTTCGACAGGCCATGCTTGGATTCGGGTGCATAGCTCGCTTTCCTCCAAGCCTTCAGGCCGCCGAAAGCGGCCATTCTCCTGCGCCTACCAACCCATTGACCGCCATCCCCGGTGGCCCGGCAGGGTCAAAGGCCGAAGTCTGGATTCAGGATGTTCATCACGCGCCGTTCCTTAGCGGCGTATTGGCGGCGTCCCGGCAGCGCTATTGGGGCGATGAGCCTCATCGGCCCGGCGGCCTATATGAATGAGCCATCCTCGCTCAGAGGTCTTTGCCTTGGCCTCCGCAATCCATTACCTGGCTGCCTTGGAAGTGCTGGCAGTTTCTCCTGCGGCAAAAGTAAATTACGGTGTGCCGTTCGCCGGCTGGGGACGGGCAGACCGACGGCAGCTGGGGGGATCCTCCAGCCAGGGACAACGCCTATTTCCCTCTTTCTGCCGCATGGCCTAGGCCCGCCGATTGGAAAGCTGCCTGTACGGTGCGGATTTTCGCCTTCCTAAAGCAAATAGGAGAATAAACTGCCCTTTGGCGCTTTGTTGCGGCCAAAGGGCAGTTTTCCCTTAAATATACCGTATTCTACGCTATAGGCTTCGGTTATTTTCTTCCATGGGCACAATATCGCTGGTGGCAAGATACCAATCCAGCATCTGCCGCTCCATATCGCGGATCGTTTCCCGGAACGCTTCGTCGTCATAGCGGTTTATCAATTCATTCGGATCCGCCTGTAAATCATAGAACTCATGGGGGCCCAAGGAGCGGCGCACCAGTTTATATCGGCCGGTACGCATCATGATGCTCCGGCACACGCTCTCGGGATGCTCCTGCTGCTGGATGCATTTGGGATAGTAAATGAATTCCGGCTCTAACAGGTGCCGGGTGGAAGGGCGCAGCGTACCCTCGCTGCAGTGCGGTTCCCGTGGATCGTATCCGCCCTCGCAAAAGACGGCGCGCTCCGGGTCGCCCGGCGCACCCATTACCTGCGGCATCAGGCTGCGGGCAAAATGGGTATAGGGAGCGGTAAGCCCCGCATGATCCAGGCAGGTAGCCATGATATCAAACATTTCCACCGGCTCTTTCACCCGATGTCCCGCGGCGCCGCCGGGCGCGCGGATCAGTAAAGGCACATGGGTCAGCACGTCCTCCATGCCGCTGGGCCATTTCTCCACCAGTCCATAGTCCCCGGCATAGTCGCCGTGGTCAGAGGAGGCGATCAATACCGTTTCATCCCGCTGTCCGGCTTCATCCAGCGCATCCATTACCCGGCCCAGCAGCATGTCGGTGAAGGTAACCATCCCCATATATAGGGCCTGGGCCCGGCGCAGCGCCGACGGATCGTCCAGCTGGCGATAGCGCCGTATCAGCTCCATATAATCTGCCTTCCCCTGGCCATAGGGCAGCAGCGGCATTACGTCCTCCTCGCCATACATGCTATAGTAAGGCTCCGGCACCGTATAGGGGCAGTGGGGAAAAAGCAGCGGCAAAAAAAGCACATAGGGCGGATCGCCTGCTTTCCACGATCGGATAAAGTCGATGCCTGCCTGTACGTTGGCCCAGTCGCCGGTATCCTCGGCCGAGCCCGCCATAGGCCGGTAGACAAAGTCATAGTATCCCTTCTGTCCGTATCCGGCGGTATTTTCCGCCTGTCCGGCCCGGGCTGCGTTCCGGTTTTCAAATACATGGGTGCTGTTTGCGGCCGCCTCTGCCGCAAACAAATCGTTTTTACCATAGACGCGCACCTGATAGCCGGCCTGCTTAAAGGTCTCCAGCATATTGTGCTCATAGGGCTTGAGTAGGTTCCATAGCGTGCGGTGGCCCAACGTATGGACATATGTGCCGGTAAACAAACAACAACGCGAGGGCGAACAGACCGGATTCTGAACATAGCAGGATTCAAAAGTCACGCCTTCCAGGGATAAGCGGTCAAAAGAAGGCGTCCGGATTGTGGGGTGCCCATAGCACGACAAGTTCTTGGCCCGAAGCTCATCGGGAAAAAACAGCACATAGTTCATCCTTTTTCCTCCGTATTAGGGCCACCGCGCCCCAATCGTTTTACTACGCAACCAGGCCGCCGAAAAGCACAAAACTTTCGGCGGCCCAATCATATTCTGCAAAAGCGGCCCGGCCCTACAAGACCTCCCGGCGATCGCCAGCCCGGCTGCGTATCTGCCGGCGGAATTGGCTGGGGGTTACGCCGGTGAATTCTTTGAATACCCGGCCAAAATACGTCAGGCTTTCATAGCCTACGCGGCTACATACCTGGGTCAGGCTCAAGTCGCTGTTTTCAATAAGCTCTTTAGCTGCCTGGATCCGCACCCGGTTCAGATAGCTGATGGGCGGGATGCCCATGTAGCGCTTGAAGCTACGGCTTAGCGCGCAGGGATTCGTCATGAAGATCTTCGCCATGCCGCCTAGCGTAACTGGATCGGCATAATGCTCCTCAATGAAGGCCGCCACCTGCTCAATGTCATTCTTCCGCTTATGGCCGCTCTGGCTCATATGGGTAATTTCGCAGCCCAGGTTACGCAGCAGAAATACCATCATCAGCGTCAACCGCGCCCGCATCGCGCAAGGCGCGCCGGGTTGCCCCGTCGTCAGCTCCTGCTGCAGCTCATAAAGCAGCGAGTCCAGCAGAAACTGCTGATTGGAAGGCAGCCGCAGTACGCGTTCCTTTCCGTTGAGCAGCTGGGGCATCTCCGGAACCGCCGCCTGCTGCATAAGCTGCTCTAAAAAGCCTGCTTCCACGTTAACCACCACGTGGTTCTGCGGCATGTTCTCTACCGCCCAGCTCTGATGCCCAAGCTTGGGCGGCAGCAGCAGCAGGTCGCCCGGGCGGAGCATATATTCCTTATTCTCCACAGCCATGGCGCGGTAACCGTTAAAAAGGTAATAGAGTTCATATCCCTCATGGTAATGATGCAGGGAAGGGGCTGCTTCATCATCCTCGTTGGATCGATAAAACATCATGACGGGCGCTTGAAAGCTGCGCAATTCGCAGGATGGCTGTGGCAAGTTTGATCCCTCCCCTCCATCTGATTCGCATATAATTTGCATCAGATGGTTCTCATGGCAGCTCGATAGCGGAAAAAAACCTTTCCGCAGCCGAACGGCGACCGCTGGCAGGCCGCAGGCCATTGACTATTTTAATTATATTCTAAGGGGAAAGTTCGGTCAATCTTCCTAACACCGCTTAGGGAAAAGTAAGCTATAATACACAACAAACAACCATTATGGACAACAAAAGGTTATTACCGCCCTTGGACGACTCTCACAATATTGACTTTTTTGACAATTCCACCTGCTGCCGCCGGAAGCGGATCAACGCGCGTATGGGCAGCACCGCCAGCACCAGAGCCGTCACGGCGGAGACGCAAAAGATACAAGGGACAGTGATAAAGAAGGCTGACTCGTATACGCTGATCGCGGTATAGGCCAGTGCGCCCCACAGCGCGGCGGTGGCCGCCGTCGGCAGCAGCACGGCGCACTGGCCGATCAGCCGCATCAAGCCTCCGCGTCTGCGCCAAAAATAAAAGGCAAAATACCAGGCTAACCGGAAGGCTGCAATCATGCATAACAGTGTCAGCTGAGAGGCGCCCGGCGCGATCTGCTGGTTGAGCAGCGTCTCTTGGCTGCTCCGGAAAAGATAGAGGGCGCCCATATCGCAGCCTAAGGATACCATGACTGTCGCTAGCGCCAGCAGCGCCTCCAAAGTTTCAAAGACAAAATACCGTGCCACCGCGGTGGCGTCGGTTCGATTCGACATTATTACACTCCTCTCTCGGCCATTGCCGGGGCTTCTGTAGCAGCAGCTGTATTATACCACATTTTATCTAGACCTCCGGCTTTGGTAATTCGCATATATTTTACACCGCAAGCCTACTTTCCTGCGCCGGCCGGCCCAGTTTGGGTGCACTGCTTCCATAGGCGGCGTAAAAAAAGGATATACCGATTTTGCCAGGCCATGCTATAATGAAAGCGGTATTTCCGCAAAAGCGATTTTCCCCGAAGAGGAGGAACCGACCATGCTGAAATTTGCAGCAAACGGCGCCAGCGATTACATTGTGCTCGTCGATGAGGCGACCGCTTCTCCCAGTGAAATCTATGCAGCCAGCGAGTTCGTCAGCTTCGCCGGGCAGGTAACCGGCGCCATCATGCCGCTCATGACCACCTGCACCCAGCGTCCCCGGTACGGCGCATATCAGAACCCCAAGTACGTTGTCATCGGCAAAAACGGCTTTACCGCCGAGCTTGGGCTTGACAGCGAAATCGACGCGGTAGGCGACGAGGGCTTTATCCTGCGCAGCGTGGATGATACCATTGTGATCGCCGGCGGGCGCCAGCGGGGCACGCTTTATGGCGTGTATACCTTCCTGGAGGATTATCTTGGTTGCCGTTGGTATACGCCTCAAGTCAGCAGCATCCCGCGCCGCAGCCATGTCGAGCTGCCTGAACTGAAGGTAACCAAAACCCCGGCTTTCCGCATTCGTGAAGCCTTTAATATGGAGAACTTTGACGGCGATTGGGCCGCCCGCAACAAGGCCAACGCCTCCAACCATCGTCTGATGGCGCATCACGGCGGAGCAATCCGCTATCTGGGTGTGCATTCTTTCAACCGCTTGGTGCCGCCCGAAGAATATTTCGACGAGCATCCGGAGTATTTCTCCGAGGTCAACGGCGTTCGGGTTAAGGAACGCTCCCAGCTCTGCCTGACCAACCCCGAGGTCTTTGAGATTGCCCTGAAGAACCTGCGCAAGTCCATCCTGGAGCATCCCGAGTGCTCCATCTTCTCGGTCAGCCAGAACGATTGGGGCAATTACTGCACCTGTGAAAAGTGCCGGGCCGTGGACGAAGAAGAGGATTCCCATATGGGAACGGTGCTGCGCTTCGTCAATAAGATTGACGATGCAATCCGCAAGGAGTTCCCCCATATTTCCATTGATACGTTAGCCTATCAATATACCCGCCGGCTGCCCAAGATTACCAAGCCTAACCCTGGCGTGCTGATCCGCCTATGCACCATCGAGTGCTGCTTCGCTCATCCGTTGGATGAATGCCATGTGGACAAGACCGATATGCCCAGCAACTTCTCCCAGGATATCGCCGCCTGGAGCCAGGTGAGCCGTGATCTGTTTATCTGGGATTATACCACCGACTTTGCCAACTACCTGATGCCTTTCGCCAACCTGCATGTGCTTAAGCGCAATCTGAAATTTTTCAAAGACCACGGGGCCATCGGCGTATTTGAAGAGGGCTGCCCCAACACCTTCCTGAGCTATGCCGGCGAGCTGCGGAACTATGTGCTAGCCAAGCTTATGTACGACATGGATCTGGATGAAAACCTGTTGATCGACGAGTTCCTTTGCGGCGTATATGGCCCCGCCGCCGCGCCGGTAAAGGCATTCTACCAGCTTTGGCAGGATGCGTGCGCTGCCAGCGGCGAGCATCTTTTTGAGGATGATCCGCCCACCCGCAGCTACTTTACCCGTGAGAACCTGGATAAGGCCCGTGCGCTCATCAATCAGGCCATCATTATGGCGCCCGACGAAGCGACTCGCCTGCGCGTGGAGAAAATCGGCTTAAGCTGCGACTTTATGGACATGGTGCAGATGGACAAGGGGCCGGCCAAGGACGCGGCGGTGGACGCGCTTTTGGACAAATGCAAAGCGATGGGCATGCATCGGATTACCGAGTGGCATACCTTTGAGCAAAGCGAGCAGATCTTTAAAGGGCAGGATGCTCAGCTTCCCAAACCCGTTGCCTAGGCGAAGGACAGCATTCGACAAGCGAAAAACCTATAGCCGCCCGGCCTGACCCGAGCGGCTATAGGAATGATATAGGGAGGAAGACCCATATGAAGTATTACCTCGGCGTTGATGGAGGCGGTACCAAGATCAACCTGATCCTGTTCGACGAAAACTACCGGCTCATCAGCGAGGGCACCGGCGGCGGCGTGACCACCAGCTATCTGGAGGTTTCCGTGGTACGGGAGAACATGATGGATGCGGTCCGGGAGGTCATGAAGCCCTTTGGCGGCCAGCGCATCAAGGTTGAACGGGCCATGGGCGTACTCATTGGGCCGCTGGACGTGCTCAAGGAATGCCTGGATACCGCTATGGATCTCAAGGATTTTGAGAGCTGCGACGAAGGCTACATGTATCTGCTGGCCGGCGGCCTGACCGACAAGGGCGGCGTAGCCCTGGCCGGCACCGGCGACGGCGCCGTCTATATTAACGGCAAGCACGATATTTATCATTGCGGCGGCTATGGTTCCTACATGGGTGAAGATGGAAGCGGCTGGTGGATCGGCAACCGCGGCATGTTCGCCGCTATTCAGCAGATCGACGGCTGGGGCCCGGATACCATGCTGCTGCCGTTGCTCTACGAATATCTTAAGGTGGACGACCGTAGGAAGCTTATCGGCGCCGTCTACAGCAACAAAGACGGGATCCCCCACCATTCGGTGGTGGCAGGCTTTACCCGGTATGTCAGCCGCGCAGCCCATGCCGGCGACGAAGTTGCGCTAAGCATTATCCGCCAGGCAGGCGAACTTATGGCAAAAAAGATGATCGGCTGTTATACGATTAACCATGCCGATCCCAAGCAATTCCCCATGTATGCCTGCGGCGGCGCTTGGAAGGCGCACCCTGAAATGCTGCGGGTGTGCAACGCCTATCTGGCTGAGCATATGCCGGGCGCCGAGGTGCGCTATGGCATCTTCGATCCCATTGTAGCCAGCGTAATCGAGCAGATTTTGGCCGACGGAAAGGATGCCCGCGACTACGAGGACTTCCTCCGCGATCAATATAAGCATTATTTAGTAAAGGTGGGATAACATGTACGTAGAAAAGTATTTCAGCGAAGTCCAGAAGGTCATGGATGAAGTCCTTAAGACCCAGAAGGACAAGATGGAGCAGGCTGCGGCTAAGTTGGTCGAAACCTGTGAGAAGGGCGGCCGGATCTTCTTCTTTGGCTGCACCCATGCCGGCATCCTTGCCCAGGAAGCCTTTTACCGCACCGGCGGCTTAGTCGTCGTCAACCCGATCCTCCCGCCGGGGCTGACCTGTGATGTCGTACCGATCACCCTGACCAGCCAGATGGAGCGTATCGATGGTTACGGCGCCAAGGTGGCGGATGCCGCCGGTATCGGTGCCGGTGATCTCGTGTTCATTCACTCGGTATCCGGCCGCAACGCCGTACCCGTGGATATGGCCATGCACGTGCGTGAGAAGGGCGCCTATGTAATCGCCATTACCTCGATTCAGTATTCCGAAGCCTCCAGCCCCCGCGCCAAGTGCGGCAAGCGCCTCTTCGAGGCTGCCGATCTTGTGATCGACAACTGCGGCACCTTTGGCGACGCTTTGGTGCAGGTCGGCGACTTCCCCCAGAAGGTCGCTCCCTCCTCTACGGTCGTAGGCGCCTCGATTGTGAATGCCATCGTAGCCGAGTCGGTCTACCTCTTCCTGGAAAAGGGCATTGAACCTCCGGTATTCATGAGCGCCAACATCGATGGCGGCGACGCCTACAATGCCAAGATGCTGGAGAAGTATCGCGACAAGATCACCTACATGGGCTCCGCCAAATAAGAATCTTGCCTAAAACCCGGCTGCTTAGCCGGGTTTTTTTGTCCCCCTTTGCCGACAGGGAAGGAAAGCACTGCCACAACCCATCTGGGCGCCGTTATCCCGGAATTCCTGGGCTGATCCTGCGGCGCTTTACGCCGACGGATCAATCGTCTCCGTTTTCTGGTTGCTGGAGCGGCTTTGCGGGTTGGAAGCGGACAAATGACGCGCCCCTGCAAGCCCTGGCGGGATGCAGGGCTTTTCCACTGGCAAGCGGCGGGTGGTCCATGAGCGGCCCGGCTAATATCGCTGAGCCATTGACCCCCTTCTGCCGTCAGCGCTGTCGGCCGGATTTTCGGCTTGCGTCCTGATAAGGCCCATCTTCCGGACTTATGAATTGGGGCGCAGCGGGTCGTGCCAGGGCGCATGACCGAGGCCGCCCATGCTGTTATTGGGGTCTTGCTGCGCGGGGCCGGATTGAACCGTGTCTATGCTTGCTATGGCCGCCGGGAATCCGGCGTCCGGCCGGGTCGGCCGGATGATGCGGACCTATGCGGGCACAATGCGGCAGTCCTGTCGGTGCAATTGCGGCCTATTCGCCTAGTGAATTACGCTACATTGGCTGTCAAGCTTCCCATTCTGCAATAATACCAAAAGGAGCTGGAGGCTTTATCCATCCAGCTCCTTTTGCTTGGCTATCGATTTTCCTTGCTATCCAAATCCGTTTTCGGCCGCGCCCGGTTCTGTTAACCCGGCGAATACCCCTATAGTGCAGAAACCGCCTGGGTCAATTCTGCCCACGAAGATACGCGCAAATGGTCAAAGGGAATGGTCAGGCCTTCATTTTTATGGTCGTTCGACCGGCCGTCCGTCACCTCACATACATAATACACAGGAAAAATTCCGGCCGCATGCGCGCCATATAGATCCGCTTTTATGCTGTCGCCACAGTACCAAACCTGATCTGCACTGCATTGGGATTTGCGCAAGGCAATCTCAAATAGCCGTATATCAGGCTTACGAACCGGGTAGTCGCAAGAACTCATCACAAATTCAAACCGATGGCGGGGAAAGAGCCTTTCAAGCCGCTGCCTCAGCGCCTCGCCTGACCATCCATTGTTGCTCAATACCGCGGTTCGGATCCCCATATCTTTCAATGAATCCAGCATATGATCCGTATCCGGCATTTGCCTGCCGGGCGACGCCGCCGTCCAAAATACAATCTCCTGATCCAAGGGGGATAATGAAAACTGAATCCCAAGGCGCTCGTATGCAAGGCGGTTGGCCGTTACGCAGGGAATATCGCATCCCGCCTTTTTCCGCAACTCATCGACCAACGCATAGGCTTCGCTGATCTCTTGCCGGATACGGGCCATCGTGCAACCTTCCGGTATGCATACGGCATGCTTAAGCAGCGCCTCTTCGCCCCGCAGCGCGTCCCAGTCCGGATCATACGCCAGCGTATGTCCGTAATCGAAGATGATCATTTCCGGCTTTTTCATGAGGCAACTTCGCTTCCTTTCACGGCCCTTGAGTCCACTGATCCGCCGTTTGGCGGAAACCAGCCTTGCTACCGGCTCTTGCCCCGTCCGGGCACATCCATGGGCGCAAAGGTGCCATCGGCCCGCTTGAGCAGCACTTGATCCATCAGGTTCACGCAGGTGCAGATATGGTTCGGAATGAAATAAAGGATCTCCCCGATCGCCGGATCTTCGCCAGGCTCCAGATCGGCCATGCCGTGCTCCTCCGATAGACGGGTCAGCCGAATCCCAGGATGACCTACGCAGATACCATAACGGTCAAACCCATAGGGCTCGGTATAAAGCGGAGCGTCGGCGGCGAATACCTTCACACCGCCGTCTACAATGGCAAGATCCGGCCCCGGACGGGAAACCACCGTCACGGCCAGGAGGGCGGAACACTCCGCTTCGGTGCACAGGCCGTATTTGATCTGCATTGCGTCGTTATACACATAGGTGCCGGGGCGAACCTCCGTGATGCCGGGTACTGCCGCACAGGGCAGCGCCGTAGGCGTGGAACCAACGCTAACCTCCCGGATATCCACGCCGAGAGCCCTTAGCCGCTGCGCCAACGCGGCCATCATCTCGCCTTCCTGGCGGCCCGCAGCCTGAAGATCGTGGGTTGGCCTGCCGGAAAGCAATGCGCCCCGGAAGGTAAAGATACCCGTTACCCGCAAACCGGGCAGTGCCGCAATGGCGCAAATTACTTCCTCCGCCCGGTCATAGCGGATGCCCGTACGGCGCATCCCGGTATCCACCTCGCAGCGCAGCTCCAGAACAAGGCCCTCCTGCACGGCGGCCTGGGATAAAGCTTGCGCGCCGACCAGGGAATCGGCTGCTACGATCAGACGCTTCACCCGACGGGCCAAGGCCAGCGCCCGGCGAATTTTTTCCTCGCCGATCAGAGGATAGGCCACAAAAATATCGTCAAGTCCGCCGTCAGCCATCACCTCGGCCTCGCCCATTTTGGCGACCGTAATGCCTGCAGCGCCTGCCTGCACCTGCAGCTTAGCCCAATGGGGGGATTTATGCGTCTTAATATGCGGCCGCATAGCGCAGCCTGTGGCGGCGATGCGCCGGGCCATGGTCTCGATGTTCGCCAGGGTCTTTCTTTCGTCCACCACCAAGCAGGGCGTATTGATCATGGTCATATGCCCGCCCCCTAAATTTCCGCGCCGCAGGCCGCCAAATAATTCCGCAGCCCTTGCTGCCCGTCGGAATCCTCCTTGAACACCGCGCAGTCCTTCAACACCTGTACACAGATGTCGCCCACCTCCCGGCGGATCTGCGCCCGTGCCTGCTCCAGCGCCGGAGCGGGCCGCTCCATCAGCGTCCGCATCCAGGGCAGGTGCTTGTTCAGCGGATGTTCGGCTTGCTCAATGTCCCCGGGCATCGCATCCAGACCAGCCCAGATCCGTGCCACGGCCTCCAGCTCCTTTTCCAGGCGCCCCGGCAAGATAAACAGGCCCATCACCTCAATGAGACCAATATTCTCCTTTTTTATATGGTGCAACTGCGGATGAGGATGATAAATCCCCAACGGATATTGCTCGGAGGTTACGTTGTTGCGCAGCACAAGGTCCATCTCATACATCGCGCCCCGACGCCGCAGGATGGGCGTGAAGGTGTTATGGGGCGTGCCGTCGGGATCCTGAGCCAGGATCGCCCGATCCGGATCGGAATAGCGCCACCACGTCTCATGGAGGTGGTCAGCCGCCTCCAGCAGCTGCCCGCGATCGGTCGTGGAAAGGCGCATCACCGTCATCGGCCACTCCAGCACCGCCGCATGGATATCCGGATATGCCTTTAGGGCAAAGGAAAACTTTTCCCGCGCCCGGGCCATGGGGAGCTCAAACCGCCCACCCTGGAAATGGTCATGGTTCAAGATGGAGCCGCCCACGACCGGCAGGCCTGCGTTGGATCCAATGAAGTAATGGGGGAATTGGTCGGAAAAATCCAGCAGCCGGGCAAAGGATTCGCGGCATACCTTCATGGGGACATGCTCGCCTTTAAACACGATGCAGTGCTCCGGATAATAGACATAGGGAGAATACTGAAAATACCACGCCTCCCCGCCTAGGGTGACGGGAATCACCCTGAGGCTCTGGCGGGCCGGGAAATTCAGCCTTCCCGCATAGCCCTCGTTTTCCCGGCAGAGCATGCAGGCCGGATACCCCGCAGCCGGAGCATTCTTCAGCTTAGCGATCTCCTTGGGATCTTTCTCCGGCTTGGATAGGTTAATGGTAATGGTCAGCTCGCCATAGGGGCTTTCATGCTGCCATGCAATATTGCGGGCAATCTGATCCACGCGGATATAATTGCCCGCACGGCACAACTCATAAAACCAATCGGTAGCCGCCTGAACGCCCTCCGTATCCCGCAGGGCAAAGAACCGGCGCCGGATCTCGGAGGGTCTAGGCAATAGCGCCCCCATCAGCCGCGTGTCATACAGCTCCCGCTCCGTCTGGGTATCGCCCACCAGGCCGCGGGCTACGGCGTCGTCTACCAGCGGCTTAAGGATGGAGGTAGCCGTTTCCGGCAGGGGACCGTGGGGCCTCTCATCCCCCGGCGCGTCCAGTCTCAGGATGTCCAGCAGCTGATTGCGCGCAAAAATCACGTCCGCCTCGTCCAGCAGCCCCTTTGCCTGGCCAAACCGCAGCAATTCTTCCAGATAATAGGTGACAGACATCATAAAATCTCTTCCTTTCCCCTCTATAATTTGCTATACTATGATTATAGCTTAAATCCTAACGCATGAAAAGAACCGATACGGCGGACAAAATGATTTAAGCAAAAAAATGCAATTGACATTGATCGTGGGTATAGCGTATAATGCATTATGTTGCCTGATGCTATGTCCCATCAGTCAATAAACCTTCAATTGAAGGGGGGGTAAGGACATGTCTGAGGTCCGCGTGGGAGAAAATGAATCCTTGGAGAGCGCTCTGAAGCGTTTCAAGCGTAAGTGTGCTCGTTCCGGCGATCTGGCTGAGGTGCGTAAGCGCGAGCATTACGAAAAGCCCAGCGTGAAGCGTCGTAAGAAGCAGGAAGCGGCCCGCCGCAAGCGCAGCCGTAAATCCATGTAAAGGAACACAGCGAATGGCCCGGTAGATATCTACCGGGCTTTTTCCTGTTCGGGGCAAATGCCCCGATTTTTTATTTTCCCCTTTCCCCCGCCCGGGCATAGTGCGCCGGATACCAGCGCTGAAACCATATCGTAAAGGCCCCCATCAGCGCCGGGCAGACGGAATTAATCGCGCCGGCCAGGTTCGCTGCCGGCGATGCGAGCAGGTAAGTGCTCCACAGGGGCGTCACGAGGTATAGCACACCCCAGCAGGCCGTAAGAATGCGGTTTGTGCGCACGAAAAGCGGGTTATCCAAAGCCGCATCCCCACCGTAGCCATAAGCCGAATAGTACGCCGTCAGCGGCGTGGGCAAAAAGGCTGTCACCAGCCACATCAGCCCAAAAATCCCATAGGATAGCAGCACGAGCGGGCCTCCCGGGCATCCCAGTAACGATGCCAGGCTGATCCCGCCCACCACAGCCAGGGTCAGCGCCTCAAAAGGCGTCATCCGATACCGAAGATAGGCCGCCGGCAGCAGTGCGCACAGCGCCGCGCCTAAAGCGCCGCCGATCACCGGGTTGATGGGTAAAACAATCCAGAGCGCCATCCACGGGATCAGCAGAAGCGGCATCATGGTTCGGGCCTCCCTTCGCTCCTGCTGCCGCTCCATCATCGCCGAACCGGGGCCAAAGATCTCACCCCATCGCAGCATCAGGTCAAAGTCGCCCTCCACCCGATATTTGCGCTGCATCATGGCCTCGGCGCCACCGATTGCTCCTCGGGCGATATCCTGCCACACAGTCAACGGCGTTTCAATTCGCGTAGTATAGGGGATAAAATCCCGTTCCAGCACCTGTGCGCCCTTATCCGTCAACACGATTTGGTAACGTTTGCCGCAGTCGGTATAGACCATTTCCACCACGCGGTCCTTCCCCTGCCAGGAGGCGGGATTATACAGCGCGGCCATCTGGCGGGTGAAGGGGAGTGAAACGTCCCGAGGTTTCGCGTCCGCCCGCTCCCCGGCTAGGATCTCCCAACTGGCGTCGGCCATGGCCTCGAACTGCGCCCGGGGATACAGCGGCTCCGCCAGCGCCTTAAGGGTATCTTCCCCAACACCGCCGTGGACGAATTGCTCCCCCGCGTCCGCTACGTGCAAAAGGTATTCCTCCGTGCGCGCCCGCAGCTCCGGCACGCGAAAAAGCTCCCCTTGAGCGCAATAGATGCGAACGCCCGCGCCCTGGCCCCATAGCCGGTCGAACTGCGCGTCAATGGCGTCATAATTCCCTTGGGCCGTATAAAAGCCGCAGGTGGAAATCAGCACATACCGCTTACCCGCCATATCATAGCGCGACGGATGGCCGCCCCCCTGCGCCCCCTGTGCCATAAAGGGCAGGCTCATGGGAAGCTGACGATCCATGAGGGCCTTCAGGCCGGAAGGCAGGCCGAAATAATATAGCGGAAAGCTCCAGATCACGACGTCTGCCGCCAGCATCTTTTCTATTATTTGCGTCATATCGTCCTGCATACAGCAGACGCCCGGCGTAGCCGACCAGCAAGCAAAGCATCCCTTACAGGGTTGAAGGTTGAGCTTATACACTGGTAGGATCTCAACCTGCACCGGCGCAGCCCGTTCCATGCCTGCCAGAAAGGACCGGGTCAGCTGAAGGGTGTTGCTGCGCTCGCCCTTGGGGCTACCGTTTAGAACCAGCACCTTCATTGGATCGCCTCCAGCCGGTCGATACACGCCTGTGCCCAATCCATTGCCATCTCAATATACCGCTGGCCAAAGTCCGCCGCCATACCCCAGTAAAGGGTGGGATATGTCTCCAGGCCCTGTCCATAGGCCTCAATATCGGAAGGGATGGCTTTCATCTGCTCCTGGGATTCAAGCAGCTGACGCCGGTAGCCCTGCAGCATCCGGATGCTCTCCTTTGGCGTTCGGAAACCCGAAAAGAAAATCTTCATCAAAAAGGCATTTTTCATTGGATGGGTCATCCCCTCTTGAGATGAGAGCCACCCTTGAAAACGCTCCCGGCCCTTCTCCGTGATAGAATAAAGCTTCTTGTTGGGCCGCTGTGTCTGCAGCACAAGTTCGCTTGCGACCAAGCCCTCCCCTTCCATCTTGCCCAGCTCCCGGTAAATTTGGCTGGTTTGCGCATTCCAAAAGAAATTGACCGAGCAGCCGAAGGCCTTGGCCAGATCGTAGCCCGTCATGCTGCCATAGGATAAGAACCCCAGGATGCCATAGGTTAACGACATGATTCCACCTCCTTATTATTCTATTTATAGTATATTCAACTTGTTGAATATAGTCAACCCCCTTTCATCCGGTATGGCATACAAAAGCCAGCGGCAGAAGGGCCGCTGGCTGTAACAGATATACGGCAAGACCGCGCCTGCCCTGCCAGTCCGTCCCGCGCTGGTTCTATCGCTCTGCAGCCGGAGATTTCCGGCATACCAGCAGCGCGTGATTGCTCATCCCGGTACAGGACCCATGGGTGGCCATCTCATTCAGCAGCGGGCGCAGGAGGGCAAACCGCTCCTCGCTCATGGCTTCCACAATGCTCATTGTGATAAAAAAATCCGTACCAAGGTTTTTTAGCTTAACAAAGCCATGCCTTGCGGCAGCCTCCTCCATCTCTTCCGGCATGGTATAAAAGAATAGCTCCGGCTGCAGGTCGTCCCTGCCTTCTTCCAGGATCATTCGGTTGGCCTTTTCATCGGGGTAGGAGGCTCTGAGCTTATCATGGATACAGCCGCCTGCATAAACGCCCACCTTGTTGATGTAGGCGAAGGCCGCAATGCCGCCGGGCCTCAGGATCCGGTGGCACTGAGCAAAAACCAGCTCCCGCTCCCTGTCCGGCAGATGATACATGGGGCCCAGGCACAGCACTACGTCGAAGCTGCCGCCGGCAACCTCCGTAAGCGCCGTTGCGTCGCCCAGCTGCGCCCGTACGTTCTTCCGGCCGCTGACTCTTATTTTCTCCTCCAATATTGCAACGTGCTCCGAAACCATGTCTACCCCCAAATAGGTTCTGCACCGGCTGGAAAAATGCATAGCGTAATAGCCGGTCCCGCAGCCTAGCTCTATGACGTCCGCCCCCTCATGAATGAATTCCTCAAGGTGGCGCTTGGTATATTCAAACTCCAGGGCTCCATAGCGCGACTGGCTTGCCCGTTTATCCTCCGCGCCATCCCGATATTTTTCCTTTATCCTTTCTGCGTTGTCCGCCATGGACTTCTCCTTCCTTTCCCGGCTTTTGCCATCCTTTTGGGATGATTCTATCATACCTTCTCTGCCTGGCCCAAAAGAGCGTAGGCCCCTTTGCAAAAAGCACCGCCATACCCGCAAGGCATGGCGGCAATCCATTTTGACTTTTAATTGGCCTATTCCTACAAAATTTCGATGAAAAGCCCTTCGCCGCAGGCGAGCTCTACCTGCCACTCGCCGCTGGTTTCCACCTGCCGGGATCCATCCTTGCCATGTACCATCAGCCGCTGGGGGCCGTCAAAGCGCACGCAGGCCCGGTTGGCTCGATTCCTTCCGGGATCTTCCATGTTCACCAGTGTAAAGGCCCGCTTCTCTCCCTGGGTGAAGCAGCCCATCAGCAGGGGATAGTCCCCCTCAAAGGACTGCACCGGATCGAACCGCTCCAGCGGATGATCCAGCTCAAGGTAGTTGCCTTTTAGGTTCAGCCGGTGAGAGAATCCGGGGAACACGACGTCAATGGAGCGCTCGCGGCTGGTCAAGCCGTGGCTATTGGTCATAGCGCCGGCCCAGGTATAGGGCACATAGTGGGCGGTGAATCGGTTCATCTCGCCGATGATCTTCTGCACATATCCATAGCGGGCCGTCTTTTCACCATCCCGCCCGATCATGGCATCCTCAAAGGTCTCCTCGCCGTTGCCCGGCGTGCCATAAGTGAATAGCTGGATCACCTTAGCGCCAAAAGACATGGCGCAGTAGATCTGCCAGCGGATATCCGCTTCATTGGGTTCGCGACAGATGTGGTTAAAGGCCAGCGTCTGGATAAAATACCACAGATCGCATCCTTTGCGCTGGCAGGCGCGGGCCACGATTTCAAAGTTGCGCAGATAGTTGTCCTGCAGCCAAGTTTCACCATCAGGCGTACCGTAGAGCGGATAGAAATCGTAGCTGATGGTATCCAGCGCCAGTTCATCGGCATAGCGGTCCACATATTCCTCATAGCTGCCGCAGCCCAGCTGGTCGCTGTTGGCGTAAATCGGATATAAGTTGACGACCGGCATCTTGCCGGGCGCAGCCTTCAGGCAGGCGTCCGTCAGCTTCGCAAGGCGCGAAAAATCATCCACCCCAGGCTCATCCCGAAGCGCAATGCCCGCCAGGGCCGGGTGATCCTTATAGTCCGCAATGGCCTTGTCTAGCCGGAAGGTCTGGTCGGCGAACATGCCCTGTACCCTGGGATCAAAGGCGATCACCAGAAGGTCGTTTCGCTGGCAGGCGTCCAAGATAGGCAGCGCGTTTGAGTGGTCGGCATCAAAGCTGATATAGCCGAAATCCAGTCCGGATTCCCGTATCCGCCGGCAGCGCGCCTCGTCCAACAGCTCCTCCTCGAAGACGCACCATGCGCCAAAGACCAGCTTCTTTTTCATCAGTTCCTGAATCGGCGGCATTTGTTTCCTCCTTTTGGGGCTTTTATGCCCTCTATGATCTTTCTTGCACGCAACCTCCAAGCGCCCGGTAGGCGGCTTCATCGGCCGCCGCAGCGAAACGCTCTGGCGTGCAAAGCGGCTCCACATTCAAATTCTGCGGCAAGGCAACATATCCTGCCAGCGCCAACGGCAGCGGCGCCTGCGTTTTGAAATGGGCTCCGTCGCGTATCCAAAGCCCTTGCCGCATCAACCGCTCCGTCTCAAAGTAAATCCGCGCGCCT
Organism: Candidatus Parachristensenella avicola; assembly: GCA_904420205.1. GTDB lineage: Bacteria > Bacillota > Clostridia > Christensenellales > UMGS416 > Parachristensenella > Parachristensenella avicola. Next base: position 14,326 of record CAJFUN010000022.1, on the reverse strand, counting down.
GGGCGATAAAGCGCATGGATGTCCATGACCAGCCTGCCCGCCTGACGAGAGGCCACCACGATCTCTCCGGCAACCCCATTGCCCAGCATAACGTAGTCAGAAAAGTCGTCGGGATCGCCCAAAAGCGCGCCAATTGGCCGCTGCTCCGCTATCGTGCCGGCCTGCCTGAGCTGGTTCCAGCTTTTCAGCGCGCCAGCCTGGCGGATTCCTTCCCATCCTGCGGGCGTTGTGCTATGGCATAGCACCTTGGGTTCATAGGCGCGCCGCCGCATCTCCTGCCGGCTGTGACCCGCATACGCGCGCTCTGCCCAAGCAAAGTGCGCCGGCGTGCAGTCGATCCAGACATGGCAGCCCCGGTCCTCATGGTAGCCGATAAAATCCATCATGCGGAAGGCCCAGCCTGGACATGCGGTCGAAAGCGTGAGTCCAAAGCATTGCTCCGTGGCGGTCATCATTTCAAAGGGCGCCTGATCGACCACGCGCACACGCACCCAATCCGCCCCATAATCGCCCTGGGGGTCAAAAGGATTGCGGGACGGCATCTCGCCCTCCACCCGCCCCATGTATCTCATCTATCCCTCTCTTTTCTGGGAAAAAGGCCCGGCTCCAGCAGCGCACCGCCAGCCTTTAGGCAATGCTGCAGCACCTCCGCTTCCGGCGCGCGCCCAGTCCGGGCGCATAGTGCCGCCGCTGCTCCAGCCGCTTGGCCCGTCACCGCGCAGCTGGGGATCACCCGGATCAGATCCCAACCCAGCCCGCGGGCTGAAACGCAGCGCCCCGCAGCAAAAAGATTCCCATGCCGTTGCCCGCGGATGGATCCATAGGGAATGCTATAGCGGCCATGAGGCTTCTTCCAATTGCCGATCATACCGATGGCGTCAGGAAACCAAAGTCCCTCGTGCGCCTCCTCATCAAGTGCCGCCGGCGCATCCAGCCGCCTCGTCATCCGCATGCCGTGGAAAGCTGGGATCATGAAAGGGTACAGGCCCGTTTGGCCGTTATCTCGCAGCTTTTTCGCATGATCCGCGATCATGCTGCGCATATCGAACATGTGCTGAGCGATATCCTCTAAGTTTGTCCCGCTATACGTGCGGCTTCCTTCCGGAATATCGCCATATAGCGGATCGGTCAACCCATGCAGAATAAGCTTTGTTCCATCGTAGCTGTAATACCATCCAGTACGCCGGTTGGTATCGTCGTCTACCGTCGGTTCCCCGGCGAAATAGCATAGATCCGCATCGCCGGTGGCGTCCACAAAGGCGCGAGCCGTAAAGCGCCTGGGTCCAGACTTCGCATCCACCGTCACACCTTTGATTTTCCCTGCTTCGGCCTCGACCGCAGCTAGGCGCGCATCATAGAAAATCGTAATCCCCTCCCGCAGAAGAAGGGCCTCCGCGTTTATCATGAAGGTGGCGGCGTTGTACTCCACTTGGTAGCGCACGCCCCGGCGCGCCTCTGTTGTGGCCGGTGCAGCCCAAGGGTCGGGAATCCTGCCCGGTCCATCTTGAAGCGAAAGCTTGAGCAGCTCTTCAGCGATGCCGCCGGACATCTGTACGCCCTCCCCATCATCCAGGGGCAAGTAAATCACGATAAGCCCCAGCGTAGCCAATCCGCCTAGGGCGTATTCCTTTTCCAGCAGCAGGGTATGCGCGCCCTGCCGGGCGGCGGCCAGGGCGGCAGCAATGCCCGCTACACCCCCGCCGCATACGATTACATCATATTCCTTTTGGTTCATTCGTCCCCCAGTGGCTTCAACCGCCATGTCACGTCGCCGGTTTTGTTGGCCGGCAGGGTAATATTGAGCCGATACAGCCGGTCGCGTCCCCAGGCCCCGTTCATGGTTTCATCCTCCGGGTAGATCACATCCACCGTGGAGGCGCTGGGACGGGCGCCCTTCATCGTGAGCAAAAGGTCTCCGCCCCGGCAGCCAACGCGCCATCCGCCGCTAACAGGCCGGGGTTCCTCCGCCAGCAGGAAATGGAAAACCGCCGCCTGCGGCGTATCCAGTTCATAGTAGTCCCGGCAGGTCAGCCCGTCGCTTAGGGTTAGCTCCCGGCGATAACGCAAGACGCCGGACCGCCACGCTCCGGCCGCCTCAATGGCAAAACCCACGCCATCCTCCAACTGGGTTGCAGTTACGCCGCCGGAACGGTACGCCTCTCCCGGGGATTGCGCTTGGCCGCCAAAGTCAGGCAGCGTGTGGAAGCTGGAGCTCATGGTCCAAATTTCATAGCGTTGGGGTGAAAAGGTCTTGCGGCTATAGGTCAGCGTGCCTGCGTCGATGATGGCGGGCTCTCCCGCCCGGTACAAAATAAAGGAGGCGACATCGTTGTGGTTGTGGTTCTCTCCGTTATGGCCGCCTTTGGCGGCCAGGGTCAGTGCCCCTTGCCGGGCTACCAGCACCTCTATATCGGGAAAAAAGTCCAGCGAATGCGGCTCAAAGCGGCCCTTATGTGCCATCATGGGGCCATAGGCCCAAAGCTGCTCCATGGCCGAAAGCACACAGTAGGTGTGAGAGAATGCCCGATCCGGCGATAGGCGTGCCAGATGGGCGCCAAAGTCCATCATTTCTTCCGCGCCGGTGGCGCTGCCATAGCGGTAAACCAGATCAGCCGCAGGCGTAAGGGAGGCAGCACAATCGGCAAAGTCTACAAACCAGTTGCCGCCGATATACATCTTGGGCAGATACAGGCCCATGGCCCGTACCTTTGGATCGTGAAAAACATCCAGCGCGCCACCGGTCGCCTTATGGAGCAGCGTCAGCGCGTCGAAAAAGGTAGCCGCCGCCCGGCTCCAATAGGCCGGCCCCTCATCACATCCGCCGTCATCGCCATAAATGCCGGCAAAGCGCTCCAGCGTCATCAGCATCTGGCGGGCATATTGCCGCCGTATCCCCTCCGTTTCGCCCAGCAGCAGCACCGCGGCCAAGGTCGTGGAGGCGCACCAGGCCGCCCAGTTGTTCAGCTGGCCTTCAAAGTCAATGCCCATCCAGAAGCTATAGCTGCGGCAGGCAGGCCGCACGATGCGCCGCAGCGTCTCCTCCCGGATGCGAAGCGGCAGACGGCGACTCATCTGGCTAAGCCGCTGGCCCATCACCGCATAGAGCACTGCCATCAGGGCGCCTGTCTCGCATGCGAATAGGTCCCGGGGCGAATCCACCGCGTCAGGCAAGGCATCCGGCACGAAGCCGTCGTGGCTTCCATGGGCCGGCAGCGTCCAGCTCGTTTCCTCGCAAATCAGCCATGCGCCGTTGACCAGCGCATCCAGGAAGCGGCCCCGGCCCTCTACGCACTCAGCGATCATCAGGTCAATCACCGCGGTGCGCCGGTCGAAATAATCCTTCTCATAGCGGCTACGGTTTCCGGTACGCATAAAGTCCATATACCGAGACGCCAGCAAGCTGGGCCAGGGATACTCAAGCCAGGATTCACCGCGCCGCACCATTTCCACCTTGACCGGCTCCTCCAGCGCGTCCCAGGCCTCCCTGTCCTCATAGGGCGGATAGAGCATAAAATGCTGCGCCGGAAGCAGATGCTCCGCCATGAAATCATCGTCAAAGCGCTCAAACATCGCCTTTTTCCTCCTTTCCATAAGGTCGGGTATGCTCAGCCTTGGCGCTGTATTCCTCTACTCGGACAATGTGGCCCCTATCGTCGAAATCCATCAGGCTCACGCCGTCAAAGCAGCTTTCCCGTCCTTCCCACCGGCAGGTAAAGCGCCACTTCAGGCATACGCCTTGACGAAAGGCGCCCGCTTCCTTCACATCCCAGGACAGCACCCGTCCGCCCTTAGCATGCCAGCCCTCAAACCAGGCGCGGACCTCGTCGGTTCCATGGTATTCGGGGCCGTAGCATTCCACCACGATAATATCCGGGTTTAGCAGCAGAAGCAGCGCGGCTTTGTCCCGCGCAATCCACGCCTGGCAATAAGCCAAGGCGGCTTTCACCCTGCTATCCGCCGTATCGGCATTCAAATGCATCATTGAGCTCCTTATACAGCGCGTCCGCCTCCTCCAGCAGGCAGGGCAGATCGTCCAGGCTCCGGTGGCAGCGCAGCCGTTCCAGCTTGCCTACCAGTTCGCCCGGCAGATGCCTCGAGATATGCGTCCAGCCATAGTTGGGGTGATAGGGCGTATGGATGAGCCGGGCCAGCGTAACCAGGGGATTTAGTACATATTCCTCATAATGGGCCAAGGCCTCCAAATACCGATTTCGGGCCATATATTTGGTGACGCGGCCTCGCTGGGCAAAGATTTCCGCTACCGACGCCCGCTGCCGCAGCAGCAACGGACGCTCTAAGGGTTCCGGCGTGCGCAAAGCAATAATACCATCCTTGTCCAGCAGCACCTTGGGCAATTCGGCAATGTCTCCGCTGCGGTAGATACAACAGCCCTCCGCTACGCGGCTATGCCTCTGTACGCATAGGTCTACCGTCAGATAGGGGCTCATCCCGGCAATATGCAAATTAGCCTGCAGGATCTTGCCGTCCTGATGGGGAATCTCTTCCAGCACGTCCAGCGGGCCGATGCGCCGGGCCAAGGCAATCGCGTCTTCTAGCACAGCCGGCGCCGCCTCGTCGGCGGCATCCAGCCATAGATCCACATCCGAGTATGCGTCAGCCATCCCTAGGCCGTCGGCTCCTTCCAGCCATAGGGCCCGCACCCGCTCATCATCCCGGAAGCGTCGCTCATACAACTCGATCAGCCGCTGCCGGTCCGGCAGGTTAAGAGCCAATGGTCCACACCTCCGACCCGGCCAATTCCAGTTTGCCCGAACGCGCGGAGCGAAGCGCCGCATCCAGCACCACCATGGCGTCCAGATTCACCCTCATATCCAGCGTGGGGTGCAAGGGCGTCCCCTTTTCAAAATGGGAAAAAACCTCCTTTGCCAGGTTATCCCGATCCTCCGGCAGCGGCGGAGCCTCATAACGTTCCGTAGGCTCTCCGCTATAGCGGTCCTTATAAATTTCCACTTGGTTCCCCCAGCCGGAAACCAATGTGCCCTCCAGCCCGTATACGATCGGGCCTGAGGGGATGCCGCTGGCTACGGTCGTCCACGAGCCCTCCAGAATCGCGACCGCCTCGGGATAACGGGCCATAATCGCACCATAATCCTCCGCATCGCCATACTGGCTGGCAAAGTTCGCCTTAAGGCCATAGGCGGCCGTAGGCCGTTCTCCCAAAAACCAGCTGGCCATACAGGCGCCATAGCAGCAGTAGTCCAAGAAGGCGCCGCCCCCGGCCGCCTCCATATGCCACCATTCGTCGCCCTTTTCCGCATCGGTCAGACCCTGTCCATAGCCAAAGGGCCCGGTGGAAGCATTGTTCCGGTAGGTAAACTTAAAGACTTTGCCCACCTTGCCCTGGTCCACCAGATCCTTGGCCAGACGGAAGGCGGGGTTCCAAGTAGCCGGCCAGTTTACGATGAGCTCTGCCCCGCCAACCCGTGCCGCACGGGCCATCGCCAAAGCGTCGCCCAGCGTGGTCGCCATGGGCTTTTCCAGTATGACATGGATCCCCCGGCGCAGGGCAGCCGTCACGACTTCCCGATGGAAAGCGTTATCGCAGGATACCATGGCAAAGTCCAGCCCCGCATCCAATAGATCCAGGTAGTTGTCAAACGCACGCTCAATGCCATAGGTCGCCATGACCGTAGCCTTATTGGTGCTGCGGGCCGAGGGCTTGGTGCAAGCCGAGGGGAAAATAGGATCAAGATCCGCCACACCGACCCACTCCACCTTGTCCGAGAAGGCGGCAAAAGGCTTCATATTATCGAGAATGTGCATATGGGCGACGCCCACGATTCCGATGCGGTACTTTCTGGCCATAGTCAACCTCCCAATATAGATTAAAGTTATTATAGGGCTGGGATTCCGGTTTTGTTATGGTCGGATATGACCAATCCTGCCTCTGGGCTGACCAAAATATCCTCCCGGCCACAGCAGGAGTTCCATCCTGGGCAGCGAAATATAAAGAGGATTGAGTAGTTTAGCGCTGCCCGGCCATAGGGCCGCGCGGGGAGGAGCAAAATGACGGAAATACTCAGGCATGGGATCGTCTGCGCCAGCGACGGTTCCCTGCGCAGCTACTATGGATGGCCCACAGTAGCCAAAATGGAGGACGGTACGTTGATTGCCGCGGCCTCCGGCGAACGCATGGCCCATATTTGTCCCTGGGGCCGCACCGTTCTATGGGAAAGCAAGGATCAGGGAGAAACCTGGTCTAAAACCCATATTGTCCACGACTCGCCCATCGACGACCGAGATGCGGGTATAACGCCGCTGACCGATGAAAAAATGCTCGTCAGCTGGTTTACCAGCGACACCCGCGTTTATCACGATTGCGTAGCCGATCTGCCCGCACCCCGCGGCGACCTTTCCCTCACCGTAATCCGCGGCTGGGACGACGCGCTGGTGGCCCGTTATCAGGGGGCCTTTGTGATGACCGGCTCACTGGGCGGCCAATGGAATGCGCCCGTGGAGATCGGCATCACCGCCCCCCATGGCCCTATCCGTTTGGACGACGGCACGCTGCTCTATCTGGGGAAAGCCTATTCTGCAGAGGATGGGATGGCCCGCCGATACCGCGGCCTTCGCCATCCCCGCCCCCAGCGCCTCCGCCCCATCGATTATACGCAGCCGATCCTCTGCCTGGCCTCGCACGACGACGGCGACAATTGGACCGCCGTAGGGCAGGTGGATCAGCTGGGTGGCTTCGCCAACGTCAACCTGCATGAACCCCATGTCGCGCAGTTGCCCGGCGGCCGTCTAGTAGGGGTTATCCGTACCCAGTGGGAGGGCGAACATCGCTTCCACCGACCCTTCTCCATGGCCACCACTTTTTCCGACGATCATGGGATGACCTGGTCCCCGCTGACCCCGCTCGACGTATCCGGCAGCCCGCCGCATCTTTTGCTGCATTCCTCTGGCACACTGATCCTGACCTATGGGTATCGCGCTGCCAGCGAAGGAGGGCGGGATATCGGGAGCGGCCAGCGTGCGCTACTCTCTTACGACGGCGGCCTCTCCTGGGGGGAGCCGGTCATCCTCCGAGACGATGGACCTGACGGCGATCTGGGCTATCCCTCCACCTGCGAGCTGGATGATGGCACGCTCATGACCGTCTATTACCAAAAGCAGCATACCGGCGAAAACTGTTCCATTCTCTATACCCGCTGGAAGCTGTAAAAGAGCGCAAAGGCGGCTGAAACTTTCGTTTCAGCCGCCTTTTATTCATGGTAACACAAAGCCCCCGCTGGGACGTTAGCGGGGGCGGCATAGCGGCTGGGCCGCTATGGGTTAAAGGCTATTCGGTTACAATGTCGGTGAAATAGCCGGCATCCTGATAGCGCTTGAGGTTCTCCACATAGCGCTCGGTCATCTTAGCCTCAACGGCCTCCAGTCCATTGGCCTTGGCGTAGGCCTGGAAGTCGTTCCACTGCTGCTCTACGGCAGCTTCCGATTCCGCGGTAATCATCGCGGCCGTCGCAACGTTCCACTGATCCGCCAGCTTGGTGTAAGCGGCCATCTCGTCGTCTTCGCTCTCTACGCGGGCGAAGCTCATCGCCGGATTCTTATCCTGGGCAGCCAGGTTCTTGTGAATCAAGCGGGTCGCATTGTTCTGCTCAGCGCCGTACAGAGCCCATTCGTCCACCGCGTTTACCACAGCGGCAGTCCAAGAGATGCCTTCCGCCCAACCGGAGCCCTGGAAGTACCAGGGGCCGATGCCGGTATAGGTCTGCGCACGTTCCTCATCCGGGCGCGCCAGGAACTCATCCGTATTTTTCGGCAGATTATCTACCATGGTATAATGGACCCCTTCAATACCCCACTGGCACAGCTGGTCGCCCTGGGGGCTCTTGAGGAATTCCATGTAGCAGATGGCGCGGCCGGGATTCTCGCAGTTGGTGGAGATGAAGCAGCTGGCAAAGCCATGGCCGTAATCGCTCAACTTCATGCGCGATTCGCCCTTGTAGGTCAGCGGCTCCACCACCTGATCAAAGAAAGGCTTCGACAGGTCGTCATGCTTGCCGCCTACGCCGGTATCACGCCAGCTTTGGTCCACAGAGAACGCGTATCCTGCGTTGTACGCAGCAGCGAACACTTGGGTGGACTCATTGCGGGAGAAAAAGTCCTCAGGACGCACGCCCAGATAATCCTTTACCAGGATACCGTCGCGATACCACTTGTTCATCAGCTTATAGTACTCCAGCCAGGTGGTATCGTTATACAGCATCTTGATGGACTTGGTTTCGGGATCCCAGCGGTTGCCATCCTGGCAGCCCATCCAGTAGGAAATGGAATAAGGCCAAGACGGGTGCATATTATAGACCATGGTGATGCCCACTTCATCCGCCTTATCCTTAACCGTGTAGAGCGTTTCCTCCAGCTCCTCTACCGAGGTAAACATGGGCAGGTTCAGCTTCTCCATGATATCCGCCCGGTAAGCAAAGGTGAAGTTGCCGAAGTTGCCGATGCTGTTTTCATCCGCATAAGCGCGCTCGTCGTTGTAATGGGTAATGAAGGTGTACACGTGACCGTCGGCCGCCTGGTTATTCACCTTCTCCAGGGGATCCACCAGATCCCAGAACTCAGGGCAATGCTCCTGAATCAGCTCATCCCAGCGGTAGCACACGTCGGGATCCTGGAAGCGCTGAGGCAGGTTGCCGGTGAACACGATATCGCTCAGCTCCTGCGCCGCCAGCTGCACGCTCAGCACCTGCAGGTCCGAACCCTTGGTCACGTCCAGGGATACGCCGGTCAAGCGGGCGATCTCTTTGGAGACCTCGTCCTCGCCCCAGGTATCCACAGCATACCAATCAAAGTCGATATACGCAGAAAAGGTGACAGGGGAGGTATCCTTTTCCCAGGAAAGGTTCTCCCAGGTGGCGGGGGCGGCTGCTTCGCCAGCCGTCGTCGCCTCACCGCCCTCTTCGGCGGTGGTCGCTTCCTCGCCGCCTTCGGCAGCAGAGGTGGTCGTGGCCGCGGCGTCATCCTCCGCCGCAGTGGTCGTGGTGGCAGGCGCATTGGCACCGCCGCTGCAGGCCGTCAGGCCCAGGGCAAGCACCATGCACAGCACCAACAGGCCGGCCAGTATTCTTCTCTTCATGGCTTTCCTCCTTTTAGGGTCGTCCCATATCCTATGGGCCTAGACGTCCCTGGCCCATAAGCTTTTTTCCTCTTCCTTGGGGGCAAGGCGCGCTTTTCATCCGTATTTTCTCGTTTAAACCTTGCGCGTACACGCCTGCCTAACGGCTAACTTTTTTCGCACAAATTAAACCACAAACACATTATAGATACCATAATTCATAAAGTACAGAATAAGAAATCTTCTATGCAAAAATCGCAACTAAATACAATAAATAACATATGTAATATATCAATAATCAAATCATGATAGTAGGATTTGATAAACTTGCAACAAAAAGGGCTGAAGTTTAAAGCTTCAACCCTTTTTTATTGCTAGCTATCCACAGGTATTTTCACTAATCATTCCACATTTTATGACATTATTCCGGCATCCGGCGGCCTAAATAGTCCACAAACCAATTCTCTGCTTTCGTATGCCCCTCAATCAAGTCAAAAATTCCCCGCGCGGCCTCGGCCGCCTCAATCTCCCCCTGACCGCCGCTCATAGGGGTTCGCATCCGGCCGGGATGGATTGCCAGCACGCGCGCACGCCCTTTTAGCACTTCAGCCATACGCCGTGCCGCTACATTCATGGCGGTTTTGGAAAGGCTGTATGGTTCAAACAGCGCCCCATTCAGCGCAATGCTGCCCGCCTCGGAGGTAATATGAAGGATCTGCGGCCTTTCTCCAGCCTGCAGCAGCGGCCAAAACGCCTGTGTCACCCGAATCGGCCCCATAAAGTTCACCGCCGTCAACCGTTCCAGCTCTTCCATGGGCATAGCCGATATCGCATCCCTGCCAGGGGCAAAGTAGCTGTCAAAATCCGGCTGAATCACGCCGGCGTTGTTGATGAGCACATCCAGCGCATTCCAGTGCGCTGCCAGCGCTGCCGCCGCCCGCTTTACCTGGCCGCCGTTTGTCACATCCATGGGCAGTATTAAGCCCTCCGGCCCCTCTCCGTGCAGAACCCGAACGCCGCCGGCCATCTTATGCCCACGCCGTATGCCTTCTTCCATCAGAGCCGCACCCAATCCCCGCGCTGCTCCGGTCACAAAAATACGCATCTTGTCCTCCTTATTTTCCTCACCAGATCGGCCTAAACCAGTTTATCCGTTTATCTGCCTCTTGGTTCAATCTGCCGACCGCCGCCTGCGATAAAGAAAAAGGCCGCTGTTAAACAGCGGCCTTTAGCAGTGCTTAATAATTCGGGCGACGGCCTACCACAAAGTTGGATGTATAATAGTTGGAATTGATGTCGCTGATCACAACCTTGCCTTTGCCAGAAGCGGCATGGATAAATTCGCCCCCGCCGATGTAGATGCCGGTATGGGAAACACGGCTGGAGGAGGGAGAGCGGAAGAATACCAGATCGCCCTTCTGCAGGTTGCTGATGGAGGAAACCTTTGCCCAGCTGGACACCTGGGAGAAGCCCGCCGCATTCAGGCGGCTGACGCTTACGCCGCTGTTCTTCAGGGTGTAGTATACAAAGCCGGAGCAATCAAAGGTGTTGGGGCCCTCCGTGGACCAGACGTATTTGCAGCCCAGCTTAGACTTGGCCAGCTTGATGACAGAATCCACATCGCTTCCGGAGCTGGCCTGCTCCTTCTTTTCCTCTGTCTTCTTCTCTTCCGTCTTTTCCTCAGTTTTCTTCTCTTCCGTGCTGCTGGAGGCCTTGGCCGCCGACTTCGCATCCGGCGAATAGAGCTTATCTAGGGTTTTGGGGCCCGCGATGCCGTCCGCCGACAGGTCGTTGCGCTTCTGGAAGGCGATAACCGCTTCCGTCGTATAGGGGCCATAGAAGCCCGTGGCATCCTGCTTGAAATAGTTCAGCTCGGCTAGGCGCTTCTGCAGCCGCGTCACATCGTTGCCCGTATCATCGGGATACATGGTGTAAGCCGTGGCGGAACTAGAGAACATGCGCTTCAAGGTAGCCGGGCCGGCAATGCCGTCCACATTCAGCTTGTTGGCACGCTGGAAGCGGCGCACCCCATCTTCCGTGATGGAGCCGTAATAGGAGGTGAACTCGCTCAGCTCAATATACCCCAGCTCCATCAGGCGGCGCTGCACGTCGCCCACCGCCAGGGATTCATCCCCATTTTGGAGCACGTCTTCTTTCAGGCTTCCGGAGTAGGTCACGCCGTCGTAAGCGCTACCCAGCAACTTGGACAGCGTAGCCGGGCCGGCTTTGCCGTCGGTGCTCAGGCCGGCAGACTCCTGGAAGGAAATTACCGCCTGCTCGGTCAGCGATCCATAGTAGCCGGTGGGATCCACATCCAGCAGGCCCTTCTCCGCTAGGTATTCCTGCAGCGTATAAACGGAGCCGTCCTTGTCTCCTTCCTGCAGAATCTCATATCGGCTGGCAGCCATGGCTACAGGCGAGAGAGCGGCCGAAGCCATTACGATTGCCAGGGCGGCGCCCATCATCTTCTTGTGCATGGTATTCACATCCTTCATTAGCGTTCCCTTCTTTCCCTTCGGAAGAAGATGTTACGATTATATTACATTTTTTAAGACTTTGCAACCCTTCACGTAATTTTTTATGCTGATTTTGTGATGCAGCGGCGAAAATTTCCTGAAATTCTGCGCAAAATCATTGATCGCTTTCCAAATATTCACATTTAGCTTCTGACGAATTGCGTTGGAACACCTCGAATACTCGCAATATTTTCTTGTTTTGCGCAATATATTACCTATAATATGCATGAAAAGGCTCCGCACATGGCGGAGCCTTGTGGAAATCATTTGTGAAGAAACTGTTAAGTTTCCATCTCGGCCATTTTTACCGATAGCGGCCGTAGGTTTTCGCCTCTTCCACCATGATCTGGGCGGCGCGGAAATCGGCGTTAGCCGGATATTCGCAGCCGGTGGCCAGGATGAAGCCGCCGCCGGGCGCATAAACGTCAATCTGACGGCGGATCTCCGCTCTTAGCTCTTCCTCCGGGGCAAAGGGCGCCCAGGTGGGCTCGATGCAGCCGATGAAGCAGGTCTTGTCGCCGTATTTCTGCTTCAGCTCCTGGGGGCTTGTGCAGTCATCCGGCAGGTGCTGGAAGGAAATCGCTGAAGGCCGGATCGATTCAATCTGCACGTCAAAGTAGATGCCCTCGCCACAGTTATGAATCATGGTCATACACCCTCGCGCGAGGATATAATCGGCCAGCTCCTTTACATAATCATATTCAAAGGCCTTCCACATCCGCTTGGACAGGATCGAACGCGAGGAGAAAAGCGTATCCAGCATAATAGCCGAAACGCCGGTGGAGATCAGCCGGTCGATGTACTTTTTCAACGTATCCGTTACCGCTCGGAGCCCCTGATGCACGGCATCCGGGTCGTCCACCAGGTCCATATACAGATTACTTTGACCCCGCATCATGGATAGCGTTCCCATTGGCCCAAAGACAAAGGCGACCACCGGATATTCCTTCCCCATGCGGCGCACCAGCATATCGTTAAGCTGCACCGCCTTCATCATGCGGCCCTGGGGCGGCAAGTCGATGGGCTCCAGCCTTGCATAGTCTTCCATATCCCGGATCAGGCACTGCTTATAGTCAGGATGCGCAGCCTCATTCTCCGGGTACAGGATCGTCTGCCCGAAATCGGCGGCCTCTACCGACAGGTCGATCAGGGTGCAGATCACGTCAACCTGGAACTGCTCGGTCGCGCGCACATATCCCTCAAAGGCAACCTCCGGCTTTAGGGCCCAGTCCGGATAGCTGGCGTGAATCAGCCTGCGGTTGCAGCCGTTAAGCAGCGGATAAACCGGTACACGATCCGGCTCCCGGTGCTCAATGGCGGCAACCACCCGCTCCAGCGGGGTCATCGCTTCCTTCATCATGGCAGCGTTCATCATGATATCCTCCTTATTTTGCTTTTCTATATTGTAGAGAATCCTCCGGCTCGAAGGAAGTGCCCCATCTTGCGTCATGCCGGGACAATCTTGCGCCCTTTCCGGCTCAGCTTGCCGCTTATGGGGGGTTACGCGCTTTATTGCGCTATGCTATACTATTCTTATCAAGCGATACGGAAAGGAAGGTTACCCTCATGCCCGATATGCTGGTTAAACTTTATGAACTCCCTCCCCTTGAGCCCGCCATCGCCCGCTGCGAGGCCAGTGGAATTTACATTAAGCGGGCCCTGATGCCTGAAATGGACAAGATTTGCGCCTGGGCCGGCGAGAAATTCGGCCCAGGCTGGGCGGCCGAGTGCCGCGGCTGCTTTGCCAACCGGCCGGTTTCCCTCTTTGTCGCCTACCGCGGCAAGGAGATCTTAGGTTTTGCCTGCTATGATACCACCTGCCGCGATTTCTTCGGCCCCACCGGCGTGGATGAGTCCCTCCGCGGCAAGGGCGCGGGCGCGGCGCTGCTGCTGGCCTGCCTTCACGATATGGCTGCCCAAGGGTATGGTTACGCAGTCATTGGCGGCGCGGGCCCCGTGGCCTTCTATGAAAAGGTCTGCGGTGCTACGGTCATCGAAGGTTCCGTGCCGGGGATCTATAAGGATATGCTGTGATGAACCGGCTAAGGTGGGTCGCCGCTGCATTGCTCTTTATGATCCTGCTGCTGGGCGGATGCACCAGCGTCCCCTCTGCTATGGACATGCCCCCCGACCTGACCGAGATGAAGCGCTTTGCCCGAGAGCAGCTGGACGCCAACCTGCGCCAGCAGGGTCTCAGCCAATATGAGATCCTAGGCGCATCTACTGTGAGCCGCTCCGAGCAGTCCGGCCGGTTTGCCGCGGCCTTTGACGTGGACATAACCGATGAGGCAGGGCACACCCGCTATGAAAGCTATAGCGTGCTGATCGGGTTGGATTCCGACGGCGCTATGGTCGTGCTGGATATGGGGCCGCATACCATGGATGATGATCCTTTATATTAGTATATAGGCGCCCTTATGGGCTGCCTTCCAAGCCCCGGCTGCCGTGCTGTAGCCGGGGCCTTTTTCATCCATCCGTCGGAGGGCCTGCGCTTACCGGCTGTGATCATGCTCACCTTGTGGTCTCTTCGTCCCCTGCAAAAAAGGCCAGCGATGAATCGCTGGCCCGAAAATCAAAGCGTTATTCTCTCACGCTACGGCTCCGTTTCCTCCTGTGTCAGGGTGGTGGTTGTGGTATCCGCCGGCGTGGTGGTCGTCGTGGTCGTTGTGGTATCTGCCGGCGTGGTGGTCGTCGTAGTCGTCGTATCTGCCGGCGTGGTGGTCGT
>CAJFUN010000021.1 GCA_904420205.1 Candidatus Parachristensenella avicola | reverse complement strand
GCTTGCGCGACGCCTCTCCGCTTAAAACTTCATATTTCCCTACATTGGCGCCTTTTTGTGCTGTCCGCACATTTGGGAGCGGTTCATCTTCCGGCAGCCTTTCCATTTTTATAAAAAGAGCGTTTTATGCGGCCTTCAGCGGTTCTTGCGGGAGTGTGAAGGGCTCCGCATCGTTCACATGCGTATATTCAATCGTCAAAATCCCGCCTTCTATGTTGATCGCGCCATGGCCGTCTTCCCACACCCCCTGCCCCAGGCTGGAATCGATCCCCGCTTGAAGCCATTGACCGATCAGCGCAGAAAGATCGGCCTCGCAGCGGATCATCCTGTAGTTGCCGTCGTCCATGTAAGCGGTAACCGGGATATGGATTGATCTCCAAGGGCTATGGGCCGCCATCAAAGGGCTCCCATTCACATCGTCCAGCGCCAATAGGCCGCCGTCCTGCGCCATGCCGGCAAGCTCGCCCAAGGTAAAGCCGCCCATAAGCTTCACCGCCCGCCGTCCTCCTATCCATCCCGGCTGCTCAGAGACGGCGAAACGCTTCATTTTCTCCAGGCAAAGCGCTGCAAATTTCCGCTTTGCCGCGATGATTCCATCCAGATAACCCCGCAGATACCCCGGTAGCTCCGTCGATTCCAGACCATCCTCGTAGAGCCGGATGACGCCGTCCATTTCAGCCAGATACATATTGTGCTCATAGGACAGCCCTTCCAGCTCCATGTTCACGGTCAGCCGGTATTGAAGCGGCTGGGTAAACGCCGTCGTTTTCAGTAGCAGACGTATCGCCTGGCTATCGCTGCCTATATGGATCGTCGTGTCCAGCGCGATACGCGCTTCATAGTTCTGCATAGCGCGCTGCTGCTCAATCGCCTTCTCCAACATTGCCTCCTGGGTTATCCGAGGCGCGCATGCACTCAGGCATATCGCAAGCACGATGATTATCGCCATCCCCAGGATTCCTTTGCTCCCTTTCATCTTCTCCCCCCTTTATGAATGGAGTCATTATATCATAGAATTCTCCTCTATAGGGGGTGTTTTCCGCAAAACCGGCAGGCGCAAAAAAAGAAAGGGCGGCTCGCCGCCCTTTCCTTCTGTGAACCGATGCTATTTTGCAGCGTCCAATGCTTCCTGCGGAATGTCAAAATCCTCCGCGTCGTTAATCTTATCGTAAGTGATCTCCACTAGGCACTTACTAATGCTCATGCTTAGGTCAAGGTCGGACCCGCTCTGGCTGGTAGCTTCTTCCATCGCTTTTTCAATCAGCGAGCTCATCATCTCCGCCATATCCATCTCGATTTTAACCGGCACATACTTCGCATCGTCCAGCCACAGGGTGATTTTCATGCCGGACATGTCCTTGGTCAGCTCTTCCAGCTGCTCCGTATCCAGGTCGGCAGCGCCCATTTCCGAGCCCATGGCGTCCATCATGCCGGAGGCCTTCAAGGCTTCGGCAATGTCGGTACCGGAGATGGTGCCCTCCACCTTAATGGTTTTGCGGCCGTTAATCTCCTCGGTTCCCTCAGCCTGGGTAAAATCCTTCATCGCCTTCAGAAACACGTCGGCTGAACCGTTCATCGAACTGCTGTATTGCGCGTCAAATTCCTCTTGGCTCAGCTGCTGCGCTGTCCAGCCGGTTCCGTCGTTGGCGTAGGTGGTAATCGCGCCGTCCGTCTCTTGAGCGTACATCTGCAGCGTTTGTTCCTGTCCCAAGGCGCTAACCGTCATATCCATCTTCATCTTCATGGGGTCGGTGAAGGTGACGATATCGCCCTTCATCTGCATGCTGATCGTCATGCCCATCATGCCCATTTCAATATCCATATTCATTCCGGCGTCCACATTCTTCATGCCGGCGATATTGTCAAGGGCCTTCTGGATCTTTTGCTCCAGGGTCATTTGCGGGCTGCAGGCCGTCATCGCGACCAGCAAAACCATGGCAAACAGGGCAGCCATCAGCTTTTTGGCTTTTTTCATACTCTCTCTCCTTCCGCTGTATCAGCGTTCCACCTATGATTATATCATAGATAAGTCTTAGATAAAAGGAAAAGTCCCCTTCACGGGCGGTATTATTCGCAAGGAAGCATGCCAGCCCGCGCAGGCGCCTTACAATGCCCGGACCAGTGCCCGGCAGTCCTCCTCCCGTACCGTTTCCCAAGGAAAGCCGTCGCGGCCGAAATGCCCATAGCAGGCGGTCGCGCGATACATGGGGCGCTTTAAACCAAAGCGGGCAATAATCGCGCCGGGACGCAGGTCAAAATACGACTGCACCCACTGGGCGATACGCGCGTCCTCCGCCTGGCCGGTACCTTGGGTGTCCACCATCACCGATACAGGCCGGGCGACGCCGATCGCGTAGCCCAATTGAATTTCACAGCGCCGGGCTGCGCCGGCTGCCACGATGGTTTTGGCAATATAACGGGCCATATAAGCGCCGCTTCGATCTACCTTAGTGGGGTCTTTACCAGAAAAGGCGCCGCCACCATGCCTGGCGTAACCGCCGTATGTATCGACCATAAGCTTCCGGCCCGTCAATCCGGTGTCCGCAGCGGGGCCGCCCAGCACAAAGCGGCCGGTGGGATTGATCAGGATCCGGGCGTCCGCCGCCAGCAGCGCCGCCGGGATCACTTTATCAATCACCTGATGCCGGATCTCCCTCCGCAGGCATTCCATATCCACCTGCGGGTCGTGCTGGGCTGAAAGCACAACCGTCTGCACTTGAACCGGGCGGTCGCTTTCATAGGCTACGGTAACCTGGACCTTCCCGTCGGGCCGAAGCCCTTCAATCCATCCCTCGCGCCGGGTTCGCGCCAGCCGTTTGGCTAGCCCATGCGCCAGAGAAATGGGCAGAGGCATGAGCGATTCCGTTTCCCGGCAGGCATAGCCAAACATCATCCCCTGGTCGCCCGCGCCGTTCTCCATGGGGTCCTCACGATCCACCCCTTGGGCAATGTCCTGCGACTGGCGGTGCAGGCAGCAAGACACGGCGCAGCCGTCGGTCAAGCCATAGGCCGCCTGGGTATAGCCGGCATCGCGGATCACCTGGCGCGCCACGGCCGGATAGTCTACCCTGGCGCGCGTCGTAATCTCGCCCATGATGTGCACAGCGCCCGGCTGTACCGCCGCCTCGCACGCTACCCGCGATTCAGGATCCTGCCCAAGCAGTTCATCCAGGATCGCGTCGGCTATCTGATCGCAGAGCTTGTCAGGATGCCCCTCGGTTACGGATTCCGAGGTAAACAACCGTCTTTGCATGGTTAGCTCCTTTTCCCGCGGCCGGCCTTCCGGCCGCAACACATAGCGGAACCCCCGGCATACGGCCGGGGGCTGATACGCACGCTAGAAGGTATGATATTTTTTGGCGCCGCCGTCCAATACGGCCGTCTTGTTGGGTGAGGAGCGCGCCTCCAGCTCGGGCAGCCGCCGCTCGATGGCCGCCAGGCCGATTTCAATGTCCTCATCGGCTTCATCGGGCGTCATACATCCCACCGTAACCATATCCTGCTCCCGCAGCGTGGCATAGGCAAAGGTAATGCCCACATAGGGGGAGCACCGGCCCGCCGCCATGGGCTTAATGGTCATAACCGGCTTCTTAGCCCGGTGAATGATGCGGCTGACCTGTTCGATCTCTACCTGCATTAAAAAGCCCATCGGGTTATAGAGCTGAATATAGGTTTCCACATCGTAGCCGTTGGCGTCGGAATAGAGGATCAGTTCCGGCATATGGGCGGACAAGCCGGGAATCATTCCTTCATCCCGGATCATGGATAGATAATCGGGCAGGCGCGGGATGGCCGACAGATTCTTATTGACAAGCTGCTCGGCAGAGGAATGATGGATCAGGCAAAAAGTCGCGCCCCCTTGAGCCGCTTTTTTAATCTGCTCCCGGGCTTCCCGCCGGGCCTGTGCATTGTCATCCACGTTTAGGATCGGGGTATCAATGCGAATCATCCGCTTGCCCGTGCGGTCCTCAGCCAGTTTGATGCCATCCTCCATCACGGGGTTGTCGCTCATCGGCGCCATCACGGCGTTAATGTCCCATGCCAGAAAGCGCTGAGCGATCTGAGCAATGGACTCGCGGTTGCGGTTAATGGTGTTGATATACTGGTCGGCCGCCACGCTGGTGTGGGAATACCCCAAAATCCAGTTGCTGCCCATAATCATCCTGGGCAGGGATACGCCGGCTACCGTCGTGCGGGGGAAACTTTGCTGCGCCATGCGATCACCTCATCGTCAGTTTTTTCCGAGTGCTTCGTATGAATTGTAGCATTTCGGATTTATTATCTCAAGGATAAAATTCCATGTACATTCGCGCCGGTTTTAGGTCAAAATCGTCTCGTTGCGGCAGTTGGCGCGCTATGATAGAATAAGGAAGGATAAATGGGGATGTTTTCCCTTGGTAAAAAAAGGAAAAGAGGCGCAGGATGCAGGAAAATCAAAATGGTAGTCATGAGGACGCCCGCGAGGAGATCCGCAGGCTGATTGAAGAGGTGGCCCAAACGCCTTTGATTCAGACCCGCGATATCCCCAAGGTGGATTTGTACATGGAGCAGGTCGTCTCTTTTTTCGACCAGGAGATGCGCGCCTTTGCCCGAGACCCGCAGGACAAGGTATTTACCCATACCATGATTAACAATTATGCCAAGGCGGGCATTCTGCCTCGTCCCGATAAAAAGCGCTATGGCCGCCGGCACCTAATCACGCTCATCTACATTTTCCTGCTCAAGCAGGTGCTTTCCATTCAGGATATTGGCGATTTTTTCGCGATCATGCAGGATAAGGATCACGAGCAGCTGGAGGCGTTTTACAACATCTATCAGGAGCTGGTCGACGAATATCGCGCCGAATATACGCGGGTGAACTGCGAGCGCGAGGAGCGCATCGCCCAGCGCCTGAAGGAGCATGGCCTGGAGGGCGCCCGCTATGAAAAGATGATGCTGCTCTCTTTGCTTTCATTGGAAGCAACCGCCCACAAGATGGTATGCACCCGGCTGCTGGACGCCAGCAAGGATCCGGATGAATCCCCGAAAAAGTAACAGGAGGAAACCCATGCTACAGGTTGTACATTTACGCTGTGAATACCGCGTCAATCCCCTGGGGCTGGACGTGGCCGCGCCTCGCTTTTCCTGGTCGCTTGACTCTGACCGGCGCGACGTGGAGCAAAGCCGGTACGAAATCGAGGTAGCCGAACAGGACGGCGGCCGCCTGGTGTGGCAAAGCGGAAAGGTTTACAGCAGCCGCTCCAATCTCGTCGCCTATCAGGGCCTGCCGCTGGAGCCGTGCCGAGCCTACCGCTGGCGCGTACGCGCCTGCACAGAGGACGATAAAAGCGGCTGGAGCCCCTGGGCAAGCTTTGAAACCGGGCTGATGGACGCCAGCCGCTGGCAGGCCCGATGGATTGCCGGCGGCGAACCGGCCTCTGAGATGACACGCCTGCCCCTGATGCGCCGATCCTTTATGCTGGCCGGCCCAGTCCGTTCCGCCCGCGTCTATGCTTCGGCCCTAGGCCTATACCGGCTTCGGATAAACGGGCAAACGGTCGGCGCAGATTATTTCACGCCCGGCTGGACCTGCTATGACAAGCGTATCCAGTACCAGTGCTACGATGTCACCGATCTGCTGCGCCCGGGCGAAAACGCGCTGGGCGTAATGCTGGGCGATGGATGGTACCACGGCCAAATTATCCGCCAGCATGCCCAGCGGAACTACGGCGATACGTTGGCCGCGCTGGTGCAGCTTGCGGTCACCCTGGAAAGCGGGGAAACGGTACTGTTATGCAGCGATGGGCAGTGGAAATGGCATACCGGCCCCATCCTTTCCTCCGACTTCTATCTGGGCGAAACCTACGACGCGCGTTTAGAGCTGCCCGGATGGGATCAGCCGGGATTTGACGACGGCGAATGGTCGCCTTGCCGGGAGCTCGATCATCCGCTGGATCTCCTGGTGGCCCAGGAGGGAATCCCCGCCCGCGCGCAAGAGCTGCTTAAGCCTATTGCCGTGCTGAAAACGCCCCGGGGTGAAACGGTGCTGGACATGGGGCAGAACATGGTGGGCATCATGCGCTTTACCGTGGAGGGGCCCGCGGGGCACACCCTATCGCTTCGCCACGCCGAGGTGCTGGATCAGGATGGTAACTTCTATACGGGCAACCTGCGCCGTGCCGATCCCCATTTTACCGTTACGCTCAAGGGCGGCCGCGCCAGCTACGAGCCGGCTTTTACCCACATGGGCTTCCGATATGTGCGCCTGGAGAACTGGCCCTGCCCGGTGGATCCGGATGATTTCACCGGTGTAGTCATCCACTCAGACCTGGAACGCACCGGCGACTTTGCCTGCTCCGATCCTATGGTCAATCAGCTTTATCACAACGTGGTATGGGGGCAGAAGGGCAACTTTGTCGACGTACCCACCGACTGCCCGCAGCGGGATGAACGCCTAGGGTGGACCGGCGATGCCCAAGCCTTTATCCGGACCGCCTGCTTTAACATGAGCTCCGCGCCGCTGTTTACCAAATGGCTTCATGACCTTAAGCTAGGCCAGCGGGCCGATGGCGCGGTGCCCCATGTGGTGCCAAACGTGCTGGGTGAGCAAAATTGCGGCAGTTCCGCCTGGGGCGACGCCGCAACGATTTGCCCCTGGACCCTCTATAGCTGCTATGGAGACCGCCGTATCCTCGAGCAGCAGTACAGCTCCATGAAGGCCTGGGTCGAGTATATCCGCTCCACCGGCGACGAACGCAACCTGTGGAATACCGGCTTCCAGTTTGGCGACTGGCTGGCGCTGGACGCCCATCCCAAGGAAGGCCAGGAGAGCTATACCGGGCTTACCGATATCTATTATATCGCCAGCGCTTTTTATCTGTACTCCGTTACGCTGGTGGCCAAAACCGCCCATCTGCTGGGCCAAACGAAGGATGCCAAGCGGTATGACAAGATGCGTGAAAAGGTTCTGCGCCATATCCGGCGGGAATATATTACGCCCACCGGCCGCTTAGCCGTCCCCACCCAAACGGCCCATGTGCTGGCGCTGCACTTTGGAATTGCCGAGGAGCAGCATATCCAGCGTACCGTAGACGAGCTTGTCCGCCTAATCGCGCAGAATGATTACCATCTGGATACCGGCTTTGTGGGCACCCCCTATCTTCTTCTAACGCTTTCAGAGCACGGCTACCACGACGTAGCCTGCCGGTTGTTCATGCAGAAAGATTTCCCTTCCTGGCTTTACCCCATCACCAAGGGCGCAACCACGATCTGGGAGCATTGGGACGGCATACGGCCTGACGGCAGCTTCTGGAGCGACGATATGAACTCCTATAACCACTATGCCTACGGCTGCGTGGCGGAATGGATGACGCGCTATGCCGTAGGATTGGATCTGGACGAGTCGGATCCTGCCTATCATCACAGCGTCATCCATCCCCGCTTTGTTCCGGACCTTGCCTGGGCGCAGGCTTCGCTGGAAACCAGCTATGGCCGTCTGGCCTTGCGCTGGCAGCGGGAGGATGGCCGCATGCTCGTCAAGCTGCAGGTCCCGGAGAACACCTACGCCACCGTCATATTGGAGCAGGCTGAACTTTCCGCGTTGACCGAAGGCGGGCGTCCCATCGCCGGCTGCGAGGGCTTGCGCGACGCCCAAAGCTGCGATGAAGGCGCGGAGCTTACGTTAGGCAGCGGCCGGTATGAATTTGCCTATCCGATAAACGCATAATCATTCATGATCGTCTGGGGAAGCCGAAAATTCAGCTTCCCCCTTTTTGTGCCCTTCCTGTTTCATAAAATCAAAATAAAATATAAATCGGCCTGTCTTCCATCTTTACAGGCGCCTTGCCTTGTGAAATAATGATCATGGGAAGATTGGCCATGGAAGGAAAACGAGCATGCCGCAGCGAAGGGATGAGCGCCCGGCCCGGCGTCGTGGGGTCTTTGTTGGCGTCGCTCTTTTTTCGTTCTGTATGCTGTTCTCTGGTTGTCTTTCACTTACCGTCATCCCTTCCGAACAGCCGCAACCCGGGCCCGTCCGCCTGCTTTACGCAGTGCAGCGGGTCCGGGTTTATTGTATTGCCGCCGACGATTCTCTGTGGGAGGCCTCGCTCCACGAGCCTACCGCAGGGCAGCGCCGTTCTGTGGCGCTGCCCGTGGATCCGTCGCCGCATCCGCCCAGCCCGGCGCTGCGAGGCGCCGCTTGCGCTGCGCCGATCCGTCCGGCGGCGTTACGGACCCGATTTGGGTTCCGTCATGCCGGACGCGCTCCGCCGGTGCCATCAGCCCTTATATCCATAGGATAGGGACGCGAAGCGCCCCTCTAATTCAGAAGGAGGGTATCTGATGATTTGGGCAATCGTTTCAATTGTCGTCTCGCTGGCCGCTTTGGCTGTGGCCGCCTACTTTTACCGGTGGGTGCAATCGCTGCCCACCGCAGGCGCTGAAATTGAGCGCATCGGTACGCTGATCCGCCGCGGCGCTTTCACCTTTATGCGGCGGGAGTACCGCACGCTCGCCATCTTTTGCAGCGTCGCTGCGCTGCTGATCTTGGTCTTTTTCCCGTCTCCCATCTGGAGCGGCCAGGGCGCGGGCCAAAATGTCGCCATGGCGCTGGCCTATCTGGTTGGAACCTTTCTTTCGGGCGTCGCCGGCTATGTGGGCATCAGCATCGCCACCATCGCCAACGTACGCGCCGCCTCCGCCGCACGGCAGGGCTTAGCGCCTGCCTTTATGGCGGGATTCCGTGGCGGCGCGGTGATGGGGATGGCCGTCGTGGCGTCCTCGCTGCTTGGCGCATCTTTGCTCTATTTGATCACCGGCAACTCCGACGTCATCATGGCCTTTAGCTTCGGCGCCAGCTCCCTGGCCCTTTTTGCCAAGGCTGGCGGCGGCATCTTCACCAAGACGGCCGATATTGCCGCCGACTTGACTGGTAAGGTTGAACTGGGCATCCCCGAGGACGATCCCCGCAATCCTGCCGTAATTGCCGACAATGTGGGCGATAACGTAGGCGACGTGGCCGGTATGGGCGCCGATCTGTTTGATTCCAATGTCGCCTCCATCGCTGCCGCCATCGTGATCGCCGCGCCCTTGGGGCTCATTGACCTTATTTTCTGCTTTGGCGCCCTGGGCCTTCTGGCCTCCATTGTCGG
This sequence comes from Candidatus Parachristensenella avicola, assembly GCA_904420205.1. Taxonomy (GTDB): domain Bacteria; phylum Bacillota; class Clostridia; order Christensenellales; family UMGS416; genus Parachristensenella; species Parachristensenella avicola. The sequence continues at coordinate 3,991 of CAJFUN010000021.1, read as the reverse complement.
CGTTCTGGCCGCCCGTATTGGGCAGAAAGGCGACCCCGGCCGGGCGCTGAACGGCGGCACCTACCTAACCTGCCTGCTCTTTGCGCTGTTTACCTTGGTTGCCTGCCTCGTATGCAGCTACTCGCTGCGCATCTGGGGCGCGGCCATGCTAGGCATGGTTGCCGGCGTAATCATCGGCTTCACCAGTGAATTCTTTACCGGCGACGATAAAAAGCCGGTAGCCCGTGTGGCCGAAGCCTGCAAGAGCGGCCCCGCCTTTACCATCCTCTCCGGCTTCTCTTATGGCCTGCTCAGCACGCTGCCTTCCATGGCTGGTATCGGCATCGCTGCCTTGGCTGCTTATAAGCTCTGCGAGCCTTTGGGCGGGGGCTATCCCATGTTCGGCATTGCCATCGCCGCCATTGGTATGCTTTCCGTGGTAGGCATGATCATTTCCAACGACGCCTACGGCCCCATTGTGGACAACGCCCGCGGCCTGGCCGAGATGGTCTCCCTGGGGGACGAAGTGCTGGATATTACCGATAAGCTGGACGCGGCCGGCAATACCTCGAAGGCCATTACCAAGGGCTTTGCTATCGGCGCAGCTGGATTAACGGTCATCGCGCTGTTGGGCGCCTTCCGGGAAACGGTGCTTGCCGTGGGCGGAACCGTCAGCTTTAACCTCATGGACCCGCTGGTCTTCTTCGGTGCTCTGATCGGCGCGGCGATTCCCGCGGTGTTTTCTGCCATGCTGATTCTCGGCGTAGACCGGAATTCTCAGAAAATGGTTGGAGAAATCCATCGGCAGTTCTCAACCATCCCGGGGCTGAAGGAGGGGCGCGACGGCGTCCATCCCGAATATGACCGCTGCATCGATATCGCCACTGGCGGCGCGATCCGCGAGCTCATCCCTGCTGGCCTGATGGCGATTTTGGTCACACTGGCTGTGGGCTTTATCGGCGGCGTCGAGGCCGTGGGCGGCTTCCTCATGGGCAACATCGTCACGGGCCTGCTGCTGGCCATGCTGATGAGCAACGCCGGCGGGCTCTGGGATAATGCCAAGAAGTACATCGAGGCCGGCCACTGCGGTGGAAAGGGCAGCGACGCCCACAAGGCCGCCGTCATTGGCGATACGGTAGGCGATCCTTTCAAGGATACGGCCGGCCCCTCCATAAACACACAGATCACGGTCGTTTCGTTGGTCTCTTCGCTGGCGGCCGGGCTCTTCGTCGCCCTGTCGCTGCTGCACTAACTTTAACCCTTGCAGCCCCCGGCCGCAGCCGGGGGCTGCTTTTTTTCTCTGCCGCCCGTCTGGATGAAGGGGAAACCGGCGTAAAATCTTTCACGGGGCTGTTCAGCCGCCGCCCGCTATGGTATACTGATGATTAGCCGCGGTATGTCCCATGAATCGCGGCTTATCTTGCGCGGGCTGCTAGATCCTGGCGCATCGGAAAGGATGAATCACTTTGGAACGTAAGGTTGGCACCATTTCGCGGGGCATCCGGGCCCCGATTATTCGTGAGGGCGATGACCTGCCCCAGATTGTGGTGGACGCCGTGCTCCAGGCGCAGCAAGCGGAAGGATTTGCGCCCGGCGATCGGGATATTATTGCCATCACTGAAGCCGTGGTCGCCCGCGCGCAAGGCAACTATGCCACGGTGGACGATATCGCCGCCGACGTGCGGGAGAAATTTGGCGACGCTACGGTCGGCGTCATCTTTCCCATCCTAAGCCGTAACCGTTTCGCCATCTGCCTGCGGGGTATTGCCCGAGGCGCTAAAAAAATCGCGCTGATGCTCTCCTATCCCTCCGATGAGGTGGGGAATCATTTAGTCAGCTTGGATCTTCTTGATGAAAAGGGCGTCGATCCCTATACCGACGTCTTGACCGAGGCGCGCTATCGCGAGCTGTTCGGGCAGCAGATCCATCCCTTTACCGGCGTGGATTACGTTAGCTATTATAAGGAACTCATCGCCGAGGAGGGCGCCGAGGTATCCATTCTCTTCTCCAACAACTGCCGCAGCATTCTGGACTACACCGACAGCGTGCTGACCTGCGATATTCATACCCGCCAGCGGACCAAGCGCCTGCTGAAGGCAGCCGGCGCGCGTCTGGTATATGGTCTGGATGATATTATGACTGCCCCCCGCCAGGGCGGCGGCTATAACGAGCGTTATGGTCTGCTTGGATCCAACAAGGCTACTGAGTCCACGGTCAAGCTCTTTCCCCGGGAGACGGACCGCTTTGTGCGCGAGGTGCAGGCGCGCTTTACCCAGGCCACCGGCAAGCCGGTAGAGGTCATGGTGTATGGCGACGGCGCCTTTAAGGATCCTGTCGGCAAAATTTGGGAGCTGGCCGATCCGGTGGTATCCCCGGCCTATACGCCGGGCCTGGAAGGCACGCCCAACGAAATTAAGCTCAAATATCTTGCGGACAACAATTTCGCCGATCTCTCCGGCGACGCCTTGAAGCAGGCCATCACCGACTACATTCGCCAAAAGGGCGACAACCTGGTCGGCCAGATGGAATCGCAGGGCACCACGCCCCGCCGCCTGACCGACTTGATTGGTTCGCTCTGCGACCTGACCAGCGGCAGCGGCGATAAAGGCACGCCCATCGTCTATATCCAGAACTATTTCGATAATTACGCGAAATAGCGCGAGGGCCCCGGATTGCTCCGGGGCCTTTTTGTGGGAAAACGGCAGCTTTTCCGCCGGATTCGCCGCCCGCCTGCCTTGAAGCTGCCGGCGAATTGTGGTAAGCTAGGCGAAGCATCCGTTTATTACCCGCTTAAAAGGAGATACGCGCATGAAGCTCGGAATCGTAGGGCTGCCCAATGTGGGCAAGAGCACCCTTTTTAACGCCATTACCAAGGCCGGCGCTCAGGCCGCCAATTATCCTTTCTGCACCATTGAGCCCAATGTGGGCGTCGTGGCCGTGCCGGATAACCGTCTGGATTACCTGGCCGAAATGTACCATCCCCAAAAGTATACGCCTGCCACCGTGGAATTTGTGGATATCGCCGGCCTGGTCCGTGGTGCCAGCCGAGGCGAGGGCCTTGGGAATCAATTCCTTAGCCATATCCGCGAGTGCGACGCCATTGTGCAGGTGGTGCGCTGCTTTGAGGATGATGATATTGTCCATGTGGACGGCTCGGTGGATCCAGTCCGAGATATGGAAACCATCTCGGTAGAGCTGCTGCTGGCCGATATGCAGACGGTGGAAAAGCGCATCGAACGATCCGGCAAGGCGGCTAAAGGCGGCGACAAGCGCTACAAGGACGAGGTGGAGGCCCTGCAGGCCATCGCCAAAGGTTTGGATGAAGGCACGCCGGTTCGCGCCCAAGCGCTCACCGATATGGGCCGTGAGATGGCCGAACTGCTCTGCTTGCTGACCTATAAGCCCACCCTTTACGCAGCCAACGTGGCCGAGGACGGCCTGGGGAAAGAGCCCTCCAGCCTGCCTATGGTGGCCCGGGTTATGGAGCGCGCTCAGGCTGAGCACGCCCAGGTGGTGGTGGTTTCCGCCGCCATTGAAGAGGAAATCAGCTCCATGGATCCCGAGGAAGGCAAGGCCTTCCTGCAGGAAATGGGCCTGGAAGAGTCGGGTCTGGACCGGCTGATCCGCAAAAGTTACCGCCTGCTAGGCCTGATGAGCTACCTGACGGCTGGTGAAAAGGAGGTCAGAGCCTGGACCGTACCCATCGGTACCAAAGCGCCGCAGGCCGCCGGTAAAATCCATAGCGACTTTGAGCGCGGCTTCATCCGCGCCGAGGTGGTACCCTTCGATACCCTTAAGGAGCTGGGTTCCATGGCTGCTTGCAAGGAAAAGGGCCTGATCCGCTCCGAGGGCAAGGAATACGTCATGCAGGACGGCGACGTGGTGCTCTTCCGTATTAACGTATAGAAAAACACCGTGATGAATAAGTGAACGGCCCCAGTAAAAACGGACAATAGACAAAAGGCCCCCTAATGTAGGAAAATAGAACTACAATAGGGGGTCTTAGTATGTC
>CAJFUN010000020.1 GCA_904420205.1 Candidatus Parachristensenella avicola | reverse complement strand
GCTTGCGCGACGCCTCTCCGCTTAAAACTTCATATTTCCCTACATTGGCGCCTTTTTGTGCTGTCCGCACATTTGGGAGCGGTTCATTCAGCGGATGCTTTTTTTCTTCTATAGCAACTCGGGCTATGGAGGTAGATTTCCAAGAATTTGAATATGAATTCCTATAATATAAAAATTATAATAATAAATATCAAATATGATTATACGCCATGCTACAATCAATTTATCCATATGATTATGGAGGCACGTTCGATGAAAAAGCGTCTGTTTGCTTGCCTGATCGCACTCTGCATTTTGCCATCGGCATCCTGTGCCGGCCCCCAATCCGCTCGCCCCTCGGCGCAGGCGCCGGATATGGCCGCTCCCACCTGGAAATCGCATACCGATCCGGTAACCCTAACCATGACCAGCCAGATTACCGGTAATACGGACGCTGATCACGCGCCCATTTGGGGGGAAGATGAAATCTCCCGTCTGATCATGGACCTTACGGGCGTCAAGTTGGATATCCGATACCAGGGAGACGAGCAGGTCGACATTCCCGTTCAAATTGCCGCTGGAGAGATCACCGATCTTCTCTGCGTAGCCACCGCAGAAGACGCAAAGCTGCTGGAGAACGACGGAATCTGCTATCCGCTGGATGAGCTAGCCGCCCAATACTGCCCGGATTTCTGGGACGATGTCGATCCCCTGCAGCAGTTGAACAATCAGGCAGAAGACGGGCATGTCTATACCCTGCGCAGCGGCTATTTCAGCGACGCCTTCTACGCCGACCCCCGGATCCCCCTCCTTCCGCCCTGGACGCTCAATTTCAACAAGACGCTGCTGGACGGCCGCCCCCTTCCTACCTCCATTGAAGGACTGGAAGCGCTGCTGGTTGCATTGAAACAGAAAACCCCACCCATGGCAATGGCCGATGTAATTTTGAACCCTTTGCCCCAATGGATGGGTATTAGCTGCGGCCTGTCTTGGGATCCGGAAGCGCGCAGGGTGCGCACGCCCTTCACGGATTCCGGTTGGCTGGCGTATATCCAGCTCATGAATCGTTGGTATCGAGCGGGCCTGTTGGCCATCCCGGATGCGGACGATGAGGAGCTTATCAACCCCTACGGTTTCCAGACCTCCTGGTTTAACGATGCGCTGCCCCATACGCTGGTCCTGGCTGCAACGCACCGGATCAACCGCGCCGGGTCTTTGTATCAAAGCACCGTCACAGAGGATGATCCCTGGCCCTGGATCATGCTGGCAGAGCCCCTGACTTATCAGGGGGAAAACCGGATGATTGCTTGGGATCACCAGGCCAGCTGGGCCTGTGACAATCATTTGCTGCTCTCGCCCGCCAATTACGGGATTAACGCGGAAAGCGCCCTGTTTATCGGCCGCAGCTGCCAGCAGCCCGACCGCGCCATTCTATTCATGCAGTTTCTTAAGAGCCAGGAGGGGGCTCAGCTGACCCACTGGGGGATCGAGGGGCAGCACTACATCCGGGACGAAGAAGGCCTGCTGATCTACCAGTCGCCTTATCAGAATAATCATCGTGTTTTAGATGAGCTCGATAGCGACTACCGGAATACGATGCTGCAGCAAAGCCACGTGCAATATTGGGATTTTATGGCCAATGACACCGTTTATGGGCTCCTGGCCGCTTCACCCATCGCATACCAAACGAATCCCACCCTTCTTGCCATTCGCGAACAGCGAATCGAAGCCGGTAAGGTTTACAAGGAATATGCGGCAAAGAACAAATGTCCGGCGCTTCAATTTGCCTTGCCGGAAGCTGGCAGCGATGAAGGCAGCGTTTACCGGGATATACAGGATGCATGGCAAGCAGGCGTACATGCTCTCATTCTTTCCAGCGCCAATGGGGATGCGGCCGCCGAAGGATGGCAGTCTCTGCAGCGCGAACTGTCCAACATGGGGCTGGACGCCCTGGAGACATCCATGACCGAGCGCTTTGCCGAAGCACTAAAGCGCTATCACGCCGCCGGGTATTTTACGGAAATTCAGCCATAGGGTAACCCATCCGCTATCAAGGTAGCTCCACGATATAGGGATATACGCATGATAGGAGGGAAGCAAACATGAAGCGAAAAAAAGGGATCCTAACTCTAGCCGTCGCCCTCGTACTTCTCCTGTTTGGCTGCGAGAGTCCCCCTGCGCCGGGGAACACTTCTCCGGCAGCGGAGCGCACAGGGCTGCCAACGCAGGCGCCGGACATGGCTGCGCCCACTTGGAAGCAGCATACTGAACCTGTAACCCTGACCATGACCAGCCAAATCACGGAGGATAGCAATCCCCCCTTTCACCCGCCCGCTTGGGGCGAGGACGCTGTATCCCGGGCGATGATGGACCTGACCGGCGTTAAGCTGGACATCCGGCAGCAGGGCTTTCTCAATCCGCCGGACATTCAGGTGCTGGCTTCCGCCGGCGATCTCACCGACCTTGTCTGTGTCCGGCTGGATAAGGATGCCCGCTTCCTGGAGGATAGCGGCCTGTGCTGCGACCTGAACGAGCTGGCCGAAACCTATTGCCCCGATTTCTGGGATGACGTGGATCCCCTGCAGCAGCTCAACAACCAAGCCGGTGACGGGAAAATCTATACCCTGCGCAACGGCTATTATAACGACGACTTCTACGCAGACCCCCGCATACCCATCGATCCGCCCTGGATGCTCAATTTCAACAATACGCTGCTGGACGGCCGCCCCCTTCCTACCTCCATTGAGGAGCTAGGCGCGCTGCTCACGGATTTCGCATCTGCCGATGGGCCGGCGCCCTTGGCTATGCTGGGCCCCACGGAAAGCCCGCTGCCCAGCTGGATGGGTATTTACCGCGACCTATATTGGGATCAAACGCAGCGTAAAGTATGCACGCCCCTTCGCCAAGAAGGCTGGTTGGACTACCTTTCCATGCTCAGCCGTTGGTATCGTAACGGGCTGGTCGCCATGCCTACGCCGGAGGAGGTGGCTCTTGATCCACTGGGTGACGCCGCTACCTGGGTCAATGAAACGCTGTCGGGCAATTTAGCGCAAACGCTGGTCTTTACTGCCACAAGTGGATACAATGCCGACGGCGGGATCTACGCCTCGACCGTCACGGATGCCGAACCCTGGCCTTGGACCCTATTGGTCGATCCGCTGACCTATCAGGGCAAAGAGCAGCTGGCTATGGCTGATAACCAGGCCAGCTGGGCCTATCACTCCCCAACGACTTCACCGAGCATCAGCGGAAGCGACCGTCTGGCCAGCGCGCTATTTATCACCAAAACCTGTACACAACCGGATCGAGCGATCTATTTTATGCAATTCCTGAAGGGGGATGAAGGCGCCCAGCTGACCCATTGGGGTGTGGAGGGCGAACACTACACGCAAGATGAAGATGGCCTAATCACCTATGCCGCCTCATATCAGAATGAAAAAACCGACGCCTATGACAGCGGCGTGCCAGGGCACACCATCCTCCCGGATACGGGCCTGCAATATTGGACCTTCTCCGGCAACGACCAGGCAGCCGGCATTCTGGACGCTTCTCCGGCCGCCTATCTCACCAACCCGACGGCTCTTGCCATGCGCGCCCAGCGGATTGAAGCCGGCCTGCGTTATAAACAGGATCTATGGCAGAATAAGTGTCCGGTTCTCCAGTTCGCCCTGCCCCTGGCGGGGAGCAGCGATGATACTGCCTATCAAGCCGCGGTGAAAGCTTGGGACGACGCCGTATATGTCATCGTCACCGAAAGCCAGAGTGACGAAGAGGTGGCACAGCGATGGGAATCCCTCCAGCGCGAGCTGACCAATATGGGGCTGGACACATTGGAGGAGGCTATGACGGTACGCTTTTCCGAAGCGCTGAAGCGCTATCACGACGCAGGATATTTTACGGAGATTCAGCCGTAATCCAGGGGCGCCCCATCCGTGTACCCTGATGGACAAAATTTCGGGCCCTCGCTGCCTTTCGGTAGTGAAATCGCTTCTTAGTGATCGAACAATTCTGTAAACCGCCAGTTTTGACCAAGTCAGGGCTGGCGGTTTTCCTTTTGATTGCCGCATAGAAGGGCAATGCTCCAATAAGTAGACGCAAGCCAGCTGTGGCGGCGCGCAGGCTTTCTTCCCCTCAGGAGCCAAAATGCTTGCGGAACTAGCTTAAGCCGGCCCCAAAACACGCTATCACGGCATCACTGCAAGGTATGCCGGCGCTGATATGTTTGGGCCGGGTTGTATTTGAGCGCAGGTTTGAGTTGCCTGTGTATTGCAACCCTAATCGCCGTGAAAAGGGAGAGGATCGCGCTTTTTAGCGTTCTTGGTGCAGACCTCATGATAAAAACGCTTAATCGTCGCTTAACAGCCGCTCGGGTATCGCATGATAGCCGCGCCGGGCTAGGCGGTACACGTCCCCTCTCCTTTGAAACGGAAGGCAGGGCATCTCCTGCATGACGGAAATAGGGCAAAGCTCTCCCAGATTTGGTTGAATAACCCATCCATACCATCCGTTTTCTGGCTATGCCGATAGCCATGAATGGCCAAATATTGAGGGATTTTCGCGCGCCGGGGCCGCTGACAAACCGCCACAGCTCTAAAGTCAGCATATCCGCCAATAAAACGCCCCCGCATGGCTGATGCGGCAAATAGGATCCATATACTTCCAAGGCGTTTATAGCGATTCAACGTTCCTATCGGTGTATGCACTTACCGTGCCGCTTCACGAGATGCCATCAATCTTTGATCCTATCGTTCCGAGGCCAAGTGTGCATCCGCCCGCTGCCGCATTTCAGCAAGCATCCTCCCAATCATTTTCTTGAGGCATTACCCCCTTTTGCCTATTTGTTGTTCAGCGCGGGCGTTGCGGCCTTTTTTCAAGGTTTCTTGTTGAAACGTTCATTCGGGTATGGGCGCTGCTCGGACGAGTTTCTGCGCCGCTCATCGCTTATCATAGGGCTGCCGGATTATTTCTTGGCTTCCTGCTGTGCCTGATATTCTTTCGCCTGTCTCTTTCTTCCCCGTTCATCATGGCTGCCGCGCACGAAAAGTTCGGCCGCTTCGCCGCATATGGCATTTTCGCGTCATGCTCCGCCTTTCCGCTCCATAAGAAAAAGATGGTAGGCACCTTTGTGTCTACCATCTTTTTGCTGCTTCGCCATCTTTCGATCGCGAGCGAAGGCTTTATATCGTTTTCCAGCGCTTACTGCTGGCGGCTGCGTTCCTCTTTAATGCGCTTCTCTTCCTCGATTAGGCCCTTACGCGAGAGATTCACACGGCCTTTGTCGTCGATCTCGACCACCTTCACCAGGATTTCATCGCCAACCTTGACTTCATCCTCCACCTTTTCTACCCGATGGTCAGCCAGCTTGGAGATATGCACCATGCCATCCTTGCCCGGCAGCAGCTCTACGAAAGCGCCGAAGTTCATCAGCCGCACAACCTTGCCGTAGTAGATCTCGCCTACCTCGATCACTTTGACAATGGCCTCGATCATGCCGCGAGCCTGAGCGGCGGCGGCTTCATCGTTGGTCGCAATGAATACGCGGCCGTCATCTTCAATATCGATCTTTACGCCGGTATCGGCAATAATCTTGTTGATGGTTTTGCCCCGGGGGCCCACCACCTCACCGATCTTTTCAGGGTCAATGGAGAAGGCGACGATCTTAGGCGCAAAAGGCGACAGGCTCTTGCGGGGTTCGGGGATTACCTCCAGCATCTTGCTCAGAATATGCAGGCGTCCCAGGCGCGCCTGCTCCAGGGCACGCTCCAGAATCTCCCGGTTGATGCCCTTAATCTTAATATCCATCTGAATCGCGGTAATGCCCTCGGCCGTACCGGCTACTTTGAAGTCCATATCACCCAGGAAGTCTTCCAGGCCCTGAATGTCCGTCAAGATGGAAATGGTGCCCGTCTTTTCATCCTGAATCAGGCCCATAGCCACACCGGCCACCGGCGCCTTAATGGGTACGCCCGCATCCATCAGCGCCATGGTGGAGCCGCAGACTGAAGCCTGCGAAGTAGAACCGTTGGAGGAGAGCACCTCGGACACCACCCGGATGCAGTAGGGGAAGCTTTCCTCATCGGGGATAACCGGCAGCAGCGCGCGCTCGGCTAGGGCGCCGTGGCCCACTTCCCGGCGGCCGGGGCTGCGCAGCGGTTTAGCCTCCCCGGTGGAGAAGGGCGGCATGTTGTACTGATGCATATAGCGTTTGAATTCTTCGTCGGTAATATCATCCAGCTTCTGCTGCTCGGCTACCGGGCCCAGTGTGGCGATGGAGAGCACCTGGGTTTGCCCGCGGGTAAAGATGCCCGAGCCATGGGCCCGAGGTAGTAGGCCTACCTCGCCCCATATGGGACGAACCTCCGTTAACTTGCGGCCGTCGGGGCGAATTCCCTCGTCCACAATTCTGCGGCGCACCGTCTCCTTGGTTATGGCGTACAAGCTGTCGTCGATGTCCTTTTTCCCATCGGGGAATCGCTCGGCAAAATACGCCTGCGTCTCCGCCTTCACCTGGTCTTCGCGTGCCTGGCGCTCCTTGCGGTCAAAGGTGTCCATCGCCCAGCGGATCTTATCCGTGGCATAAGCGCGCACCGCCTCGTCGATGGCCTCATCCACATGATTGATCGGATAATCGCCCTTGGGCACGCCCACTTCTGCGACGATGCCGTCAATAAAGGATACGATCTTTTTAATTTCCTCGTGAGCATAGAGAATCGCATCCAGCATCTCCTGCTCGGAGATCATCTGGGCGCCAGCTTCCACCATCATCACGGCGTCGCGGGTACCCGATACCGTTAGGTTCAGCAGGCTGCGTTCGCGCTCCTCTGCGCCGGGATTCGTGATATACTTCCCATCCACATATCCGATGACCACAGAGCCGGTAGGGCCCTGGAAAGGAATATCCGAAATCGACAGAGCGACGGAAGAACCGATCATGGCGTACACATCCGGCGGAATATCGGTATCCACGCTCAGCGCAGTCGCCACCACCTGCACATCGTTGCGAAATCCCTTAGGAAAGAGCGGGCGGATAGGCCTGTCCATCAGCCGCGAGGTCAGGATCGATTTTTCCGGCGGGCGTCCTTCGCGCTTGATGAAGCCGCCGGGAATCTTACCCACCGAATAAAGCTTAGCCTCAAAATCCACCGTTAGGGGGAAGAAGTCGATGCCGTCCCGAGGGGATTTGGATGCGGTGGCGGTTACCAGCACGGCCGTATCGCCGCAGCGAACCAGGCAGGCGCCGTTGGCCTGTTCGGCCAACCGTCCGGTTTCGACCGTTACTTTGCGGCCGCCCAGCTCCATTTCAAAGCACTTGTACATGGGTGTGGTTCTCCCTTCATCATCTATCTTCATTTTACATCTGCCAGTCCTATACGCCTACACGGGCACACGCAGGCAAACCACGTTCATAAACAATAGAGCGGAACAACGCCCGCTCTATTGTCGCATATTATTTTATTTCCGGATACCCAGCTCGCGAATGATGGCACGATAGCGCTCAATGTCCTTGGCCTTGAGGTAATTCAGCAGGCCGCGGCGCTTACCAATCATCTTCAGCATACCGCGGGTGGAATGGTAGTCCTTCGGATGATCCTTCAGATGCTGGGTCAGGTGGGCGATGCGCTCGCTGAGCAGGGCGATCTGAACCTCGGGGGAACCGGTGTCCGTATCGTGCAGCTTGTAGCGGGCAATGGTTTCAGCTTTGGTTACTCTTTCCATAGGTAGATATCCTCCATTTCATAAACGCCATCAGCCCAGCAGCGACGCCGGAATGCTCGTCGGTCCGCGCCGATGGTTATTGGGCAAAAACCCAGTTGATATAATACCACGCCTGTCCGCTTTTGTAAAGCATTTCTAAAGAATTTGCCCAATTACCGGATAAGCCGTTCATCATAAGCCGCTGGGTAAAAGCTTGACGCGAACTGACAGGTTGTCTATAATCAAGATGGATAGCATATAGGTGAGGTGGACAAGTGGTCTATTATCCCAATCCGGAAGAAAATGGCGTCCAGGCATACAGCGGGCTGACCGATGAGCAGGTTGTCGCCGTGGCTCAGGCGGGGGACAGCGCCGCAACGGATTATTTGATCGCCAAGTACAAAAATTTTGTCCGCTCCCGCGCGCGAAGCTACTTTCTAATCGGAGCGGATAAGGAGGATATTATTCAGGAGGGTATGATCGGCCTGTATAAGGCGATCCGTGATTATCGAGCCGACAAACTGTGCACCTTCCATGCCTTTGCCGAGCTGTGCATAACCCGCCAAATCATTACTGCCATCAAAACTGCCACCCGGCAGAAGCACCTGCCCCTGAACAGCTATGTTTCCCTGAATAAGCCCCTCTACGAGGAGGAATCCGACCGAACGTTGTTGGACGTCATTACCTCTGCCCGAAGCCAGAACCCGGAAGAGCTGATGATTAACGCGGAAAACCGCACGGCCATCGAGGGAAAAATTCAGGAACTGCTTTCTGACCTAGAGCGCGAGGTGCTGGCCAGCTATCTGGATGAAAAAAGCTATCAGCAGATTGCCGACGAGCTGCAGCGCCATGTAAAAAGCATCGATAACGCGCTGCAGCGGGTCAAGCGCAAGTTGGAAAAGCATCTCTATGCGGACGATGCCATTAACCGCGATCCGCTTCCACCGGCAGAACTCAAGCCCCCTCATGACAGGCGTCATGAATGATTCTTGGCGGTGTATCTTAGCGCAAAAGGTGGAACCTGAGCCTTTCAGCCCCCCGGAAAATATGAAAAACGAGCAAATAGCCCCCTGATGTAGAAAATTGAACGGCTACATCAGGGGGCATTGATCTGTCCAGGGAAAACATGCGGCGCTATGGCAAAGGATCACACGGAAAGATTCGGGATGAAATCCAGAATAAAAGCGGTTAGAAGCCTGTGGCACCTTTCATATAGAAAACCGGCCCGCAATCCAGAGACGGCATGTATTCAAACCAAGGGGGCAGAAAAAGCAGGCGCCTTGCCCATAGCAAAAGGAATATAGCGCCCCGGCCGCCAGCTTCACATAGAAATCCAAATGGGCGGCGGAAGCATTCCACCGTTAAACATACCGGTGCTGCAGCTTTTCCCGATCCAGGCGTATATATCGATATAGGGGCGCATAATAGGGCGATGCACCGCAAACGGCGTACTGATTACCGGATTTTCTCGCCTGGACACCCGAAAAAAGGCCACTGCAGCAGCGGGCAAGTTGTCCGCACGCCAAAGCGCATTCCCCTGGGATGGCCGTATACCATAACGCCGTCCATATCAGCATGGGAATCCACATGGCAATGGCCGAAAACTACTTTTTATCGCCCAAACAGTACGTACCGGCCGGCAGTTCTATGTCCGAGGCCACCAGGATGACTGACGCCATTTGCTTCTGCTGCCTCAAGCGTATCCCATCCAAAACAAGGCGCACGCCGATCATGCTGAGTCGTGCAAACTAAACGCGCTTACTCGCGTCCCACCGCTGGCTGCAGTTTATGCAGCTTTTTCATCCCATGTCAAAGTCGTCCTGCAAGCCCCATCGCCTTGGCGCGTTATTCCCGATGTCAGCGGTCTTGCGGCCGCGCCTATTAATAGGCTGCGTTAGGGCTCTTCTGCCCGGTTCTCTCCGCTTGTCGCGCCTGCTTGCGTCCGCTTGCGAGCGTTTGGGGCGGTTCCAAATGTTGCGTCTTTTCCTTCTGAATGCGAACCTCCAATACCTTCCGAGAGTCTGCTTGGGTCACCGTAACCGTCAGGCCCTTATAGGTAAACCCCTGGCCTACCCGGGGAATGCAATCCATCATATCCAGCACCCAGCCGTTCACCGTCGCCCATTCGCATTCCTCATTCATCTCAAGGTGCCGGAAAACCTTATCCACGCTAGCTGCACCGGATACAAGATAGCTATTTTCGCCCACCGGGCGCATCTGCTCCATCACTTCGTCGTGCTCATCCCATATATCGCCCACGAGCTCCTCCAGCACGTCTTCCAACGTTACAATACCAGCCGTGCCGCCAAATTCATCAACCACCACGGCGATATGGCTCTGCGTATGCTGCAATAGCTTCAGAAGGCGGGAAATCTTCAACCCTGGCGAAATAAAGATCACATTCTTCATCATGTCCGCTAGGTTGGTTTTGCCCTTATGCAAGCTGGCGTAGAAATCTTTTTCATGCACCACACCGATAATCCTATCCAGATTCTCTTCATAGACCGGCAGGCGGGAAAATCCGTGTTCTTCAAATAGGCGTCCAACTTCATCCAGGGGCATATCCAAATCGATTGCGACCACCTCCACCCGAGGCGTTAAAATATCGGCCACCTCCAGATCCTTGAACTCAATGGCCGAACGGATCAGGTTGCCCTCATGCTCATCGATACCGCCTTCGCTTTGAGCCTCATCAACCATGGTTATAATCTCATCCTCTGTAATCCCGCTGCCCTGCTGGGCGTGAAAAATCCGGCTCAGCAGCCGGCGCCACCCCATAAAAAGCAGATTCAGCGGCGTCAGCAAGGTTTTCAAGGCTTTCAGCGGGCCCGCCGCCCTAAGGGCAAAAGCCTCCGGGGTTTCCTTAGCCAGGCTTTTGGGCGATACTTCGCCAAAGATCAGGACGACGACCGTCATTAACACAGTGGATACGGAAACGCCCTTATCGCCCAGCATCTGCGTAAAAAGCACCGTCGCCAAGGAGGCTGCAGCGATATTGACAATGTTGTTGCCGATGAGGATCGTGGTTAGGATCTGGTCATATTGATCAGCCAGCGCCAGAACCAGCTCGGCTTTGCGGTTGCCCGCGGCGGCAAGATTTTTCATGCGAATCTTATTAAAGCTCGTAAAGGCCGTTTCCGTTGCAGAAAAGAAGGCTGAACAAGCTACCAGCAAAACCAATACCACGATGATGGACGTACTGTCCATAAAGCAAATCACTCCTTATGATGATAATAAAAAGCGCGCTACGACAAGAGGACGCTATGTCCTCCTCGTAACGCGCTTTGTTGTTATACAAAAGCCCGAAGGCCTACATCGGCCGTCCGGAACAGATGACGCTTCCACTTTGGTAACCTCGTTTCAATCTTGACGCCATTATACCATACCGCCGAATGCCACGCAAGGGCCGGCCAGAGACAGCAAAAGGGCCGCATTGAACGCGGCCCTTCGGGTATTGCTATTTTTACTTGTTGTCGGCCTCGACCGCCATAACCTGCTTGCCGTCGTAATATCCGCAGGCCTTGCAGACACGATGAGCCAGCTTCATCTTGTGGCAACGCGGGCACTCCACAATGCCGGGCAGGCTGAGCTTCCAGTTAGCGCGACGGGAATCGCGGCGGGCTTTTGAACTTTTCCCCTTGGGTACTGCCATTTTTTACACCTCCTCATTCTCTTCACGCAATTTTGCTGCAAGCGCGGCGAAGGGATTTTTCATTGGGCCTTCATCTGCGCTGCAGCCGCAGGACACGATATTCCTATCGGCACCGCACACCGGGCACAGGCCTTTGCATGTTTCGCTGCATAGGGTGCGTAGCGGCATGTTCAGCGCAATACAGTCCTCGACCATCTGCGTCAGGTCCAGGGTATGACCCACATATAGATAGCGGTCCGGGGCGTCCTCGCTTTCGCTACGGGCGAATTCTTCTGCGAATTCCGCCTCCTGGTGGGATGAAACCTGGGTCAAGCATCGTGCGCACTGCGTTTCATAATCAAACCGTAGCAATCCTTGCACCGTTAGCAGGCTGCCGTCGGCGCTTACCGTTCCCTCCACCACTGTCTTTACGATATTGATGGATGGATCAATGCTTTCGCCTGGCCAATCCAACCGCTCCAGGTGGAACCGGGCAGGAGCCTGTCCCCTGCGCAGCAGCGTATCCAGATCGAGTATCAAGCGATCACCTCAAACCAAACATAGTTATTATAAGGAAGCAAGCTGGCGTTGTCAACAGGCAATCCGGCTTTTTTCCGCTTATCCGCCGTCCCTTAGCCTTTAACCAGCTGCAGCGTATCCCGGGCAATCATCAGCTCCTCGTTGGTAGCGATTACCCATACCTGCACCTTGGAGTCGTCGGTGGAGATCTTCACCTCGTCGCCACGCTGAGCGTTGCGCTCCGGGCAGAGCTTGATGCCCATGAAGCCTAGATCTTTGCAGACGGCCTCACGCACCAAGGCCATATTCTCGCCGATGCCTGCGGTAAACACCACGGCATCCACGCCGCCCATTGCAGCGGCAAAGGCGCCGATATACTTCGTTACCCGATAGCAGAAGCTTTCAAAGGCAATCTTGGCACGCTCATTGCCTTCCTTCATGCCGGCAACCACATCCCGCATGTCGCTGGAAAGGCCGCTGATCCCCTGCAGGCCGGATTTCTTATTGAGCACCGCCATCACTTCTTCGATGGTCATGTGTTTGTTCGTCATCAGGAATTCAATAATCGCCGGATCCAAGCTACCGCTGCGGGTGCCCATCAGCACGCCTTCCAGCGGCGTCATCCCCATGGTGGTATCCACGGACTTGCCACCATCCACAGCCGTAACCGATCCGCCATTGCCAAGGTGGCAAGTGACGATCTTCAGCTCCTCCGGCTTTTTACCCATGCATTGGGCTACCTTCTGGCTGACATACCGGTGGCTGGTACCATGGAAGCCATAGCGGCGCACCTTCAGCTCCTTATAATATTCGTAAGGCAGGCCATAAAGGAATGCCTTGGGCGGCATCGTCTGATGAAAGGCCGTGTCGAACACACCCACCATGGGCGTATTGGGCATAACAGCCTGGCAGGCGCGAATCCCCATTAGGTTCGCCGGGTTATGCAGCGGGGCCAGCGGAATATTCTCCTCCAGTGCGGCCATCACCGCGTCGTCAATCCGCACCGATCCGGAGAACTTCTCGCCTCCATGCACCACGCGATGGCCCACCGCGTTAATTTCATCCATCGAGGCAATTACGCCGTGCTCCTGGTCGGTCAGCGCGTCCAGCACCATCCGGATCGCAGCCACATGGTCAGCCATCGGCTGTTCAATGGTTACAGCCGGCTTTTTGATGGGGTTATGCGTGAGCTTTGAGCCCGGGATTCCAATGCGCTCCGCATTTCCTTTCGCCACCAGGGTCTCCGAATCCATGTCAATGAGCTGATATTTCAGCGATGAGCTGCCTGCGTTGATTACCAGTATATTATTCATACTGTCCTCCTAAAATATAGCGGAAAACCGCCTGCATTCCATTGCGCCGGAGCAAAAAGCCCGTATAATGTTAGAGTAAGCATATCTATTATAGCAGGTTTTTCCCACAAATCAATGAAAAGAGGACGCAAATGAAAATCTGCGGCGTGATCGCTGAATACAATCCCCTGCATCTTGGGCATGTCCGCCATCTTGCCCTGGCACGGCGGGCTTCCGGAGCCGATGCTTTGGTCGTCGTCATGAGCGGTCCCTTCGTCCAGCGTGGCGAGCCGGCGATAGCGGATCCGGTCGTCCGTGCCCAATGGGCGGTCGGCGCAGGGGCCGACCTGGTGCTGGAACTGCCCGCGGCCTATGCCTGCCATGGCGCGCAGCTCTTTGCCCGCGGCGCGGTTGGCTTATTGGATGGCCTAGGCTGTATATCCTGCTTCTGCTTTGGCTGCGAAACGCCGGACCTTTCCCAACTGATGCCGGTCGCGCGCCTTTTAATGGCCGAACCGGAAGCCTTTAAAGCCCGCCTTCGATATGAACTCAGCCGCGGCGCCTCTTATCCGCGGGCCCGTCAGCTGGCCCTGACCCCTATTCTGGGTGAAGCGGCCGCTTCCCTTATGACCCAGGCAAACAACGTATTGGCGTTAGAATACTTACAGGCCTGCCTTCATCTGGGCAGCCGCCTGGAACCCCTCCCTGTAGCGCGCGTCGGCGACGGCTACCGGCAGCGGCAGATTGAAAGCAGCCTGCCCAGCGCTACCGGCATTCGCGCCGCCCTGGCAGCGGGGCATATGCCTGACGGGCTCCCGCTCCCTGTTCGCCGCGCGCTGGAAAAATCACCCGGCATTTTCCCCAGCCAGATGGGGCCCCTCATTCGCTGGGCGCTGCTCACCGCTTCCGATCAAGCCCTGGCGGATCTGCCCGATATGGGCGAGGGACTCCATCTGCGCCTAAAGGCAGCCGCTCGGAGCGCCGTCGATTATGCCGGCATTCTGGAAGCCGCCGCCACCCGCCGCTACAGCCAGACGCGCATCCAGCGTGCGCTGCTGCACTGTTTGCTCGCCATGAACCAAAAGGACACGGAGTTGCTTCGCTGCCAGCATCCACTTTTTGTGCGTCCCTTGGCCATGGGGGATCAAGGCCGCCGCCTGCTTTCCCTCATTGGCCGTTCCTCAACGCTGCCTCTGATCGTTCACCCCGCCCGGTATTGCCCCGATGGCATGCCCGCCCAACGGCTTTGGGCCATCAACCAGCGCGCATGGACGCTCTATGCGTTGCTCGCCGGGCGGCCAGATGGCTGGGCTTATGAGACCCGCCTCACCCCTTTGCCGCCCTGGCCGGCCGATTGAATCGCCATATGCCGGCAGTATGCGAATAAAGCGTTGATCCGTGCATTCCCCCAAGCTATCCCCCGGACGCCCGGCGGGATGCAAGCTTGGTATCCGTCCCGAAGATACCCGCCATGCGGGATATAGAACCAGGGCACATCAAAGCCCCTGTATTGCCGCTGCGCGTTTGTGCGGCAGCGCATGCAGGGGCTTTTCCCTTTCAATATCCTATAATGCAGCGATTATCCGGCCGCCGGCGCCTGCGGCATTTCTGTCAAGGCGCTGCCCTGTATCCGGTTCATGCCCGCGTATACGCCCCCTAAGGCCACCAATTCGTCATGCGTACCGGCCTCGGTAATCCTTCCATCTTCAATTACCAGAATGAGATCGGCGTTGCGTATGGTGGAAAGCCGGTGGGCAATCGCAAAGATCGTCCGCTTACCGGCAATAGCGCCTATCGCCTGTTGAATCTGCCGTTCGGTTTCCACGTCAACAGAGGCGGTGGCCTCATCCAGGATAATGATGGGAGAGCGCCGTAGAATCGCCCGCGCGATGGCCACGCGCTGCTTTTGTCCGCCGGACAGCCGAAGTCCCCGTTCGCCCACCTGCGTATCATAGCCGTCCGGCATTGCCAGGATATCCGCATGGATATGGGCGGCCTTCGCGGCCTCTACAATGTCCTCATGGCTGGCATCTGGCTGAGCGTAGCCGATATTCTCTTCGATGCTCCCGTTAAACAGGAACGTATCCTGCAGCACTGGGGAAATATTCCGCCGCAGGCTCTCTACCGTGACATCGCGGATATCGTGGCCATCCACCAAGATCCTCCCATCGGTAGGTTCATAGAACCTGGAAATCAACTGGGTAATGGTCGTCTTACCTACGCCGGTAGGGCCGACCAGGGCCACCATCATGCCCGCCCGGCAGGAGAAGGAAATATCTTTTAGCACCGGCTCTCCCGCCGCATAGGAAAAGCTGACGTGTTCAAATGTGACATCGCCTTTTACCGTTTTTAAGGAAAGGGCATTTTTCTTATCCTGAATCTTGGAGGGCGTATCCAGAATCATCATCACGCGCTCAGCCCCGGCCATGGCCTGCTGCATGTTCTCAAGTAAAGCTGCAAGTCCGGAAATGGGCGCATAGAAAAGGCTTAGGTACAATACAAAAGATACGATATCTTCCACCGAAAGGTTGCCCTGATAGGCCATAATCCCGCCAAAACCTACCACCAGGATCGTGCCTATGGAAGAGAGGAACTCCACCGAAGGATGAAATACCGCGCTGATTTTTAGCGCCCGTAACATGGCCTTAATGTGATCAAAATTCTTTTCGTCTACCCGCTGGGTTTCATACTGCTCCTGGCCAAAGGATTGAATCTCATGGATCCCGGAAAGGTTATCCTGCAGCTTTCCATTGAGTTCACCCATCTTTTTCTGGGATACCCGAAAGAAAGGGCGCACCTTTTTGGTAAAAATCACACCCGAAATGAGTATAAGAGGAATCGGGAAGCAGGTAATCAGCGCCAGCCTCCAGTTGATTGATAAAAGGATCGCCAGCACCCCCGCGAAGGTGACGGTATTTGTTATCATTTCCGGGATAATATGGGCATAGAGCAGTTCAAAATCCCGCGTATCATTGACTACGCGGCTCATAAGGTCGCCGGTCTGCTTATCATGAAAGAACCCCAGATCCAACCGCTCCAGCTTATCATATAGCTTGGTGCGCAAATCGCCCACAAGATACCAAGCCGCCTTATGAGCCAGATAGTTGCTCAAAAAGCGGAGCAATATGCGCACAAGATATAAGGCGACTAACATGGCCGTTAGCTGCCCAATGGCCGAAAGCGAGGCTGCCGTCATGCCCCGTTCCACAATGCCCGTCATCGCCGAAAGCACCCTGGGCGCTGCCAAATTCACCGCAGTCAACCCCATGGTGGACAAAATCGCCCATATATAAAGATACTTATAGCGTACCGCCTCCCGGCTAAGTCTCCAAAGCAGCTTCATTCACGTCCTCCTCTTTCTCCCGTAAGGCCTGCTTTTCTAAGCAGATGATTTTAACTACAGTATATCATAGCCCGTATATCCGCACAATGATTAGCTTTCTAATTTTTTAATGGTTAGCCATCATTGTTTTGATTAGTGCAGAGAGCCCGATCAGCACGATAAATCCTTTTTCCTCGCATCCTTGTTCCCATGTACAGAGTCCATACGGCGCGATAAAATCAAAAACCGCCGTGTGAAATGCATATATGCTAAGTAAATTTAAGGAAAGGTGTCGGCTACAATGATTGCTGTATCCCCGAATTTCAATTTTGCCGGACATTGTGAGGAGGCTTTACACTTATATCAAAAGGCTTTTCATGCAAAGCTCGGTTGTTTACTCCGGTATTCTAATGTAAATGAAGCAGACAACTACGGAGCACCGTATCCAAGCAAAAAGGACTATATTGAGCATACAGAAATATGGATCGGTAATAATCAAAGGGAAAAGCTGCTTCTTATATATCAAGTTCCCCGTTTTCCCTCGAGCGAATTTTGCCCTTCATATAAAGTGTGCCGATAAAACGGATCCATTCATTTAGCACCATACGGCAAACCATTGCGCACGCGGATCGACGGAGAATGCGCCGCAATCAACTTTCCAAGCCTGCACGGGAATTGCCTCCTCCGCATAAACAAGAAAGCCCTGGACACCGCTTATTTTCTGCGGTATTCAGGGCTTTTCAAGTGGTCGAGGTGCCGGGATTTGAACCCGGGGCCTTTTGGTCCCGAACCAAACGCGCTACCAAACTGCGCTACACCTCGCCATGGAGCCAGCAGCCGGACTTGAACCGGCGACCTACGCATTACGAGTGCGTCGCACTACCGACTGTGCTATGCTGGCATAACCATTGCAGTTTTAGATTATATCACCATTAATTGAATCTGTCAATGGCAATATGCAAAACATCCCTTGACAAAAATATGTTTCCTCGCCACAATAGCGCTTAGGGAGGAATACGTTGATGAACGATACAAGGATTTTTTCCGAACGCTACATTTTACGCTATCGCGACGTGGATATGTTCGGCCGCTGGAAGCCGGAATCCATTTTTATCCTGATGCAAGAGATCAGCGACTGTCACACGGTTGTTTTGAACAGCGACCGCGCTGCCCTGATCGAGCATGGGATCGTGTGGGTCCTCAGTCGGATGCATGTCCATATGGATCGCTATCCGGTGGTTGGGGATGTGGTCGAAATGACGACCTGGCCAGGCGTCGGCAATCGTTTCATGTTTCCCCGCCACTATCTTTTCCGGGACAAGCAAGGCAACACGTTCGGCTGCGCGACCAGCATTTGGGTATTGCTCGATATTCATACCCGCAAATCCCTTCCGGCGTCGGCGCTGCCCGTTCCCATGCCCGATACCTCCGACATTGCCGCCCCGCTCCCCATGCCTAAGAAGCTGCATATCCCCGACGAGCCTTGGAGCGGCTCGTTGACCATTTCGCCGCGCTTTCAGGATTATGATGTTAACGGCCATGTTAACAATACGCGCTATGCCGCTTGGTTTACCGATATACCGGAGCTCGAGTATCATCAAAGCCATGTGCTAAGCGACTTACAGATAAACTACA
Organism: Candidatus Parachristensenella avicola; assembly: GCA_904420205.1. GTDB lineage: Bacteria > Bacillota > Clostridia > Christensenellales > UMGS416 > Parachristensenella > Parachristensenella avicola. The sequence goes on along the minus strand of CAJFUN010000020.1, from coordinate 32,868 downwards.
GCCAGGAAATTTTACCCGGCACACCCCTTCATATGGACTATATTTGGCGACAGGATACACTTAGTTGTCACGGCCAGAACGCCGAGGGCGTATTTTTTCAAGCACAGGGCATTTTTATCTCTGTTCATCCAGAGGTTTCCATGCTATAATAGGGCCGCAATTGCATAAAACAAAAAGGAGTCAGGAAAATGAACGACCTCATCCAAGGACTGTTGGGCGGCTTCGTCAATTTCCAATGGCAAAACGCGGTGATGATGATCATCGGCGGGCTGCTGATCTTCTTGGCAATCAAGAAGGAATATGAGCCCATGCTGCTTTTGCCCATTGGATTTGGCGCCATTATGGCCAATATCCCCCTCTCCTCCGCCATCGGTGAATCCGGCTTTCTCACAGTGTTGTATAATGCCGGTATTTCCAACGAGCTATTCCCCATCCTCATCTTTATTGCCGTGGGAGCGATGATCGACTTCACCCCGGTGCTCAAGCAGCCCGTCATGCTTTTCTTTGGCGCCGCCGCTCAGCTGGGCATTTTTATGGCGCTCTTTTTGGCGGTTTGCATGAATTTCTTTATCCCCGATCTCTTTACATTAAAGGAGGCTGCCGCCATCGGCATCATCGGCGCCGCCGACGGTCCTACCTCCATTTATGTAGGCAATCTCTTTGCGCCTAAGTATATCGGGCCTATTACGGTGGCCGCTTATTCCTATATGTCTCTCGTGCCGATCATCCAGCCTCCGGTCGTCCGCGCTCTGACCACAAAGAAGGAGCGTATGATCCGCATGGACGCTGATTACGGCGTGAAAATTTCCCGCAAAGTGCGCATCCTTTTCCCCATTATAGTCACGATTGTGGCCGGCGTAGTAGCTCCCATGAGCGTCTCGCTCATCGGTGCGCTTATGTTCGGTAACTTGATTCGCGAATGCGGTGTGCTGAACCGGCTCTCCACTGCCGCGCAAAATGAGCTCTCGAACTTGGTCACGCTGCTTCTGGGTATCACCATCGGCTCCACCATGGTGGGGCAGCAGTTCCTTACCCTGCAGACGCTGCTCATCATGGGCATCGGCCTGTTGGCTTTCGTCTTTGACACTGCCGGTGGCGTCCTCTTTGCCAAGCTCGTGAACCTCTTCCTAAAGCAGAAGATCAATCCCATGGTGGGCGCCTGCGGTATCTCGGCCTTCCCCATGTCGGCCCGTATTATCCAGCGCATGGCGCAAAAAGAGGATCCGACCAACTTCATCCTGATGCCCGCTATCGGCGCAAACGTGGCCGGCCAGGTTGGTTCCATCATTGCCGGCGCCATGATTTTGGCGCTGGTTCCCCTGATGATTTAAGGAGGCGCGTAAGATGTCAACGCAAGAAATGCTCATCAAAGCCCTGCAGCTTATGGGAATGGGCGTCGGCAGCGTATTCGTCGTGCTGGCCGTGTTCTACGGTTTGGTCATGCTGATGCGCAAGGTATTCCCTGCCCGCGACGGCGATGAAGGGAACACCTAAGGAAGGATAATAAAAACGGACGGCTAAGCCGTCCGTTTTTTATTTTCTTATCCCTGTTGGAAAATGCAAATATCGCAGGCATTTGCCTTGCAGTTTGCGAGCTCTGATACATCCCGATTTTGATCATTAAATTTTGCTCAACATCAAGATATTTTCCATTTTGCTATCCGCATTATCACCTGTAAGGTCTGGAATAGTGCTGTGACAATCCAATATAAGTCGCCCATCTAAAGATGTATCGCTCATGCGCCTGGTTACAAGCAATTTTCTGTACAGGCATCTACTCATGCATGGTCTGTTGTGCCATTACATTTTATTATTTACTTTACAGGCTACCAGAGCGTGCTATAATAAGGGAGCTACGAAAACACATATATCTTTATGGGTCGAACAGGAGGAAAACACGATGGTTTATGAAGTAAAGACCATTCAGGACATGTCCCAGCTGGATCAGGGGAATATCGCCCGGGTTGACGTATATAACTGGGGCGGCGATTACCGTCCGGAAACGTACGGCATCCTGTGTTATGTGAAGGATCAAGGCTTTGCGGTACGCATGATTTGCAAAGAGACCGATCCGGTAGCTGTTATGACCGAGCAGGATACCTACGTGTCCATGGACAGTTGCATGGAAGCTTTCCTGGACTGCGATCCTAGTCAGGGCATCGGATATTTCAACTTTGAAGGCAACGCCATCGGCACCATGCTGGAGTGCTTTGGCCTGCCCGACAAGCATCCGCGGATGCGTTTGGCTGCCAACGGATATGCTCATCCGCTGCCTAAGGTACTCCGTGGCGATGATTACTGGGGTTGGGAATTGCTGATCCCCATGGATCTGATTCGCGCCTTTTATGGTGACGTAGAGTTTAAGGCCGGCCATAAGATGCGCGGCGACTTCTACAAGTGCGGCGACAAAACGGCTCAGAAGCATTACGGCAGCTTTACTCCGATCGATTGGCCCACGCCCAATTTCCATCGTCCCGAGTTTTTTGCCGATATGGTAATCGTCGATTAATTCCCTCTTCCCTATCAAATTAAATGAATCCGCTGCCGATGGCAGCGTTTTTTTGCGCTTGATCCGCTTCTTTCCCACCTCGATTTGCATATGGTGATACGAGGTGATGGATGTGAATAAGCAAACCGTTCTAGAAGCAATGGAGTTTTCAGCGCTGGCCTATGCGCAGGTGCAGCCCCCGTTATTCGGCGATCTGGTGGCCGTTATTGACGATCATCCTACTGGCGTGCAGTGCTTTGTGCGCCGGCGGGATCGTGTCCTATCCATCGTTTTTCGCGGTTCCGACTCAAAGAAAGACTGGATTACGGACTTTACCTTTTTTAAGAAAGCCATTCCTTATGACAATCCCACCTCCAGGATTCGGGTTCACAGCGGATTTATCAACGCCTATAAGGCGCCTCAGGTGCGCGGCCGCCTGCAGCAGCTGATCTCGCCGCATATCCGAAAGGTCATGGTCTGCGGCCATTCCTACGGCGCTGCGCTAGCCGTGCTATGCGCAGTAGATCTGCAGTATAACTTTCCCAGCAAGGATTACGAGGTTTTCCTCTTCGGGTGTCCCCGCGTTGGAAACCGCGCCTTCCAGAAATCCTATAATCAGCGCGTATTCAAAACGCTGCGTGTGGAAAACGGCAACGATATTGTAACCAAAGTTCCTTTAGCCTTATGGGGCTTCCGGCATGTGGGAATTCCCGTCCGCATTGGCGCACCCCGCTGCTTTGGCCTCGTATCCATTGCCCAGCACCGTCCGCAGTCCTACTATGCCTCGCTGTTGTCATGTCTGCAGCCCTAATTCCCTAACACCAGGGAATTGTCAAACACGGATTGATGGTTAAAATGCTATAAAGCCTGTGCAGGCAGAAAGTGAAGCACGTTTGCTCTCCCTGGCGTTCAGCGCGCCAGGGGACGTTTTTTGCATGGCTGGCGCAACACGGAAATCATTTCTCCCTTGGGATATGCCTTGCGGCGTAAACCATTCCGCTGCTCGCCCATGCCCGAACCTTTTCCCTTGGAACAATAAACCGGCAAAATAAACGGGACATTGCAGGCGAGCCTTCATATTCCGCCAGTAAACCTTTTCTATTCCCTAGCCGCAAGCGATCGTTTTTATCAGCTGATGCGACCAGTGAAAAGCATAGAAACCAGCGCGTTCTCCACCGTTTCAGCGCTGCGGTCTGGTATCTTGGCGGCAATATTTCGCCTTGTCTTTCTCCAAAGGGCAAAAGGTTGCTTTGCTCACCCTTGGCCGCCTGCAGTTTTTATTGGCGTAGCCGCCTTCGGTGAATGGAACATCCTTTTATGGCGCTAGGAGGCCGCAGCAGATTTTTTTCTCAGCCGTATGGGGCGCAGAATAGAATCATAAAGCTGTGCGCCATTTCGGCGGATCTTTCATGATATACGGCTGACATTGCCCCGCATCTTAGTCTGTCCCTCCGTATACATCAGCCGCACTCTTCTAGCGAAAATGCGGTAGTTCATATAGGTCCGGCCCGGTCGCTTTTGCGCGGCAACTTTCTGCAGCCAGCTTATCCGAGCGCTGCATAAGCTTCTTGCTTCCCCTTCATGCGGTGCGCCTGATCGTATCATTCGTTAGGCAGAACAAACGCCCTCCACCTTGAGGTGAAGGGCGTTTGTATCTATCCCACAGCATGCGTGTGGCTATCCGTCATCGTTCCGTATCGTTTTCATCCTTCAGGCGCTGGAAAAGGGCTGCCATCCGAGCGGGAATCGGAACACCCGCGCAGCCCAGGTTTTCTACGATGGAGATGCCTTCGTTGCCGATATAGAACAGGCAGGCCGCTGCCCGCAGCGGATGTCCCTCCAGCCCCGTCGCCATGTCCACCGTGGCTGCCACGGCCACGGCCACAAAGATCAGCAGCTTTTTCAAGATCCCCTTCCAGCCTACGCGGCTGTCCAGCCTCCCGTTGATTCCCGCCGCAACAAGGCCTGTCGCATAGTCCGCCACGGCCATCACCACCAGCGCCGTCATCAGCATGTCCCAGCCTCCAAAGATCGCCGTGATGCCAGCCGCAAGCAGCGCGCATCCGCTTTTAAGCGTTGTCATGATCGCATGGTCGCTCATTGTACGCCTCCTAAAGTTTTTCCCATGTTTTGGGGCCAATATCCCCATCCCGAGTCAGATTACAGGCCATTTGAAAGGATTTGACCGCTCGGTCGGTGTTGGGCCCGAAGATGCCGTCAGCTGCGCCGCAGTCATAACCCAGCTCATTCAGGCGATTCTGTGCCCAGCGCACATCCTCGCCCCGCATATTGGGGCTGGTCAGCTTCAGGATGCGCGTTAGTTCTGGTTTAGCGGCGCAGTTTACGAGATATCTGCCGTTTACCCAGCCCCGCAAGTTGCCCTGCTGGATGAGCATCCATCCGTTATCTGCCAAGCCGCAGATGGTCACTTGGCTGCCGTGGGCCAGCTCGCCCAGCTTTTTCCCTTTCGCATTGGCCTCGTCGCGCACGTTCAATATGTCGCCGGGCGTATTGACCCTTTTCCGGCCCAGGCTGGGCGCCTCGCTTATCTCCTGTAGGTATCCCTTGCCGCCATAGCTCCAGCCGCCTTTTGTTTTGCACCAGCCGCTTGCGTTAACCTCATACACCTTTACGATTTCTCCCGGAGCAAGTTTATCCACCAGCGCTCCGGCATTCGATGGCGCAGCACGCACGGCCAGGAAATCATCCTCCGGCACGCAAACCCGCATAGTTTTGGGGGCGTCTTCCGGTCTTTCCTCCTGCGCTGGATTTTCGGCTAGCTTTTGGGCCACGGCCGCCCGAAAGTCATCCATCGTCCGGTTGAACTTGCCCCACCAGTGATCCGGATCTCCATGGTTGGACGCAATGCCTTGGGCATGCCCCTCTTTATGGCTAATGATCTGTCGCTGTGTCAGCCCATAGCGTGCGCATAAATGGGCGGCCAGCTCCACCGCATTTTCCCAGGCCGATATGAAATAGGCCTCGTTCCATCCTTTATCCTCGCAGATTTCAAACCCGATATGGGTATTGTTCGCTGAGCCGCCCGCATGCCATCCCCGCATATCCCAGGGCAGATATTGGACCGTTTCCCGGTTGTCTACAAAGGCGTGCACGCATTTTTCTATGCCGCCTTTATTCCATCGTTTATACCAATCCTCCGCCATCACGCCGGGGCTTGCGGTAGCGTGCACCATGATGCCTTTAGGCATCAACTTCCGGCCCTGTTTATAGCAGTCGTTTTGATCCATCCATTGGATACGCCAGTCCATCTATGTTTCATCTCCTTTTTCACATAAAAAATACCGCCCGGGCAATCCGTGCGGTATTTTCATTATAGGAGGGATTTTACGATCCTTCAACCGCAATCTTTTATCGCATGCCGCCTTTGTTGGCATTCAGTGCGTGTCATTTTGCCGTCGTACGCCACCTGGAAATTTTTCACTGGTTCGCTCTGTCCTTTTGTGGAAGAATACCCTATAATACATGTAGACTAATTTGAGGAGGCATCATGAAATATTGGCGTATTGCGCCCGCGCTGTTGGCCGTCTTGCTTCTTTTCACCAGCTGCACCGCAGCCCCTCCACAGGCAACGTCTCCGTCCGCACCCAATTCCACTGCAACCGCGACGCCCGAGGGCGCTTCTGCCCTGGAACGTGCAGCCCGTGCGCTGGATGGATTGATTCCCACGGGCATGGAGCTTGTTCAGCAGCGCCAGGATAACCTGCTGCTGCGCCGCCTGGTGCCAAGCGAAGGCTCCGGCGCCTTGGTGCTCCCCGAGCTGACCTTATTAAACGGCGAATGGACCGGCACGCTGGCGCCCGATGCGCTACGCGACCGTGCCTTCATGGATAACGCTGTCTTGCTGGCTCGCGCAGGCCAGCGGGTGGACCTTGCCCGCTACGGCCAGCCCGCCCGCAAATCCGACGCATTGTCGCTGCTTTTGGGTGTGATCGAGCAAACCGGCTATGAGATCAACGCGGACCGCATCGATCCCCATATCCACAGCACCCTGCTGCGCCAAGCCCTGGAAATGGATTTGGAGCCTTACTGGGGAGCTGAAGATATGGATGAAGCCGCCCAATTGGAACAGGAGCTGACCGTCTATCAATTTCAGTCTTTCGTCAGCGCTACCGTCCAGGCCCTGGAAAGCCGTGTGCTGCTGAAGGCCGGACGCAGCGCCACCCTACAGGATGCGGCGGAGCTTTGGCCCCTTGTGACCGGCATGGAAGCAGCGCCCTTTTCCGGTAGCAATGGGCCCATGACCCGGCTAGATTTGGCGCTTGCCTTTAAGCAAGCGTATACCCAGCACTATGCCGTCGATCGCCTGCCTGAAGGCGCTGAGCCACTGATATTTTCCGATATCAGCGCGGATATCGCCGATACGCTGGCTTTTGTCAGCTACTATCAGCTGATGAGCGGCTATCCGGACTATTCCTCCTTTTCACCGGATCAGCCTGTGCGGATCGATCTGATGCCGGAGCTGCTCAATCAGTTCTATCTGGCATATCGCGACGGCCCGGCCGCGCTCTATCCCGGCCTTGACGAGGGGCAGGCGGCTGACGCCGGGACAGTCTATACCGATTTGGCCACCTATCAGGATGCCGTGTCCCGCGCCGCCCGGCTTTCAGCGCATTATGCCGCCTTTACCGCACCCGATGATTCCTCGGCAAAAGAGGTCATTAACCTACCCAGTTATTCGATTTATGTCAACCAGCAGGATGGCAGCCCCTATGCCGCGGTAAATTGCATGCCTGCTATGGTCTGCATGGTGCTCAAATGGCGTGATCCAACCTCCTCCGTCACCCCCGATGAGCTGCGGCAAAAATATCCCCATATTACCGAGGGTTGGTATATGTATATGGTGCATGAGCAGTTGGAGGAATATGGCGTCCCTTATCATACCGCGCTTCCCACCCGTGAGAATCTCATCAGCGCGCTGGATGCAGGAAACGTCGTAATGTGTCAATTCAGCTCCTGGGATCTTGCTTCCAGCGGCCACTGCTTTGTGGTGGTGGGATATCGCCGCCAAGGCGGAGCACTGTGGTTTTGCGTAGAGGATCCAGAGGGGCTAGCGCCGGGAAAGTATGGCCGCCCGGCCAACGATCAGGCCTGGCTTGAGGCAGAAGAAATGCTCTGGAGCATCACCCGATTTGTAAGCGACGTAACCATTGTGGAATCCGTAGAAAACGAAACTCGTGAAAAGCAAGCCGCGTAGCCCCGGAAAGGCATGCCCTCGACTTTGCCGAGGCATAAGGCATTGGGGGAAAGGTATCATACAGGCAACAAAGCCCCTTAAGGGATCGCAAGTGACCGACTATTGCATGGTCGACTTATGCAGCCCCCTTAAGGGGCTTCGTTTATGTCTTTGCATGCCCATTGAGCACAAATTGGTCAATGAACTTCTTCAATCTGGCCTTCCATGGACTGGTTCTTCACATGTTCTAGGATCCACGCCTGTTCCTCCCCGCTATCGCGTAATTTCCTCGCGCATGAAAATACCGATTCCCCTACTTCTACCTTCTATCCGCATGCCTAACCGCAATCAGCAAACTACATTTTCTTTGGCTTCATCATTTTAAATGCCTTCTATTGAGGTGGAATATGGGTGACGCTACGATGCGCGGCCCTAATCTCAGGATATCCTTTTCCGGTGTTGAACCCTTTCTCTTATCTTTGTTGGGGTTATCCCAGCGCCGCAGCATTTTGGGGCTGCGGGAGCTTTCCTAAACCATATAGCTTCTTTGCTCTTTCCGGCAGAGAATCTTCTTTGTTAAATGTAAAAAGCATCAGAGACATCCTAGATCTCTGATGCTTTTTTCCCACTTGCCCGCCATGGACAAGCAAATGCCGTTAAGCGTCAGCCCGTCTGGCTTAGCTATAGGTCATAGCGGGAGCCGCAAAATGCGGCGCTCTTTCCCACCCTAAAGCGTGCATAGGTCGCCTCGCGCCCTTGGGACTTGTGAAAAATTATGCGAAGCGCCCTTATTTCTGGTGTCGGGCATGACTGCGTCTTATCCGGTTATCTTTGGCGGGAGCTGCCTATTTTTCATAGGTCAGGCCTGCCAGGCGGTAGGGGTCCTGAGCCGTCAGCATTACCGGCTGCACACGGTAGCCATAGCAGATGAGGCCCAGCTTAACCTGATAAGCAGGCAGCGTTTCCGGGCCGCAGGAATTGGATCCCAAGCCGCCCATCGCTCCGTCGATATTGAGATACACATCCTCCTGGCGTTCCAGTTCGGGGCCATGCTGGGCCAGCTCCAGATCCTCGTCCGCATAGTCATGGGCAGTGAAAGAGAAGCCCTTGGGGCTGGAGAACAGAAGCCCGGCGCCCGTTTCGTCGGTTAGGCTGACAAAGAGAGTGTCCTCATGGGCCGAATTCTCCTGGGGACGTACGTAGTCCTCATGCAGGTCGCCCACCAGCGCCTCATACTGACCCAGCCGGGCAGCCATTTTTTTATCCGGATAGCTCTCCTGCGGACCGCGGCCATACCAGCAGACGTGGCAAAGGGCGCCATCTAGCTGCCAGCGCTGGCCCACCCGCGGCAGGTAAGGAATCGTGCCGTGAATCCATTCCGCCGCCATGGAGGTGTCGTTCTCTACCCATACGTCCATCGCACCGTCGCCATGAACCGTGTAGCGCGTCGTCACTTTAGCGGCCGGCTTAAAGGTATAAGGCGCCAACGTCTCCTCCACCTTCACTTGCACGGTGCGCTCATCCAAGGCTTCATAGGAGAACCCTGTCATCCGGCGCTGCAGCTTATCCAGGCCGCGGGCGCGCCAGAGTTTGCCCATCTTTTTGCCAAAGCCGTCATCGTTATCCGTCATAGCCCGCCACAGGTTATGCTTTGGCGCGGCGGCCAGCATATCGCGGCCCTGGGCAACCAGTGCAGTCATTTCACCGGTCAGGCTGTCGAAGGCAATGGCAAAGCCCTCCCCCCGCAGGACCAGCCCCTCTTCATCCATCGCAAGCTTCATGGCCGGCGATGGTGCGGCAACCGTTTCCGGCAGCGTTGCAAGCTCAAATTGGTCAAAGGCGACCTCGTAAAAGGCCGGAGCCCAGGCGGTCGCCGCCGCCTGATGGAAGGATACGGTCAGCACCTTGGCGCCATCCGCCGTTTCTGGCAGCTTCAGCTCAATTGTAGCCTCTCCCTGCGGCGGCACATTAAGCGCCGGCAGCAAGCCGCCAGCTACCACTCGTCCGTTGACCATCAGTTCCCAGCGTCCGATATAGCCGGATAGGTCACGGAAGAAATGGCGGTTTTTCACCGTCAGCATGCCGCCCTCATAGCGGCATACCACCGGCTGGATTACCTTCTTATATTCGGTCAATCCGGTATGCGGTGTGCGGTCGGGGTATACCAGCGCGTCCACGCAGAAGCAGCCGTCGTTGGGCATATCGCCAAAATCCCCGCCATACGCATAGAAAGGCTCATCGTCCTGCGTGTGGGCCAGAATGCCATGGTCAGCCCACTCCCAAACGCAGCCGCCGATCAACCGGGGATTGGCCCAGATCATCTGCCAGTATTCGTCCAGGTTGCCGGGACCATTCCCCATGGCGTGGGCATACTCGCACATGTAATAAGGCCGCGGATCGTCCAGCTTCGCCTCGTTTGCCAGGCTTTTACGCTCGTCGTCCTCGAACACCGGCGGATACATGGTAGATACCACGTCCACCTCCGGGGCATCGTAGGCTCCCTCATAGTGAATCGGCCGCGTGCCGTCCATTTCACGAGCCCGGGCAATCATGGCCTTATGGTTCTCCCCATAGCCCGACTCATTCCCCATGGACCAGAAGATGATGGAGGGATGGTTGCGGTCTCGGGCAATCATCCGCTCGACGCGGTTTACATAAGCAGCCTTCCAGGCGGGATCGCTGGAAAGAGCGAAACCGTTTATGTTATCGCCGTGGCTTTCCAGGTCCGTCTCATCCACCACAAAGAAGCCCAGTTCATCGGCCATGTCCAGCAGCCGGGGATCCGGCGGGTAGTGGCTGGTCCGGATGCAGTTAACATTATGAGCTTTCATCAGCAGCAGGTCTTCCCGCAGGCTCATCTCGCTCTGCGCGTGGCCGGTCTGCGGGTGCGTATCGTGGTGGTTGACGCCCATGAGCTTAACCGAGACGCCATTAATCCAGAGCTGGCGATCCCGAATCTCAATCTCGCGGATGCCCACCTTGACACAGCTGGCCTCCAGCAGCACGCCCGACGCGTCGCGCAGGGCGATCACCAGATCGTAAAGGTTGGGGGTTTCACAGTTCCAGGTTTTAGCCTCCTCCACCTTCAGCGTTAGCTGGGCTACAGTCTGGGAACCAGCCGCCACAGCCAGGGCTTCCTGGGCGCTGGCCACGGTTTTGCCGCCGTCCATCAGGCACAGGGAAAGCTCGCCTGCCATCGCCGCCGGCCCATCGTTATCCACCCGGCAGGCGCACATCACCTGCGCAGGGCTGCCCAGGCAGGTTTCAACCTCGACATCGTATACATACAACGGGTCATGGCAGGTAAGATACACGTCGCGGAAGATACCCGACAGCCGCCACATATCCTGGTCTTCCAAATAGGTCCCGTCGGAATACTTAAGCACTTTTACGGCAATGACGTTATCTCCCGGCGTTAACAGCTCCGTCACATCGAATTCGCTGGGCATATGGGGTACCTTAGAGTATCCGGCATACCGGCCGTTCACATACAGCTCAAAATAGCTGTCTACACCGTCAAAGGTAAGGTGTACGCGCTTACCCGCCCAGGCCGCCGGCAGATCAAAATGCTTCCGGTATAGCCCGACCGGGTTATCCTGAGGCACATAGGGCGGGTCATAAGGAATCGGATAATTGACATTGGTATACATCGGCACGTCATAAGCGCCCTCCATCTGCCAATTGCCCGGCACGCTGACACGATCCCAAGCGCTTTCGTCTACATCGGCATCCAGCGCCTCCTGAATCACGCAGTCGGGCGAGGGCAGCCACAGGAAGGCCCAGAGGCCGTTAAGCAGACGGTAAAAAGCAGACTGCCCCCGTTCGCCCCGGCGGGCCTCTTCACAGGTAGGGTATGCAAAACGGGTAGCGCGGGGCGCAAGGCGGCCCTCGCCCAGGGCGGCAGGATTCATCCAGTTCATCGTATGCCTCCTCTTTCATGGTTAAGTTACAATATCGTCATCATTATACCCTATTTCCGCGCCAAGAACCATGCTATAATATGACTTATTCCCAAACAATGAAGGAGTTCGCCATGATCGAGATTGCCGCCACCACCCGAAGAAAGTTTCCCCTTAGCCGCCGTCGGCTGGAACAGGCGCTGTTCGCCCGGGGCGGGCATTCGCGCCCCGACGGCATATTGGTGCTTACCCCCATGACCGGCGCGGAAATTCGGGTAAAAAAAGCCGGATGGCAATGGCGTTTCTCCGTTGAAACGCAAATTCACGGGCCTGGCCTGCATATCGCATTTTATGAGCTGCTCAAGGATCTTGCCGCCGAGTTGAAGGTTACCTATAAAATGGAAGATCCCTCTCAGTATGCGCGGGATATGGATCCGGCCCGCCTGATCCGGTTCTATCAGCAGGAGATCTCCGACATTGCCCGGGAGCTGGCGGCGCAGCCGGTCAACGCCCGTATGCAGGTGCATTGGGCCCTGCCCGGTTATTCGCTGGAGGAGGGGGCCGGTGTAGCCGGGCCACTCTCCCGCTGGGGGCGCAGCCAGTTTATGGCTCGCTGCCGCGAGGATATGGACGCGCTTATGGAGGACTTTTATATGGCCCCCCATACGGCAGAGGACGGCGTATTCTTCCGCAATGAAGCGCTCTTTCTGCTGCAAAATGAAATCACTTATCTGCGTGAAGACGAACAGGCGCTGGCCGAGCAGGTATGCGTCGACCTGGAGCGCGCAGCTAAGCTTCATCCATCCCTGCCCCTGCCCCTTGAGGAATATGCGCGCTGTGCGCAGATGGCCGGCCGGATACCGGCTGCGCTGTCTAATCCCCCGCTATCCTGGGGCATGATTGGCTACCGCCGCGAACCGCTGCGCCATGAGATGGGTGGCTTCAGCTGGGTGCACCCCGGCCATTTCGAGTCCCGCCATGGACAGGACGGCCCCTGGATGGTGCTGGGCGATAAGCAGTTCATTTGCCACTGGGCGCTAATATCTTATTCGGCTGAGCACGATCCGCATCGCGATTATCCCGAGCTGCAGGATGCGCCTCTTTTCAAGGGGCTTGCCGCCCCGGAGCTCGCCCAAGACGACGCTTCTTTCGGCCTCAAATGCTCCCGGCGGCTGGGCAGCCGCCAGTTAATCGTACTCATTAGCTTCGAGGCCCCCTATACGTGGCAGGACGTCTATGACTTTCTCAACTCGGTGAAGGAGCAATAGCGTCACGCGCGATATGTCCGCTTTCATTTGCGCGCATATCGCGCGTCTTTTATATCATTAATCGGTTCGGCCTTCTTCTTTTCTCCATTCTATAGCCGTGCTCTGTGTATATTCGGCGAATTTCTGCCTATAGGATTGGACGAGCCGCGTTATCCTTCAGAAACCACGTGCTCCGTCTCCCCTTCCATCGATTACCGGGTTGCTTCTTGAGTGGAAATCCGATAAAATAGATACATTGGGATATAAAGGGGGAACAGCTATGCATACGAAGCCCTGGGCGGTGAAGGCCGCCGCGGCTGCCATAGCCTTAGCGCTGGCAGCTCCGGTCGCCGCGATACCTGTCGCCTATGCGGAGGGAACTGCCGTCGTATCGCTGGAGCAAAGCGATTCGACGCTGAATGTGCGGGCATCCGCCAGCACGTCTGCCGCAATTATCGGCCGCCTACATCATGGGGATCGTGTAACCGTGATCTCGGAATCCAACGGATGGTCCCGCATTGAGGCGGACGGCCGCACAGGCTATGTTTCCAGCCGGTATTTGAAGCAGGCCGACGATGGCGAAACCGTCAGCACCCAGCAAGGAACCGTTCAGGCTTCCAGCCTGAACGTGCGCTCCGGCCCTGGCACAAACTACAGCCGCATCGGTTCCCTATCCCGGGGTGCCCAGGTCACGATTATCGGTGAATCCGGTAACTTCTACAAGATTCAATATGGATCCGGCTCCGGCTATGTTTCCAAGGACTATATCCGCCTGGCGGAGGCCGCGCCCGATCCCACCGACACGCCCATGAACCAAACCGGCGTCGTCAATGTTTCCACCAGCCTGAACGTGCGCTCCGGCCCTGGCACAAATTACAGCCCCATCGGTTCCCTGTCCCGGGGTGCCCAGGTCACGATTATCGGCGAATCCGGTAACTTCTATAAGATTGAGTATGGATCCGGCTCCGGCTATGTCTCCAAGGACTATATCCGCCTGACGGAAGCCGCACCCGATCCCACTGACACGCCCATGAACCAAACCGGCGTCGTCAATGTTTCCACCAGCTTGAACGTGCGCTCCGGCCCCGGTACAAACTACAGCGCCATTGGCCGCCTGTCCCGAGGCGCACAGGTTACCATTATCGGCGCGTCCGGCGACTTTTATAAGATCCAATATGGCTCTGGCGTTGGTTATGTCTCCAAGGCGTATATCAAGTTAGGCGGCGGTACGCCCTCCGCCAGTCCCACGCCTACTTCCTCCCCTGGGCAGACCGTGATGGGCCGTGTGCTCGCTACCAGTTTGAACGTACGCTCCGGCCCTGGCACAGGATATGCAAAGGTTGCCAGTCTGAAGCAGAATGCTGTGGTCACTGTGTTGGGCGCCAGCGGCGATTGGTACAAAATCTCCACTGGAAGCACGACAGGTTATGTGCTGGGCGTTTACCTCAAGTTAGAATCTCCCGCCGATCCCCGTGAAGGCGTGGTGCATGCCAGCAGCTTGAATGTGCGCTCCGGTCCCTCCACGTCATCTTCGCGAATTGGCTCGCTATCCGATGGAAGCCGCGTAATCTGCTATGAGAAGGTAAATAATTTCTATCGGATTAACTATCAGGGCCGCGATGGATATATATCGGCAGATTATGTCGTGTTTGCTCCGGTTGAACCCAACCCCTCCGTTGAACCCAGCCCCTCGGTTGAACCCAGCCCCTCGGTTGAACCCAGCCCCTCCGTTGGGCCCAGTCCTTCGGTTGAGCCCAGCCCTTCCGTTGGGCCCAGTCCCTCCGTTGAGCCCAGCCCTTCGGTCGAACCCAGTCCTTCCGTTGAGCCCAGCCCTTCGGTCGAACCCAGTCCTTCCGTTGAGCCCAGCCCTTCGGTCGAACCCAGTCCTTCGGTCGAGCCCAGCCCTTCGGTCGAGCCTAGTCCTTCGGTCGAGCCCAGCCCTTCGGTTGAGCCCAGCCCTTCGGTCGAGCCTAGCCCTTCGGTTGAACCCAGTCCCTCGGTCGAGCCCAGTCCTTCGGTTGAGCCCAGTCCTTCGGTCGAACCCAGCCCTTCGGTCGAACCCAGCCCTTCGGTCGAGCCCAGTCCCTCGGTCGAGCCCAGTCCCTCCGTTGAGCCTAGCCCAACGCCTATGGCTGTCGGCATTGTAACAGGCGATAACGTTCGCATTCGTACCGGCCCCGGCACCAACTTCCCGCAGGTATCCAGCGTGAATAGCGGAACCTTCCTGCAGGTGACCGGCCTTACCGGCGATTGGTATCAGATTCAATATGCCGGCGAGCTGCGGTATATCTCTGCCGCTTATATCTCCTTCCAGCCCGAAGGCACTACAAGCGCTGACCCTGATACGCTATATACCGGTCGGGTATCGGCCTCGGCATTAAACGTTCGTTCCGGCCCTGATACGACGTATACGATTCTTGGGAAACTTGAAAACGGAACCCGCGTGTCAATTCTCGGCGTAAAGGGCGATTGGTATCAGATTTATTTCGGAGAGAAGCATACGGCGCAGGCCTATGTATCCGCCGCCTATGTCACACTGGATAAATTGGAATCCGGCCCCTCGGCTATTCAAGCGCCCACGCAGCAGGAATTGGACGCCATCGCCGCTACCATTCCTAGCGATCTCAGCACCCGCCAGTATCAGATTGCTTTGCATGCCCTATCCTTGGAGGACCGCGTACCCTATTTCTGGGGCGGTAAAAGTTATACCGTGGGTTGGGATAGCAATTGGGGGCTTTTGACGACGGTTACCGCCTCCGGCAGCCCAACCACCGGAACGCTGCGGCGCTTTGGCTTGGACTGCTCCGGATACGTCTATTGGGTATTCCGAAACGCCGGCTTTACCGATAGCCAGGTAAAGCATGAATTAGGGCTGAATACCAATTCGCAATACGCCGCATCGACCGCTATCCAGTGGTCGGACGCCCAGGTAGGCGACCTGGTGTTTAAGATGAGCGGTGTTAATCATGTCGGAATCGTTGTGGAAAATCTTGGCGGCGGCCAGCTACGCATTGCCCACTGCAGCAGCGGAAGTAATAACGTCGTTGTTACCGTGGAAACGCAGAATAAAACCTTTACTTCCGCCCGCCGCCCCAATCTTCTGACATAACGGGATCAATCAGCAAAAGGACGCCTTGTCTGGCGTCCTTTTCTTTTGTTATGTCCGTCATCCGTCCGAGCGTCCCGTATCCCGTAGGCTTGAATCCCCATCGACCGCTGCCGCAGTTGGGGCCCTGCCGCAATCCACTTCTTGTCATCCGTGCTTTACAAAAAGCCTCCATATAGGCCTGCACCTATATGGAGGCTTGCGTTCTATTTGGCGTTTCCCGCGTGAATCAAATGCCCGGCGGCAGCGTGCGGGTCACCCGCGGCACATCCTTGGAAAAGGTTTCCGTCAGCGGCGCAGGCGTCACACCGGGGTACGGTGTGTTCAGCACGGTCGCGCCTGTCACGTTACGCCTCATGGGATTATCCGGATCCGGATCGGTCGGATCCCACTTAGCCGACTCGTCCAGCGGGATAGGCAGCAGTTTAACGGTAATATCCGGCTGAGGCGGCCCTGTATAAATCTTGACCGGCGTCCCCTCAGGCACATTATCATAAATCCATTTCGCGTCGGCTACCTGCAGCCGCACGCATCCGCCGGAGTCGGGTATCCCCAGATTATTAAAATTGGATACCTTCAGCGTATCCGGTTGCCGGGCCGTATAATTCACCGAGTGGAAAAGATAGCTCCCGGTGATACGGGTTGCATACTGGGCATAGGTAGGCGTCGAGGCCAACATCTGCTGCCAACGGTACTTTGTCTTGGTTCTAAACAGCCCGTCGGGGGTTTTGTTGTTTTCGCCGGTAGAGCAAATCATATACCGCACAGGCAGCGAATAGGTGCCGTCCCGATCCACCGTATAGACGGTGACCAACTGGGCGCCTTTATTGATCACAATATAATAGGGATAGTCCAGATCGACCGGGCTGGGCTGCGGCGTTGGCGACGGCGTAGGCGTCGGCTTGGCCGTAGCCGTCTTTGCGGCGCTTGTCCTCACCGTTTGAACCGGCAACGTCTGCGCGGTCGCCGTCCTGTTCTGCCCCGACGCCGGGCTGGACGATTCCGTAATCGCCAGCGCAGCCTCCGCCGGCGCTGTCCTCAGGGGCGTTAGGCGCCTCGTCCCATACAAGATCAATAGGATAACCGCCGCCGTTACGGTGGCGATGCCCAGCGCGATGGGCCACAACCGCTGCCACATTGTAGGCGCTTTCTGATGGCTGCCCCGTCTTCCAGGCGCTTTCCGGTGGCTGCCCCGCTTTCCCTCAGGCGCCTTCTGATGACTGCCTCTCCTTCCCAAAATATCCTCCCAATGCCGCAAAATTCCACTTCTCAGGCGGCATACCATTGCCTATTGTAGGACTAATACCCGGAAAATGTCAATTCCTATTTCCGGATTTGCGGCCTGTTTATCCCCTTTTTGTTTCAAAATCGCATCCTGTGCGTTATGCCGTGATAAAACGGGATAGGCAAAGGGAAAGCAGTGTGGTAAGATGAAGCATACGTCGAAACGGCAAAACAAAGCTCGGGCACCGCTGCGCGCACCTCCCTACAGGTAACGATACACCTCACCTGTCGGAATAAAGTCAACGCGCAGTGCTGGATGGCGCTGAGCAATCCGTTGCGCCAGTAGGCGCATGCCCATCTCCTCGCTGATCAGGTGCCCGCAGGTAAGCGCCGCCATAGGTATCCCCAGCGCCGCCGCATCGCGGATCTGCTCCAGTACGCCCCATTCGCTCACTTCCCCGAAAAAGAAGGCGCCGGATATGCCCTGCATCAGAATTTTATCCATCATACTAGCGTTAAAGCCCGGATCGCCTACGGCCATGCCCACCAGGGAAAAGGGCGTGTCCAGGTCGCCGGTTGCGCGTACCGCTTCGGCGCCCAGCCGCTGCTTAATGTCCTGCGCCATTTGTCGGGCTGTACGCGGCTCGTCCAGCAGCCAAGCCCCGCCCTGCGCCCGTCCGCTCCAGCCCAGCGCTTCCAGTACGCCTTCTACGATACCGTCCGGCTGGCAGCGGTGAATATAATCATGGTAGCGCCAGATGGTCAGGCCGCTTTCCTCCACCAACCGCCGCTTGGCCGCAACCACCGGGTGGCCTGGCCGGTCCTCGTCGGTATGATTATAGTAGGTCGGCTCATGGGTTATAAGGAAATCCACCCCTAACGCCTGCGCTTTGCGCACCACCTCGGCCGTAGCCATAAAGCACGTGCCGACATGGCTTGCCATCCGGCTGCTGTCGCCCGCTTTCACCGTATCCACAGTTTGTTCAAGGCGTCCGCCCGCTTGGGCGATAAGCTCGTCAATCAGGTCTTGTATTCGCATCGTTTTCCCCTCCTTTTTGTCCATTGTAGCACGATACGGCCCCAGGGGCCATAGCAGGGCACGCTTTAGCCCGCAAGGAGATTCGCATGAAAAAAGCTACCTTTGTCCGCTTGGAAATATTCTATTTTCTCATGATGTGGGCCAGCAATTTTGCGCACCCCGTCACCCCCGCTTTCTTTAACGCGCTGGGCTTCCCAAGCGCTATGTTCGGCATCTCCTTCGCAGCCATGAGCGTCACGTATTTCCTTTTCTCCCCGCTTTGGGGCCGCTTGGCCGATCGGCGGGGCGCGGTCCCCATGATGGCCCTTAGCCTAGCCGGTTATGGTGTGGCGCAGTGGCTTTTCGGGCTTATCACCACGCCTGCCGCCTTGGTGCTGGCCCGTCTATTGGGCGGCGCCTTTACCTGTGGTTATCAGGTCATTGCGATGGCCTATTGCGGCAACTTAGGCGATGAACGCGCCCGGCCTCGGCTGCTCTCCATCCATGGCGCCGTTATGGCGGCGGCCGCCGCTTTGGGCTATCTGACCGGCGGCTTCATTGGCGTGGCTTCTCTGGCTTGGGTATTTCGCCTGCAGGCTATCGTTTTGGTTGCGTTGGGCGCAGGCGCGTTGCTTCTGCTGGACGAACCGCCGGCAAGCCTCCCGGCTAAACCGCTTACGGCGCAAGCAGCTGCCCCTCGGGCGAATTGGACGCTGCCGCTGGTATTGATGCTTGTAGGCGTTATGCTGGCCAGCTTTGGCACCACCGGTTATGAAAATGCTTTTAATTACTATATCACTGACGTTTTATCCTTTCCTACCAGCTATAACGGGCTTATCAAGGCCCTGACTGGTTTGACAGGCTTTGCCGCCAACATGCTGCTGCAGCTGTACCTTGCTCGAGGCCGCGATGGACGCCGTACGCTGATCTGCGTGCTTGGCCTCAACGTTGTCCTGCTGGCGGCTGCGCTTATCATGCCCGGCGCCGGTTCCTTTATCGCGGCCAATGTGATCTTTACCGCTTTCAACGCCATGGTGCTTCCGCTGCAGCAAGCCCTGGCCGCCCGGGGGCAGGCAGGCCACATGGGAAGGATAGCAGGATTATTCAATGCGGCACGATCCCTTGGCATGGTAGGCGGCTCCCTTTTTGCCGGCTTTATTTATGCCCTTCACCCCCGTCTGCCTTTCGCATGCGCCGCGGCAGCCTTTGCCGCTGCGCTGATCGTAGCCTATTGTCAGCATGCGGCTGACCATCATCACGTATAAGCGGGTCCCCGGGGGCCTATACATAAATGAGGAGGATGATCCAAAATGCTGGAATTCAAATTTGACACGCAGTTGCTCATTGAGGGACACGGGCTATCCGAGGAAGCGATCAACGACTACATTACCAGCCACTTTAAAGGCGACTGCCTGCTGGCCGTAGGCGACGAAGATCTGATCAAGATCCATTTCCACACCAACGAGCCTTGGCAGGTGCTGGAATATTGCGCCAGCCTGGGCGATATTTACGACGTGGTCATTGAGAACATGGAGCGCCAGGAAAACGGGCTTGAGGGCTGAGCACGCGGGCGGAGCGTCCGCCCGGTGACAAACCGTTTCTCTGTGCGGCGCATATCGGCCGGCAAACCAGCCTTCGGGGCGCCTATAGAGGGCAACATTCTCTATAGGCGTATTTTTCATTAGGCGTTATAATGGCTTTATTAAAAAAAGGAGGAACCATGATGGCTATTTTTCAGATCGCCGAACATGGGCGCGCGCTATGCTGGATCGACCGAGGTGAACCGGATTTCGACGAGGCTGCAACGGCGCTGGCGCAGTACCTAAGCAAAATAACCGGCGCAGAGCACTTTACCGCTCCAGCCGATCGGGCGATTCGCTTCCGCAGAGCTCCCCGGGGGCTGAACGGCTTTGCATACCGGGTAGAGGACGGCGACCTTATCCTGGAGGCTGAAACCGCTATCACCGCCCAATATGCTGCCTATGACCTGCTGGAGCGCCTGGCTGGCTGCCGATTCTATACCTCTAAGGTGGAAAAGGTTCCTCATCAAGCGGATCTTGCCCTGGAGGTGGAGGATTATGAAGCCGATCCGATTTTGCAGTTCCGCGAGCTTTATTACCGTGATTACGGCGATCCCGTATTCGCTGCCAAGCGTAAAATGCATCCCTTTGGCGAGCATGCCGGGTGGGGCTTCTGGTGCCATAGCTTTAATAAGCTCATGCCCGCCAGAGACTATTTTGACGAACATCCTGAATATTACGCGATGATCGACGGCAAGCGCGATCCCCAGGGGCAGCTGTGCCTATCCAACCCTGAAGTGCTGGAAATCGTAGTGGAGCGCCTGGCGGGCTTTATGGCCCAGCAGCCGGATAAGCTCTATTGGTCGGTTAGCCAGGACGATCACGACCGATACTGCCGCTGCCCAGCCTGCCAGGCACTGGACGAAGCCGATGGCGGTCCCATGGGTTCGCTTTTGAATTTTGTCAACAGGGTCGCTGAGCGCTTCCCCGATAAGATCATCTCAACCCTAGCCTATTGGTACTCCCGAAAGGCGCCCAAGGTTACCCGGCCCGCCCCCAATGTGCATATTATGCTCTGCAACATTGAGGCGCTGCGGGGCGAGCCGCTGACGGACGATCCCCGCAATGCGGGTACGGTGCAGGAGTTGAAGGAATGGGCCGCCATCTGCGACCAAGTATTTTTGTGGGATTACAATATCCAGTTTGCCAATCTAGTAAGCCCCTTCCCCAATTTGAATACACTGGCGCCCAATATGCGCTTTTTTGTGGAGAATTCGGTGCGTTCCCTCTTCTCCCAGTGCAACCGCGAAATCGGCGGCGAAATGGCGGAGCTGCGAGGCTATATGCTCGCAAAGCTGATGTGGGATCCCTATACGGATGCCCGCGCCGTCATGGAGGACTTTGTACAGGGCTACTTTGGGCCCGCCGCTCCCCATATCCAGCATTATATCGACGTTATGCATGCAGCCAGCCATCGTAGCGGCGCGCCGCTTGGCATCTTTCATGGCCCTGCCAATGCCCGTGAAAGCTATCTCACGCCCGAACTGATGGCGGGCTATGCCGCCGATTTTGACGCGGCCGAAGCTGCGGCTGCCGGAGACCCCGAGGTGCTTGACCGGGTGCGCGTCGCCCGTCTGCCGTTGATCTATGCCCAGCTTACCCTCAAAGATGGAAGTCGCCAGCAGCGCCTGGCCTTAACCAGCCGCTTTGCGCGCAGCGCCAGGGATCAGGGGCTGGAAAAGGTGGAGGAATGGCATATCACGGTCGATCAATTCGTGACTGATACCCTAGCTTCCCTGGCCCATGACCGGTTGGAGTTTTCTCGGCAGCGCCTGCCCGCTATGAGCCTGTTAGGCGTCATGGACGTTAAGCCGGAAGAGAATCGCTCCGCTGTAAGCGTATTTGCCAGCTATCAGCACCGGCTCAATGAGGTGGGCGCCTATCTGGAGCTGCCCGCAGTATCCCATAATTATATCTTCTATTCCCTGCCCAGGCCCGGCGGCCGGTTCGTTGGGCTGAAGATGCGCGCGATGGCGCCCGAGGGCACGCCCTCCAGCTTTGAAAAGGTTGATCTTCCGGCGGCGGAGTGCGTTACCCTGCGCTTTGAGGCGGAGGATCGCGCCGATGCTTTAGCGGCGATTCCCGCCTACCTTGCCGAGCACCATTTGGTGCAGAAGGGCGATATTCTCGATAAAGAGACGATGGCTGGTATCCATACGCTGTATATTCCTGTATAGCGTTTGGGAAGATCATCCCGCGGTTTCCAAGAGGCTGCACGCGCGGCTGAGCGCATGCAGCCTTCTTGCGTCGGATATAAAGCAAGGGGCCCTGCCCCGGAAAGGATCCTTATGGATACGCATATTGCATCGCTGGCCCAGGCTATGCTCGCCTATGAGGCTGGCTGCCCACAACGCGCCCATCATCTTCTGAAGGTATGGTCCTTTGCCCGAATCATTGCATCCGGCGAGGGCCTAGAGGACCATCAGCGCCGTCTCATTGAGGCCGCTGCGCTTGTCCATGATATTGGCATCCGGCCCAGCCTGGAAAAATACGGCTCTTCTGCCGGCCCTTATCAGGAAAAGGAAGGGCCGGCGAAAGCGCGCTCTATGCTGGAGGAACTGGGTTTTCCCCAAACGCAGGTTGACCGAATCTGCTATCTAGTCGGCCATCACCATACCTACCATGCAATCGATGGGATCGACTATCAAATCCTCGTTGAGGCCGATTTCCTGGTCAATATTTTTGAAGAACCCATGGATCAACCAGCAGCCCGCAGTATCGGTGAAAAAATTTTTAAAACCTCTACGGGTCTTAAACTGCTGACCGAGCTGTACCTATAGCCAAGCCATGGTAAGAAAGGCATAATTTCCTTGAATTTTTGGACTAGCTAGTATATAATAGAGTTTGTGTGAATCTTATCAAGCCGAGGAATGAAGCATGAAAAAAAGGATACTGGCTCTGTTGACCGCCGCTGTATGCCTTCTGTTGGCCGCCTGCGCCTCCAGCGATACGCCGGTCACAGTGGACTGCGGAGATTTTACCATCGCCTGCCCTCGCAATTGGCGCGTAAACGTGGCGGAAGAGGCTGTCGACGGCGAGCCGATCGCCCAGATTTATCTGCCTGAGCAAAACAATTATACATCCAATATCGTGATTACGCTCCAAGAGGTAGCCGGCCTTAAAGCCCAGGATTTCACCGAAACCTATGCGCAAAATTTGGTAGACGCCTCCAGCGAGGCGCTAGGGGTCACGTTCACTTTGGAAACCTGCGAGCACATTACCCTGGGGAATCGCGCTGCCGTATCCATCCGGTATTCGGGCACGGTTGACGGCCATAAGGTGGTCATTACCGAGCAGCTGATTCCATTGGAGGAGAAGCTCTACCGCATTACCTATACGCGCCTGAACGAGGCCGACACCACGCAGATGGAAGCTGTGATGGGCAGCGTCAACTTCAAATAGATTGATATTTGGGCGGCGGCAACGCCGCCTTTTTATGCCCGATTGAGGGCTATGCTTTGATCCATCCGCTGAAGCGGTTCTTCCTCGTTCAGGCGGCAAAAATTTTTCTTGACAATTCCCTAATGTTTCAGTATGATATAGGCATTCAAAGAAAAACCGATGATGAAGAAGAGTAGGTCTCTTCCCTCAATGCATAGAGAGCCGCGGATGGTGTGATCGTGGTCATTGATAGGAGATTGAATGGACTTTTGAGGGCAGGACGAAAGCGCATAGCGCTCTAGTGCCTGACGGAGCTTCCACCGTGATAAGGAAGGCCCTATGATAGTAGGGAATGAGCGGACGCATATGCGTCAATTTGGGTGGCACCGCAGTAGGTTTAAACGCCTCTGTCCCAGAACAAACTGGGATAGAGGCGTTCTTTATTTCCGCTGCCTATCAGCGGCGGTTTTCAGCTCAAAACATAGGAAAGGAAGGATTACCATGTCAAAGAAGATTCCCCATCGCCTTTATTTAACGGAAGAGCAGATGCCCAAGGCCTGGTATAATCTGCGCGCCGATATGAAAGAGCAGCCTGACCCCATGCTGAATCCCGCTACCGGCAAGCCGGCTACCGAGGAAGATCTGTATCCGGTCTTCTGCAAGGCGTTGGCCCACCAGGAGATGGATAGCGAAACGCGGTATGTAGAAATTCCGGAGCCGATTCAGGATTTTTATAAGATGTACCGCCCTTCCCCTCTGATTCGTGCCTATAATCTGGAAAAGGCGCTGGACACTCCAGCCCGTATCTATTATAAATTTGAAGGCAATAACACTTCCGGCAGCCATAAGCTCAATTCTGCCGTGGCCCAGGCCTACTATGCCAAGGAACAGGGGCTGACCAGCCTGACAACGGAAACCGGCGCAGGGCAATGGGGCACTGCACTGGCAGAGGCCTGCTCCTTCTTCCATCTACCGCTAACCGTATATATGGTTAAAGGCTCCTATCACCAAAAACCGTTCCGCAAGGCCATCATCCAGACCTTTGGCGGGGAGGTGATCGCCAGCCCGAGCGATACGACTGAAGCTGGACGAAAGATTTTAGCCGAGCATCCTGATACCACGGGTTCCTTGGGCTGCGCCATTTCTGAAGCCGTCGAAAAGGCCGTAACAACGCCCGGTTGCCGATATGTGCTGGGGTCCGTGCTGAACCAGGTGCTACTGCATCAATCCATAATCGGACTAGAGAGCAAAATCGCTATGGAAATGCTGGATGAATATCCGGATATTATCATTGGCTGCGCCGGGGGCGGCTCCAATCTGGGCGGCCTAATCGCACCTTTTATGCAGGACAAGCTGCTGGGCAGGGCCAACCCGGAGATCATTGCCGTAGAGCCGGCCTCCTGCCCCTCGCTGACCCGCGGCCGTTACGCCTATGACTATTGCGATACGGGAAAAATCACGCCGATGGCCAAAATGTATACCTTGGGCTGCGGCTTTATCCCCTCGCCCAACCATGCCGGCGGCCTGCGCTATCATGGTATGAGCCCCATTTTGAGCAAGCTGTACCATGACGGTTATATGAGGGCGGTATCGGTAGAGCAAACCCGTGTCTTTGAAGCGGCTGTTCTTTTCGCCCAGCAGGAAACTATCCTGCCGGCTCCGGAGTCGGCCCATGCCATCCGCGCCGCCATCGACACCGCGCTAGCCTGTAAAGAATCCGGCGAATCCAAAACCATTCTATTTGGTCTAACGGGCACGGGCTATTTCGACATGACCGCCTACAGCAGCTTCCATGACGGCACAATGACCGACTATATTCCTTCCGATGAGGACTTAGCCATTGGCTTTGCAGGGCTTCCAAAGATCCCCGGTATTCAGGAATAGATCCATCAATTTATCGACGCCTCCCGCCTTGTGCGGGGGCGTTTTTTCTTACGCGGCGCCTCTGCAATGAAATGGATTTTCCCTATAATTGGGCTATTTGCGTCCATATTCCCCGCCCTTTTTCAGTGCTATAATGTAGCCATTCTATTGGAGCTGCATCCTGGAAGGAGAAAGGCATGACGATTTTTCCCATACCGAAGGAAATATCCCTTGACGGCGGCAGCTGTCCGGCCTCCGCACCGGTCAGCCAGGTAACCGACCCCACCCTTGGAAAAGAGGAATACCGTATTCATATCACCCCCTCGGGCATTCGCCTGATCAGTTCCTGCCCAGAGGGCGCTTTTCGCGCGCAGACTACGCTCACCCAGATCCAGGCTCAACATTCTGATAGCCTCCCCTGCCTTACACTCCACGATTGGCCGGACTATCCTACCCGGGCGCTGTATCACTATGTTGGCGCCCGCGTGCCCACGATGGAAACCTTCAAAAAGCAAATCGATATGTTTGCGCTCATGAAAATCAACCATCTGGAAATTGAGCTCGGCAGCGGCAATTTTAACTATCCCTCCTTCCCCTCCATGCAGCATGGCCAGAATCCTTTCACTGTCGAAGAGCTGACGGAGCTTGCCCAGTATGCGCGGGATCGTTTTATCGATCTGGTGCCGGTTATGCAGACCTTCGGCCATATTCCCGATTGGCTGGCAAATCCGGAGTATGCCGATCTGGCCGAATGCCCTGAGGGTTTCGAGCAATGGGGGCGTCACAATCCGCCCATGACGCTAAATCCCCTGGATCCCCGTTCTCAGCAGCTGGTGCGCAAGCGGCTGGACGATGTATTGCCGATCTTTGAAAGCTGCGGCCAGTTTAATATCGGATGCGACGAAACGTGGGAACTGGGCATGGGCAAAAGCAAGGAGGCCTGCGAGAAACTGGGCCGAACCCGCGTTTTCCTAAATTTTGTCCAGCAAACCATTGAATATCTTGCCGCACATAAAATCAAACCGCTGTTCTGGGCGGATATCATCCTCCAAGGCGGTCAGGAAGTATTGGACGCGATCCCCAAGGATGCCGTTGCGCTGAACTGGGGTTATGAGCGCAGTGAAGTGTCTGAGGACAGCTGCCGCCGCCTGCAAAAAACGGGCGTGCCCTATTGGAATTGCCCGGGAACCTCGGTATGGGCCAGCCTGCTGGGGCAGAGCTATAAGGCGGTGCAGAACATCGCCCGCTGCGCGGTGCTGGGCCGGCGATATGGGGCCAGCGGCCTGCTGAATACCGATTGGGGCGACCATAATCTGCACCATTTCTCACCTTCTTACTTTGGCGTGGCCTATGCTGCGGCGATGGGTTGGTCCGTGGCAGAGGCCGATTGGCAGCCCCTTGAAGGTGAAGACCGTCTACAGGCCATCCCGGAACCCGATGCGGCGCAGCTAGCGAAAATATCGCCTACGGCAGCGGCGTGTTTCACTTTTCTCAACCGCTTTGTCTATCAAGATAGCCATTGCCGTATGGCTCAGATCGCTTACGACGCCGGCCAATATGGGCAGCTTTCCGTCCATCCCGGCATTCATAATTCTACCCAGGTTAAGCGTATTTTGGTGGATGATCCGGATAAGACGGATGTGTACGGCTACGATGCCCAGGATTTCCTGAATACCAAGGACTATTTGAATGTGATCCTTTACCGGCTGAACCACGAACCCCAAATGGCCTGCCCGGATGCGCAATGGATCCTGGATGAATATCGCGACAGCGTGGAAATGCTTCGCTATGGCTGCGACGTCGCTTTGTATCGGTTAGGCTGCCTTCAGGGATATGACGCGCCTGGCTATCAGGCCATGATGCGCAGCCGACGAGACGACATCTTACGCGAGCATAGCCGCGTATGGCGCTTACGGAATCGCGAATGTGATAATGGGGCCGCCCGCTTTTTCCATCAGTTTGATCTTTAACCACGGCGTATGCTCCGCATCCGGGAGGGGGCGGTCCCCTTGCTTCAAGGAAGCGCTCCCATAAATCCGCAGTGCGTATAAGGAGGAATCCCTATGCTCTATCCCGAAAAAACAGTGCGCCTAAAGGATGGACGTACCTGCATTTTCCGCAGCTCGAGGCCGGATGACGCGGAAGCCATGCTGGAATACCTCAAGACCTGCGCTGCGCAGACGCCTTTTATCCTGCGTGAACCGGAAGAGTGCACGGAAACCCCTCAGGACGAGGCGCAATATCTCTCTGCGCTTATCGCTTCGCCTCAGCGCCTCATGATTGTCTGCGAAATTCAGGGAGAGATCGCTGGGAATTGTCAGCTTTCGTTTAACAGCCGCCGCAAGACACGCCATCGCGGCAGCGTCGCCATCGCCCTCGTGAAACAATATTGGGGCCTTGGCATCGGCACAGCAATGTTTCATGAGATGATTGAGATTGCTCGTCGTCAGGGCTTGTTGCAGCTGGAGCTGGAATTCATTGAGGGAAACCGCCGTGGGCAGGCGCTCTATGAGAAGATGGGTTTTCATATCGTCGGTTCGCGCCCCAATGCATACCGGCTTTCCGATGGCAGCATGCGCCAGGAGATCCTGATGGTCAAGCCGTTGGATCCGCTTTAAAGGCCGCATCACATGCGCTGCCTAGCAGGTGCCTACCTATTGTCCACGATAAAAAGGATTCAGCCGTTGATCCGGCTGAATCCTTTTGTGTGTCGATTTTTTACCGCTCCATCAGCGGCACATAAGGCCGATGTTCGCCTACCGCGCGGTAAGAGGGGCGGATAATCTTTCCCGCGTTCACCAGCTCCTCCAGGCGGTGGGCGCTCCATCCTGCGATACGCGCCGTCGCAAACAGCGGCGTATAAAGCTGCAGAGGCAGATCCAGCATGCTGTACACAAAGCCGCTGTAAAAGTCTACGTTGGCGCTCACGCCCTTATAGATGCGCCGTTCACGTCCGATAATCTCCGGCGCCAGGCGCTCCACCAGCGAATAAAGGGCGAATTCATCATCCCGTCCCTTCTCTTGCGACAGGCTCTCCACAAATCCTTTGAAGATCTTCGCCCTGGGATCGGACAACGAATAAACCGCATGCCCCATCCCATAGATCAGGCCTGCATGATCGAAAGCATCCTTATGCAGCAGCCGGGTCAGATAATCGGCTACCTGTCCTTCGTCCGTCCAGTCCGACAGCGTGCGCTTCATATCCTCGAACATTTGGACGACCTTAATATTGGCGCCGCCATGCTTGGGCCCCTTCAGGGAGCCGAGCGCTGCAGCCATCGCTGAATAGGTGTCCGTGCCCGAAGAAGTCACCACATGCGTCGTAAAGGTTGAATTGTTGCCACCGCCATGCTCGGCATGCAGCACCAGGGCAACGTCCAAAATCTTGGCTTCCAGCGGTGTATATTCCTTGTGCGATCGCAAGATACGCAGAATATTCTCCGCTGTGGACAGTTCGCTTTTAGGCGCATGGATGTACAGGCTCTTGCTATCATGATAATGGCGGTATGCCTGATAACCGTATACGGCCAGCATGGGAAAAAGCGCTACCAGCTGAAGGCATTGGCGCAGCACATTGGGAATCGAAATATCGTCGGCATAGTCGTCATACGAATAGAGCGTTAGCACGCTGCGCGCCAAGGTATTCATCATATCGGGGCTTGGCGCTTTCATGATGATATCCCGCACAAAACTCGTGGGCAGGGAACGATAGTCCGCCAGAATTGTATTAAAGCTTTTGAGCTGCTCTGCGGTGGGCTGCTGCCCGAAGATCAAAAGATAAGCGACCTCCTCAAAGCCAAAGCGGTTTTCCGAAATGAACCCTTTCACAATGGATTCAATGGAAATTCCCCGATAATAGAGCTCGCCTTCGC
This sequence comes from Candidatus Parachristensenella avicola, assembly GCA_904420205.1. Taxonomy (GTDB): domain Bacteria; phylum Bacillota; class Clostridia; order Christensenellales; family UMGS416; genus Parachristensenella; species Parachristensenella avicola. Next base: position 3,996 of record CAJFUN010000020.1, on the reverse strand, counting down.
AAGGCTGGGCTTTTCCATCCACCTCGCGGGAGGAAATAATATCCGAAATCTCGGTCAGTCCGGTCAGTACGCCTTTGCCATCCATATCCCGCAGCCCGCGCTTAACCTGATATTGGCTGTACAGCGCAGGGTCAATCGGGTCGTTTTTCATACAAAGCTCTGCCAGCGCCTGGATTTGGGGGGTGATCTGGGAATAAGGGTTACTCATTGCAATCACGCCTTTCAAGTTTTTTTAAAATTTAAGTGTATAGTTAGACAGTTTATCATGTAAATATGAACATTTTCTGAACAAGGGGCTTTTCTGCTAAAAATCCGCATAAAATCTTTAGTCATTTCGCCAATTTCCCGTTAAAAAAGCACCGCTCTCCGCTTATCCTGTACGTCAGGTGATGCCCCTACCGCCTTATTCCTCGCAGGGACGGCAGCCGCCCAGTGCCTCAGGTTTATGAATCATGCTGTCCGCCTCGGTAATTTCGCGGATTACCCGGCAGGGGTTGCCTGCAGCAAAGGAGTTATCCGGAATATCCCGGGTCACGACGCTGCCTGCGCCGATTACGCAGTTATTTCCGATGGTTACGCCGGGGCACACCACGACATTGGCGCCAAACCAGCAATCGTTTCCGATTCGCACCGGTTTCGCATAGCATAAGCGTTTAACCTCGCCTTCCGCCGTAATCATGCGCTTACGCTCTACCGGCAGCATGGGATGAACCGGCGTCACGATGGTTACATTGGGGCCGAAATTACAGTCGTCCCCTATCGTTACCTCCGCGTCATCCTGAATCGTCAGGTTAAAATTGCCGAAAAATCGTTTGCCGATCCGAGTATGCTTACCATAGTGAATATAGATCGGCCCCTGCAGAAAACCACCTTCGCCCAGCTCTCCCAGGATCTTGTGGATCAATTCAGACCGCTTCTCCGTCTCGTCCTCGAAGGTACGGTTATACTCCGAACAAAGATTATGGCTGACCAACTTCAGGGCGCGCAGCGCCGGATCCCCCGGACAAAACAGCACGCCTGCTAAGATTTTTTCTTCCTCGCTCATATCGTCCATCCTTTCTGCGGCGATCCTCCGCTATACCTTCATGATAGCATACATGGCGAAAATTTTCCAGATCGCGGGCTGGAAGAGCCGCGCTTTGAAAGGAACCGATAAGCTCAATCCTATATGAACTGCTAGAATCGATGAAGCAACTAAAGTGCCTGCCATCTGTGATCTCAGGCGGCAAGCTCTTCATTGTCCTGATGCGGCGGGTGTTGCAATCATCCAAATCGTCTGTCTATTCCTGCCTGAAGTTTTCTGTAGATTAAAACGCCTACAAATATGGAAGTGTACTTTACACCGGACTGATGGAGCGTTCTATTTCGGCATAATCTAGCAATTATCCGTTCGGTTCCCGTTCTGCCGGATACGCTTTTCTTGGAGCATCTACTGATGATGTTTGTACGGTATTGCCGGTCCGGATTGGTCGGAAACCAAACCTATTTTGTCAGGCAGCGTATCAAGCGTCCACCCATTGGCCGTCACCATACTCAGAGCTGGGCAGTCTGCGCGCAGATAGCTTACCCAAATAATTACTGTGCCAATCCGGAATAGGCAAGCGATACCATTTCTTCCACTCATTCTGATCCATTCACCTTGACGCTCCATTTCTGGTATGCGGAAAAATTTGGTGCAAAAGTTTGAGGTCAGTCCTGCCTGCTTCTTTTTTCGAGGCCTAAATTTCTTCATTACGATAGGGCAAATCGAGTTTAGCCCTTTATGCGTCTTTGGACAGGCGCATGGTGTAGAAGCCGTTCTGTCGAATGCGGCAATATCCACATTTCGTCCTGCCATCATGATGGATAGCCAAATCTCCATGTAGGCCGCTTTGGGGGTTGCCGCTCTAATCATAGGGTTGCATATAGCCGTTAAAAAGCTGCACGGCGAAGGTTGTGAGCATGCTTGCTCCGCAGTTCTAGGCTATCTCATGTTCTGTGCTCGGCATCGCCCATTTTCCAAACTAGATCTGCAAGTTTTTAGGCGCTCATTCTCCCTGCTTTCCTGGTTCTCCGCAGCCTTGCACCGCATCGAAAATCGCTTCAGCTTTTCTGTAAATTTTGGCGTATATGCCTTATTCGCTACTCGTTAAGGCATATAAAATTCCCCTGCTTGCTTTTCCGTGTACCACACGGCCGAACAAGTAAGGGGAATGTTCCGTTCATCGGCGCTTCATGCAGGTAGGCAATATGCTGCTATCTAAGCGCCAAGCTATCCAGCATAGCCTGCATCATATCCTTCTGATCCTTCGGAGCATCCGCATCCCAATAGGCCACCACGCGATATTCCCGCCCTTGGTCATAGAATTGGATCAGGCGGTATTCCCGCCGGCGGCCTCTTTGATCCTCTCCGGTAAAGCAGGCCTGCATCGCTTGCACGCCGTCGCCCATGTCTCGGGGTGTGGTATCCTGGATGCTGACATCGGTAATTTTCCCCGCTGCCAAGCTATCTACGGCTCGTTGCACGCCGTCCTCCTGGGACAGAAAGTATTCGTTTACCGTTTTGCCCTGCAGCTTTTCGGCATATTTTTCCTCAGTGGCGCCGATGTCCGTCATCTTTGCCAGCAGATACCCTTCCGGGTCATCTGGGTTTGCTCGATCCTGGATAAGATTGACCGTAACCGATTCAGACGCAAGCGTTTTGCCGTCATCATGGAAATCCTCGCTTACCGTCATGGCCTTGGGGACTTCCAAAGCCAGCGAGCCTACCTGGTAGATCCGGCTCGCCTGCCCGCATCCGCTGAGAAACAACGCGCATAGAAACAGCAGCGCCATCCGTCTCATCATATTGCCTCCTTATGTATACGGTTTTGTATAACCGCAGGATGTACAGCGTAATTCCCCTCCGCTTTGGATATAACCGTGATTGGTATACTGATAATACCCGCATACAGAACACCTTCTTCGATGTTGGCTTGTATTGTAGTAGCTATAGCTGCCATAGCTATGCCGGGCTGTATCCGTATCATAAAAGGAACACTTGGTACAGGCACGCTTATGATAAGTCGAATTGCCCGCTAACGCTGAATATCTAAAGGTATGGCTCTCGCTATCACTTCAATAGCAAATCGGATAGTTGCACTTTTTGATATGATAATCATCCCAAACGAGATCATTATCAGGCAATTCGTAGGTATAGGTTGTAGAGCTTGCATGATCTGCGTGAGATATACGCGGCTGAATCATGCTGGCTTCAACGCCTTCCGTATGGCTACAGGAATCGCAAACGTGATCGGAAGGTGCCGTTTCTACCAGTGACTTTTGGGTCTGATCTTCTACAGTAGATGCAGTTGCCGGTGCTTGACTGGTCTGGATCGCACCGTCAGACGTATCCGATGTAACCGTCTCTGTTGCAGTCTGGCTCGTTGTTTCACTAACTTCCAGAGGTTCAATTAGGGGTTCAGTTTCATTTTGTGTAGTTGTTTGGGGTATTATAGCCTGCGTTTCCTGCGTCTCAGTTGCTTTTACTTGATCTACGCTTTCCGGTTTATCTAAAGACAAGTCTTCTTCCTGTATAATTTGAGTAGTAACCACGTTTTTCGCAGGCTTAGTTTCCTCCGAGGATGTGATAGCATATGCCGGATACTGGATTTGTAGACATGCTAATGTAAAAGTCAACAAAGCACTTAAAAACATACCACAACTATGTTTTTTCATTGCTATCCGCCTGTTGATTTTATTGTAATGAGCTCCTTACATTTTTAATTTAATATATAAACAATTCTATGTAAATAAATAAATGCCAACTCTCATATGTGTTTTTTTTACCAATCTTCCTATTTATAAAATCTTGCATGACTATTTTTGCTAATTCACATAGAAAAAAATGATAAAAAGGAAACAATTAAACCAACAAGGTTTAATTGTTTCCTGTATATTGGGATCCGGCAGCGTCTTATCTTCCCAGCTCGTCTCCAAGCGAGTATTGTCAGCGCTGAAGGGCTTAACTTCTGTGTT
>CAJFUN010000019.1 GCA_904420205.1 Candidatus Parachristensenella avicola | reverse complement strand
TAGTGATCCGGCCATTGCCGAGGCTTTGGGGCACCGAAGCGCAGATTTCACACGCCATCAATACGCTGATGTCTACGATTCGGGCCGACGTGCAGTTGCAGACGTATCGACAGGACTAATCGGGGAACTAATTAAATGATCTGGCGACGCTTGGCGCAAATTGGGTAAAAAGTGGGTAAGACAAAAAGAAAAAGCCCTGAAACCAGGGCTTTTGTCTGGTGGAGGTAAGGGGATTCGAACCCCTGACCTTCGCATTGCGAACGCGACGCTCTACCAACTGAGCCATACCCCCACAAGCGGAACGATTGAAATTATAGCATACTCTGATTCAGATTGCAAGTATGTTTTGGCTTTGATTTGAAAAAACTGGCGGGCGTGAAAAAGCGGCGCAGGTGACACAATATCGATGAACCCAAAAAGGAGGTAACGATCATGAGCCATCTGAACCATGAACACAACCAATGCATCCACTGCGACGTCGTAAGCTGCTCCCACAACGACCGTGAAGGCAGCTGCGGCCTGACCGCTATCAAAGTATCTCCCTGCCCCCACTGCCACACCGGCGAGAAGGGCCGCGAAAGCATGTGCTCTAACTACGAGGCGAAGTAATGGGCAAGGAAAAGCGGGACGGAGCGGAAAAGGTTCGTCTCCCGGATCATCCGACGCCTCGGCAGCGGGACGATTTTGAAATTGATCTTCTGGACAACGGTACCATCTCCTCCATGGAGATGACGGGGATAGCGCCCGCGGCGCTGCCGGAAAATGAGGTCGGCGCTGCAGCTTTTAACCAGCTATGGACCAATCCTACCCGGATGCTGGGCGCCAAACCCACCCCCGACGAAATGGACCCGGACCGAAACGATCCTAAACCGCATGCCTAATGCGGCAAAGGGGAGCGGCTCATCCGCTCCCCTTTGTTCTATCGGTTAATCCCGGTTCCGGGAGATTGCCAGCAGCCTGACCAGCTGCAGCACCGCCATCAGGGCGGAAGCCAAGTAAGTCAGCGCGGCAGCCCGCAGCACAGCCTTTGCGCCGCCGATTTCCTCACGCTGCAAATAGCCGTCGCTTTCTAACATATTCAGCGCGCGGGCGCTGGCGTTAAATTCCACCGGTAAGGTCACCAGCTGGAAAAGCACCACCAAAGAGAAAAGGACGATGCCCGCTGTAACCAACGGCCGGAAAGAGAAAATAAGCCCCGCCAGAAGCAGCGGCCAGGATAGCGTCGAACCCAGCTTGGTAATCGGTACCAATGCGCTGCGCCACGCGATGGGCTTGTAGCCTTGGGCATGCTGCACGGCATGGCCCACCTCATGGGCTGCGACGCCCAGCGCCGCCAGCGATGAATAGCCGTAGACCGACTCGGAAAGGGCCAACACCTTACGTTTGGGGTCATAGTGATCCGTTAGGTTCCCCTTGGTTTCAACCACCTGCACGGAGGAAAGCCCATGGCTGTCCAGCATGCGCCGGGCCATGGCCGCCGCCGTCCATCCCCCCGCCGAAAGGGTTCGGGCATACTTGTTAAAGTTGGCCGATACCTGCCATTGGGCCCAGGCTGAAAGGAGGACGGCCGGCAGAAGGATCAGCCAAGTAGGATCCATATAATATCCAAAAAAGGGCACGCTCATCACCTCATTGAAGCTTTTTTTTATTATATCCCAGGTTACCCCAGAAAAAAGCCCCGTATGCCCGGATGACGTTTTGTTTGCGCATAAACCGGCAATCCGCGCTCGAGCGGCTACTTGTTTGCAGCGGATAATTCGGGTATAATACCGTTTAATGAAGTTTTGTCCAACAAGAAGGGAGCATGAACGATGATCCGCACGATAAAGCTCAGAGAGCTGAAGGAAAAAGCCGGCCAGCTGGACGGACAGCAGGTGACCATAGCCGGTTGGGTAAGAACGATCCGTGAAAGCCGCAACTTTGCGTTTATGGAGTTGTCCGACGGCAGCTGTTTCGGCACCGTACAGGTGGTGCTGGAGCGGGAGTCCCTTCCCCAGTACGAGCTGCTATGCGCGCAAAACGTGGGCGCATCCGTCATCGTGACGGGCACCGTAGTGCTGACGCCCCAAGCCAAGCAGCCTTTTGAAATCAAGGCGACGCATGGCGAGGTAGAAGGAGAAAGCGATCCTTCTTACCCCATGCAAAAAAAGCGTCATTCGCTGGAATACCTCCGCACCCAGGCCCATCTGCGCCCTCGCACCAACACCTTCCAAGCGGTGCTGCGGGTGCGATCCCTAACCGCCTATGCCATCCATCGCTTCTTCCAAGAGCGCAACTTTGTCTATGTACACACGCCCATCATCACCACCAGCGACTGTGAAGGCGCCGGTGAGATGTTCCGCGTCACCACGCTAGACGCGAAGAACCCACCCTTAACCCCAGACGGCGCAGTGGATTTTGGCAAGGATTTTTTCGACAAGCCGGTATCCCTTACGGTATCCGGCCAGCTTAACGGGGAAACCCATGCCTGCGCCTTCCGGGATATTTATACCTTCGGCCCCACCTTCCGCGCCGAAAACTCCAACACCGTGAAGCACGCCGCCGAGTTCTGGATGATCGAGCCGGAAATGGCCTTTGCCGATCTGGAGGATGATATGGATGTGGCCACGGATATGATGAAATACATCATTCAATATGTGGCCGAACACGCGCCGGATGAGATGGCCTTCTTTAATCAGTTCGTCGATAAGGGCCTGCTGGAGCGGCTGGAGCATGTCGCCACCAGCGACTTTGGCCGCGTCAGCTATACGGAGGCGGTGAAGCTGCTGGAAAAAGCGAACCGCAGCTTTGAATACCCGGTTTTCTGGGGCATGGATATGCAGACCGAGCATGAACGTTATCTAACCGAGGAGGTATTCAAGCGCCCGGTATTCGTCACCGACTACCCAAAGGAAATCAAAGCTTTCTATATGCGGCTCAACGATGACGGCAAGACCGTAGCCGCTACTGACCTGCTGGTACCCGGAATCGGGGAGATCATTGGCGGCAGCCAGCGTGAGGAGCGACTGGATTTATTGGAAGGCCGCATGCAGGAGCTCGGTATGAATATGCAGGATTACCAGTGGTATTTGGATCTGCGCCGCTATGGCACAGTGCGCCACGCCGGCTATGGCCTAGGATTTGAGCGGGCGATCATGTATCTAACCGGCATGGCCAACATCCGCGACGTGCAATCCTTCCCCCGCACAGTACATAACGCCGAATTCTAACATTTTACGGCCGGTTGGAAACACTCCATCCGGCCCTTTTTCCTCTGTGCAGCTAAAACCCAAGCCCCCAACGGGGCCGGTTGCTTGAGTCCACGAGAGAATCCATGCGTGATTCACCGAATCGAGCAGGGTCTATCAAAGAATCAGGAGATTTTCATGTTCACCGTTACCATGGGCGATATTGCCGCTATTCTAAGCGACTACGGCGTAACGCAAAAGGCGGTATCGTTTACCGAATTAGAGCGGTGCAAGGATACGCCGGAGCAAGTGCGTCTGATCGTCAAAGCTTGCCTTAGCGACGGGACCGCCCTCGTAATCCGCCTGAAAAACGAATCCGACGTATCCCTGCCTTTAGTAGAGCGTCAAAGCCAGTTCGCCGCCGTGCTAAGGGCAAACGGGATTATTACACCCACCCTATACCGCAACGGAGCGGACTATGCCAAATGGTATTCGATCGGTGGATATCCTGTCATTGTCACGGTTGAAGAATTCGTGGAGGGTGAGCTGCAGGTCTTCGACGCTGAAGCGGCCGAAATGGCGGGTCGGCTTCTGGCAAACATGCATCATATTGCCGAGCGCACCGCCTTTCATGTGGACAACGGGGTGCTGTTCGATCCCTTTACCCACAACAGCCTCTTTCTCGATTCGGACTTCATCGCCCACGGCAGGGAGCTTTCCGCAATAGACGGCGACATGTATGAAAAAATCGTTCGTAAGTTGGGGGCGTATAAAGCCCTGCTCTCTCCGCTCTGCCTTGAACCCCGCTATGCGGTTCAAGGAGACATGAGCGACTGCAACCTATACCGCACAGACGCCGGCGCCCTAGGCGTTTTCGATTTTAATCGTTGCGGTGATAACCACCTGTTCTGCGACGCCGTCATGCAGGCGCTGTTCGTGTCCCGCCTTATGGCGTATCCGGACAGCTACGGAGACTGCCCGGAGCAGTTTATCCTTCCCGCTTTCCTTCATGGATACAGCACCGAACGGCCCTTTTCCGCCGCCCATAGCCGGCTTTATCCCTATTTGGTGGCAATCATTCGCGCATTTTGGAGCGCCGATATTCGATGGGGACAGGACAGTCTGCTGAAAAACCTAGCGCGCGGAGCCAATAAGGCCGTCCGGGCGCAGCTTGCCAGCATCTACGACAGGCTGCTCCAACTTGACCCGCCGCCCGTGTAACGGCCTTGCTGCATCTAGCGATCACAAAATCGGTAAGCGCTCAAAGCAAAACCGCTTTTCCCTATAAATGACAGCCCAACGATCTGCATTTCGCCAGGCCTTGGTTTGTGCCATTCATACGACCTTGAAAACAGGCCTTTTACCGGGTATAATGATAGACGGACTTCGCCGGGATGGCATAAAACGGGCCTCCGGTTGAATGCAGTTTTGAAGGGAGGATGTCACATATGAAGGATATCACCATTACCGATTCCATACGTTACGTGGGCGCTGATGACACGACCATCGATCTTTTCGAGAGCCAATACGTCGTACCCAATGGCGTGTCTTACAACAGCTACGTAATCCTAGACGACAAGGTTGCCGTGATGGATACGGTCGATACCCGTGCTACCCAGCAATGGCTGGATAACCTGGATCGGGTGCTGCAAGGGCGGACGGTGGATTATCTTATCGTCTCTCACATGGAGCCTGATCACGCTGCCAACATTCAGCTTCTGGCTGAAAAGTATCCCACGATGCAGGTGGTGGGCAATGCCAAAACCTTTACGATGATCGGCCAGTTTTTTACGGTAGACCTAACCGGACGCAGCATCGTCGTGAAGGAAGGCGACACGCTCTGCCTGGGCCGGCATACCCTCCAGTTTTTCATGGCGCCTATGGTGCATTGGCCGGAGGTCATGGTTAGCTATGAGCAGACCGAAAAGATCCTTTTTTCTGCCGACGGCTTCGGCAAATTCGGTGCGCTATCCGTCGACGAACCCTGGGACTGCGAAGCGCGTCGTTACTATTTCAATATCGTCGGCAAATATGGCGCCCAGGTGCAAGCCTTGCTGAAAAAAGCCGCTTCGCTGGATATTGCCATTATTTGCCCGCTGCACGGCCCCATTCTCAAGGAGAATTTGGGATATTATATCGGCAAATATGATCTGTGGAGCCGCTACGAACCCGAGGACCAGGGGGTTGTCATTGCATACGCCTCCATCCATGGTCATACGGCCGAAGCTGCCCGTAAGCTGGCCGGGCTGCTCGAGGCCAAAGGCGCGCCCAAGGTCGTGCTGCACGATTTGGCTCGCTGCGATATGGCTGAAGCGGTGGAGGACGCCTTCCGATATGACCGCCTCGTGCTGGCCGCAGCCTCCTACGATGGCGGCGTGTTCCCCTGCATGGAGGATTTTTTGCTGCATCTGAAGGCCAAGGCCTACCAGAAGCGCACGCTGGCGCTGATTGAAAACGGCAGCTGGGCCCCCTCCGCTGGGAAATGCATGAAAGCCATTCTAGAAGGGATGAAGGCGCTGAACATAGTGGAGCCCTTTATCTCGATCCGTTCCTCCATGAAGCCTGCCGACGAGGCGGCACTGGAAGCGCTGGCCAACCGGCTAACGGAGGCTTAAGCCGCTGGTTTTGCAGGAATTCGAGATGCATTCTGTTAAATTTGCAAGGTATAAATTGTCTTTGGTTCAATTTTCATCTTGACAATTGCACACAGAATGACTAGAATAGGATAAAATCAAAAGAGGGGAGCCGGAAAGATGTTTAGCGCTTATCAAGCAAAGCATGCATATCTCCATGCAAATTCTTGCACGGCTACTTCCTCTCGCAAACCTTATGCCAAGTTGATGGACGCTGCCTTTATGGCCGCGTCCCTTTTTCTTATTGTCTGCTTGCTGGCGGTATTCGTATCCATTCGACTGTGGCTTCCCATTGTAGTCAGCGTATGGTTCATGAATTTCTGCCGAAAGCAGGAAAGCCGCCTGTCTCCCCGGTGAGGGTTCAGGAAAGCGTTTACGCGGCATTGCTTCCGGCAAAGCCGCTTTTCTTTTACAGCAGGCCATTGGGATGTTTGAAGCTGCTTGCAGCTTGAAATAAATATTCATATGAGGAGAAGAAGGAAATGAAAACGACGACAAAACGGTTCTTCACCGCGCTCGCTGCCGGAGCGCTGCTCGTAGGCATGACCGGCTGCAGCACACCGGCGCAGGATAATCAAGCCACGGCCCCCCAGGAAAACGCCAGCGCTTCCGGCGAAAAAGAGGTGCTCATCGGCGGAATCGGGCCGCTGACCGGCGACTATGCCAACTATGGCACCGCCGCCCGCAATGGCGCGCAGATTGCCGTCGATGAAATCAACGCTGCCGGCGGTGTAAACGGCATGAAACTCGTGCTCAATTATCAGGATTCCGCCGGGGATCCCGACAGTGCAGTCGCCGCTTATGGCAAGCTGATCGACCAGGGCATGGATGTATCCTTAGGCGGCGTGCTCTCCGGTGAAACAGCTTCGATCGTCGCCGCAGCCAAGGAAGATGGCTTGCTGGTGCTAACGCCTTCCGCCTCTGCTGATGCCGCCATCACGGGGAACGACAGCGCTTTCCGCGTTTGCTTCACCGATTCCTCCCAAGGTACGGCCTCGGCCAACTATATCGCCGATAATCAGCTGGCTACGGAGGTTGCCGTATTCTATCAAAGCGATATTGATTATTCAGTGGGTCTCTACCGCGCCTTTGAAGCGCAGTGCCAGGCTTCCAATATCACCATCAAGGAGGTGCAGACCTTCACAAAGGATACAAGCACGGATTTCTCCACGCAGATAAATGCGATTAAGGATTCCGGGGCAAAGCTCGTTTTTATTCCGATCTATGCAGCCGAAGCCTCTACCTTCCTCACGCAGGCCGCCGGTAAGCTTCCGGAAGGCACGGTATACTTTGGTTGCGATGGCCTTGACGGCATCTTGGGCAAGGTTTCTGACGTTTCCGTTGCCGAAAACGTTATGCTGCTTACGCCCTTTGCCGCGGATGACCCGGCGGAAAACGTGCAGTCCTTTGTAAAGGCCTATAAGCAGGCCAATGGCGATGCGACGCCCGATCAATTTGCCGCCGACGGCTATGACGCCATCTATGCGATCAAGGCGGCCATTGAAAAATCCGGCGTTACCGATCCCTCCGCCGCCGATTTTAACAGCAAGCTGGTAGCCGCCATGCCCGAGATTACGGTGGACGGCGTGACGGGTACGATGACCTGGACGGCGGAAGGCGAAACCGTAAAAGACGCGAAGGCCATGATCATCCACGACGGCGCCGCTGTGCTTTACACCAAATAGACACGGCCCTTATCCACTGATTCGTTGACTGCATTCCCTTCCGGCCGGTGGTCCCGCCGGAAGGGAACGCTTTTATAAGAAGGAAGAAACGATGACACACTTTATTCAGACCCTGATCAGCAGCTTAAGCCTGGGAAGCATCTACGCGCTGATCGCGCTGGGTTATACGATGGTTTACGGTATTGCAAAGATGCTGAACTTTGCCCATGGGGACATCATCATGGTTGGCGCCTATACGGTGATCGTCGCAGCTTTCCAGCTGGGCATGCCTCCACTGGTCGCTGCGCTGATGAGCATCGTCGTCTGCGTGCTGCTGGGCGTGCTGATTGAACGGCTTGCCTATAAGCCGCTGCGGCAAGCGCCGCCGCTTTCCGTCCTAATCACGGCTATCGGCGTCAGCTATCTGCTGCAGAACCTGGCCCTTCTTCTTTTCGGTTCAGAGCAAAAGGCCTTTCCTACCCTCATCACGCTACCTGAGCTCCATCTCGGTGCGGTGGTCATCGACGGCATCACTTTGGTCACCTTGGCCGCTACGGCGGTCATCATGGTAGGGTTAACGCTGTTTATCAACAAAACCCGCGTGGGAAAGGCGCTGCGCGCCGTATCGGAGGATAAAGAAGCGGCCGAATTGATGGGGATCAGCACCAATAAAACCATTACTTTAACCTTTGCCATCGGCTCCGCCCTGGCCGCTGTCGCCAGCATCTTCTACGGCGCTACTTATATTTATATTAAGCCCACCACGGGAGCAATGCCCGGCATTAAGGCTTTCACCGCCGCTGTATTCGGGGGAATCGGCTCTATTCCCGGCGCGATGCTGGGCGGTATCTTGCTTGGTATGATCGAGCAGTTCTCCAAGACCTATATCTCAACGCTGTGGTCCGACGCAATTGTTTTCGGCGTGCTGGTTCTTATCCTTGTCGTGAAGCCGACCGGCCTGCTAGGCAGGCAGATCAAGGAGAAGGTATAGCCATGAGCAAGCTGCGTATACGAAATCTTCTGAACAAAAATGGCCTTACCCTGGCCGCGCTCGTCATTGCTTATGCCGTCGTTGGTATCCTGGTGTACACCAATCATGCCAGCAGGCAGATGTCCAATATGCTGATTTCCATTTCCGCCTATATTGTGATGGCCGTCTCCCTGAACCTGGTGGTGGGCCTGCTGGGCGAACTGTCCTTAGGGCATGCCGGCTTCATGTCAGTAGGCCTCTTCAGCGGCTGCTTGCTCTCCATCGCGCTATCCGGCGGCCTGCCTCTGGCGCTGCGGCTGCCTCTATCCATGCTGGTAGGCGGCCTGGTCGCTGCAGTCTTCGGCTTTATCATTGGCTTGCCCGCGTTACGGCTGAAAGGCGATTATCTAGCGATCGTAACGCTGGCCTGCGGCGAAATTATCAAAAACCTCATCACCAACCTGAAATTTACCGGCGGCGCGTTGGGTTTGAATACCGGATCGATTTATTCTAACACGAAAGATCTGCTGCCCTTTGCCTTTGTCCTGGTCCTAATCACCGTCATTGTGATGATGAACCTGAAATCATCCCGCTATGGACGCGCGATCATGGCCATCCGCGATAACCGTATTGCGGCCGAATCTACTGGCATCAACGTCACTTATTTCAAGCTGATCGTATTTATGATCGCCGCATTTTTCGCTGGAGCGGCCGGCTGTCTGTACGGCCATAGCTTCGCCAATGTGAAGCCGGCCACGTTCGACTACAATATGTCCATTGAAATTCTGGTAATCGTCGTGCTGGGCGGCATGGGCTCCGTCCGAGGGTCGATCATCGCGGCCATTCTGCTGCAGATGCTCCCGGAAGTTTTGCGTGATTTCTCTGATTTCCGCATGCTGGCTTATTCCGTGCTGCTGATTGCGATTATGCTGCTGAACGCCTCGCCTCGTTTTGCCGAACTCAAGGGGCGCATCTCGCTGCCAAATCTTTTCCGTTTCCTTACCCGCAAACCATCCCGAAAGGAGGCGTCCGCTGATGAGTAGCCCTAAGCCGCGTATCCCCGATTCTCCTCTAGTGCCCTACCCCAGCGGAGCCTATGTACCGGAGCGGGATGTAAAGGAAATTCCTGTCCTGGAGACGCATCATCTAGGCATAGATTTCGGCGGGCTTACCGCCGTGGACGATTTCTCACTAACCATCGGAAAAACGGAAATTGCTGGGCTGATCGGCCCTAATGGTGCGGGCAAGACGACGGTCTTCAACCTACTGACCAACGTCTATACGCCTACCCGCGGCTCCATCATGATCAATGGCTTTTCTTCCGCCGGGAAAACCACCGCGCAGGTCAATAAGATGGGCATCGCCCGTACCTTTCAGAATATCCGCTTGTTTTCCAATATGTCCGTACTGGACAATGTGCGGGTAGGCCTGCACAACGCCACAAAGGAGAACCTAGTCGCCGCCATCACCCATGGCTTCGGTTACCGCAAGGCTGAGCGGCAGTCCAAGCAGGCTGCCCTTGACCTGCTGAACATCTTCGCGCTGGAGCAATTGGCAGACGTACCAGCTGGGAGCCTTCCCTATGGCGCACAGCGCCGGCTGGAAATCGTTCGCGCGCTAGCCACCCAGCCCAAGATCCTGCTGCTGGACGAACCTGCCGCAGGCATGAATCCTTCGGAAACCCAGGAGCTCATGGAGAACATTAGAAAAATCCGCGATACCTTTGGAATCGCCATCATGTTGATCGAGCATGATATGAACCTCGTTATGGGCATATGTGAGGGGATATGCGTGCTGGATTACGGTAAAATTATCGCCAAAGGCACACCGGAGGATATCAAATCCAATCCTACCGTAATCGAGGCTTATTTAGGCAGGAAAGGGGCAAAAAAAGATGATGCTTGATGTGCAGTCGCTTAACGTCTATTATGGGAAAATCCACGCCCTAAAGGACGTATCCTTTTCCGTCGACGAAGGCGAGGTCGTCGCGCTGATCGGCGCCAACGGCGCCGGTAAGTCTACCACGCTAAAAACACTGTCCGGGCTCCTGCGCTCCCGCACCGGCAGCATTACCTTCTGCGGCGAGGATATTACTCATTGCGAAAGCTATCGGCTGCTTGGCAAAGGATTGGCGCACGTCCCGGAAGGGCGCCGTATCTTCCTGCAGATGACCGTTCAGGAAAACTTAGAGATGGGTGCATATATTCACAAAAGGGTTGCCGAGGGCGATCTTGAGGATGTGTTTCGCCGCTTTCCACGGCTGAAGGAACGCCGCAACCAGATTGCCGGCACACTCTCCGGCGGAGAACAGCAAATGCTGGCCATAAGCCGTGCGCTCATGAGTCATCCTAAGCTGCTGATGCTGGATGAACCCTCCATGGGCTTAGCTCCGATCCTGGTGGAGCAGATTTTCCAAATTATCCGCGAGCTACACGAAAGCGGCTCCACCATTCTTCTGGTAGAGCAAAACGCGGAAATGGCCCTGCAGATTGCCCAGCGTGCCTATGTGCTGGAGTCCGGGCGGATTACCCTTTCCGGCACGGGGCGTGAACTCATTGAGAGCGACTCCATCAAAAAAGCCTATCTAGGCGGCTCATAAGATTTCTCTACCACAAACGGCGCTTCGCGCCGTTTTTTTTCTAAATGGCGCAGCCCGCCTTCCCGTCTTGTTATACGTCTTGTTTTGTCCGCTGCCCTTTGCTATAGTAAAAGGTAAGCGAGAAAAGGGGGAATCCTGATGCTGCGGGTTGCTGTATGCGACGATGATCCGGCGCAGGTGCAGTATCTTACGGCTTTGGCCAGCTGCTGGGCGAATCAAAGGGAGATTACGCTTTGCGTTCAGCCCTATACGACGGCGGAAGCCTTTTACTTTGATTGGTCGTCCGGCGTTGTCTTCGACATCCTTCTTTTGGATATTCAGATGCCTGGCATGGACGGTGTTGCGCTGGCCCGCAGGCTCCGCCAGAGCGGTGGGCAGCTGGTCATTATTTTCATTACGGCTTTCAACGACTGCATGGATCAGGGCTACGAAGTCGATGCGCTGCACTACCTGCTTAAGCCGGTAAACGAAAAAAAGCTATTCGCTACCCTGAACCGGGCGTTGGAGTCATTGGATCGACAGCGTCGTACCGTCGTTTTAGAAATTGACGGTGCGCTGGAGCAAATCCCCATTGATGAAATTCTTTATCTGGAAGCGTTATCGCATACCGTCATGCTCTACACGATCCGGAAAAGCTATGCGCTCCGCCAGCCGATGCGGCAACTGGAGGTTGATCTAGGAGAAGGATTCTTTCGGTGTCACCGTTCTTATCTCGTTGCGCTGCGTTATATCCGGCGCATCACCCGCGATACGGTGTTGCTGGAAAACGGGCAATCTTTACCCTTGAGCCGGAAACGATATGAAGCAGCAAACCATGCGCTAATGGGTTATTTTCGGGAGTGTTCAATATGATCTGGGCATGGATCACGGCAACCGCTTTGCTGGTCTGCCTGTTGGCCGCGTTGGGAGTGATCGCCTATCTGCGTGCCCGGCAGCACCTGCAGGATCAGCAGATCGCCCTCATTACGCGGCATACCCAAGAGGTGCAGCATATCTATCAACAGATGCGTGGCTGGCGACATGATTACCGTAATCATATCCAAACCATGAAAGCCTACCGAGCGCTTGGACAAAACGAACTTCTCGACGAATATCTGCAGAAGCTAGACGAGGACTTAACTGTTATTGATCCCATCATCAAAAGCGGGAACCTCACCGCCGACGCCGTATTGAACAGCAAGCTATCTGTGGCCCGTTACCAAGGCGTCCAGATTCATGCTAAGGCTCAGCTGCCTGAATCGATTCCAATTTCACAGGTGGAGCTTTGCGTCATACTGGGTAACCTGATGGATAACGCTGTGGAAGCCTGTTTGCGCTGCCCGGAACCTGACGACCGATTTTTGCGCTTATATCTTTGCATCCGTCAGCGACAGTTCTATCTTTCCATCACCAACTCTTCCCCTTCTCGCCCGCAAAAGCGGGCCGGCTTCTATGTAAGCGCCCGGGGTGCTGGTCATGGCCTAGGATTAATGCGTGTGCGTCAGACAGTAAAAAAATTAGGCGGCTACATCGAACAGGCCGACGAGGACGGCGTCTTTACCACCGAGCTTCTGATTCCGATATAACGTCTGCCATTTGCGTGCGAAAGGATACCTTTCGCGCGCGTTTTTCCTATTTATGGCCGATGGATGTTAACGTAAAGCTATAAGAAAGGAGGCTGCGCCATGAAAAAAGGGAATTCCGCCTATCGTCTCTTTGGAAATATGAAGTATGCCTTTTCCCTGCTCATGCAGGATAGTCCTGCCGACACGCTATGTATGCTGCTGACCCCGCTGACCCAAGTGGCTGCGCCATATCTAGCTATGATGCTACCGAAGGTGGTATTGGATGCGCTGGAGCACGCTCATACCCCGGCTGAATTTATCATACCGGTCGCCCTAGCATCTGCGGCCTTAACATTGGCTACGTTGGCTAACGGTTATACCCTTAATCTAACCCTTCATCATATTGGTTTATATAAAATCCTAACGCTTAAGCGTTACGCTAAACTTATGGAGATGGATTACGAACAAATGGAGGATCCTGACGTGCTGCGCCTGATGGCAGAAGCCCGTCAGGAGCTTCAGGGCGGCGTGGCCTCCCCCGCACTGGCTCTGCGCTTTCCCACGCTGCTGACCCAGCTGGTTGCCGGGTTGCTGGGATTCTTGGTTTACGGCGGCGTTATCACACAGCTGCATCCACTGGTGTTGGCGTTGATGCTCTTTTCCGCCGTCATCAACGCCTTCGCGCTGGCCTGGGTACAGCGTTTTGAACAAGGATTCTATTCCCGTCACGCCTATACCAACCAGAAATTATGGAATCTGCTGACTTGGATGCAGGAAAAAGGATATGCCAAGGATATCCGGCTTTATTCGCTAACCGGATGGCTGGATGCAATGATACGCAGCGTAATGAAGCATTCCTATCGGGAATGCAAATCCCTTGGCAACCGCCAAATGGGTGCGCAGCTGATTAACGCCCTGCTGATTTTGCTACGCGACGGACTGGCATACCTCTATCTGATCCAGCAGTTGCTGGCTGGCCAACTCTCTCTGGGCGATTTTGTCCTAATCTTTGCGGCCATCAATGGTTTTGCCTCCTGGATCTCGCTGATCCTGGAAAATGGCAGTCTGCTTCTGCGCTCCAGTTGGTCGCTATCCAAGGTCCGCGCCTTTCTTGATCTGCCCAGCCGCCGTTACTCCACGGGTGTTCGCCCCTCCCTGTCGCAGTGCAGCCCGCCGGAGATCCGGTTTGAAGATGTCAGCTACCGTTACCCTGGTGCTGACAAGCCGGCGCTGGAGCATATCAGTTTTACCCTCCATCCGGGCGAAAAGATAGCCTTGGTCGGTATGAACGGCGCTGGTAAAACCACGCTGGTCAAGCTGCTCTGTGGCCTGTATACGCCAACTAGCGGCACCATCTATCTCAACGGTCAAGATTTACAATCTCTGGAACCAGAGTCTTATATAGCCCTATTAGCTCCGGTGTTTCAGGATATTCACATTTTACCTGCTTCCGTTGCGGTCAACGTATCCCAGGCGGCGCCGGAAAAGATCGATCGCGCCAAAGTTATCCGGTGCATACAGCAGGTGGGCCTGCAAGATGTGGTAGATCGGCTACCTAAGGGGATAGATACGCCGCTGGTCGCATCGTTGACGCCTGGAGCCGTCGATTTTTCTGGAGGCGAACTACAGAAGCTGGCTATGGCTCGAGCGCTATATCGGGATTCGCCTATCCTAATCCTGGATGAACCTACGGCGGCACTGGATCCCCTGGCTGAGCAGGAAACCTACCGGCAATACCACCGGCTGGCAGAGCATAAAACCTCTCTGTATATCTCCCACCGGCTGGCCAGCACCCGATTCTGCGATCGAATTCTGCTACTAGAGAAGGGACGCTTGGCGCAAACTGGCGACCACGATACCCTGCTAAAGGCTGATGGTCCTTATGCATCCATGTATCAGCTGCAAAGCAGCTATTACCAGACTCAGACAACGGAGGCGGAATGATCATGGGTAAACGGCTCAATCGCATGCGTGCCTGCTGGCGTACAACACTGCGCGGCTATAAAATGCTGAATCAATTGGATCATAGTTTTATCCCCTTTACGCTGCTAAAGGCATTGCTCACTTCGTCTGGCCCGCTTATCTCCCTCAGGCTTTCCGCCCTTATCCTCAACGAGCTTGCCGGACCTCGTGAGATCGCCAACCTGGTTTTTTACGTAGCTATGGCCATCGGTTCCGCCTTTGTTATTGCGATCCTATTAGCTATAACGTCCCGTCAGCTTAGTGCCTGCATGCAGCACGCGTTGGCTATGGCCTATTGGATTACCGCCCGGCAGTATTCCTCAATGGATTACAGCTATACTGAGCATCCACAGGCCACCTCGCTTTTGGAACAGATCGCTTTCTATGCCCGACTGCGTGGCGGAGGCCTATGCTGCCTTTTTGACCTGCTGGACGGCATGGCCCAATCGATTTTCAGCTGCTTGATTTCTGCGATCCTGCTGGCAGGCCTCTTTACCACCCCATCCGCCCGTCAAGACGGGCTACTGGGAATCGGCGGGACGGCGCTACTTCTACTGCCGATTATCTTAACCGTCGTCGGCGCACTTTGGGTATCCAACCACATATCCCGTCGCTTTTTTACTCAAATAGAAAATCAGCCCGATAGGGGGCGCTATCGCGATTACTATGAAACGTATATGCAGCCGGGGCAAGCAGGAAAAGATATTCGGATCTACCGCCAAGCAAACGCAATTATGGATATGCTGCGCGTACATCTGTTCTTTCCGGGTCTGCAAAAAAGCCAGCGTCTTCGCTATCTCAGCTTTGGGCTCACCGAGACCGCTCAAGCCGTTGTTACCGGCCTTGTCTATCTCTTTGTGGGTTTGCGCGCCTTAGGTGGCCTCTATCCTGCAGGCAGCGTAATCCAATACGCTGGGGCGCTCAATCAGCTGCTAAACGGCCTAGCGGGCTGCACGGCGCAGCTGCGGGAGTTCTGGGAGAACGATCAGTATCTTACCCCGCTCTTCACGCTTCTGGATTTGCCCAATCCCAAGTATCAGGGCTCGCTGCCTACCGAAAAGCGCGATGATAACGATTACGTATTTGCCTTTCATCACGTCAGCTTCCGATATCCTGGCGCGTCTGAATACGCGCTCAAAGACGTATCGCTTCAGCTGCGCTGTGGGCATCGGCTGGCCATGGTTGGGCCCAATGGCTCTGGGAAAACGACCTTTATCAAGCTGCTTTGCCGACTCTACGACCCTACGGAAGGCACCATTACGCTCAACGGGATTGATATCCGCAAGTACCGCTACGACCAATATATCGATCTCTTCTCCGTTGTATTTCAGGATTTTTCTCTCTTCTCCCTTCCTATTGGTGAAAATGTCGCGGCCGGGCGCCCCTATGATGAAGACCGCATCCGCCAGGTGCTAACTCGCGTGGGTTTCGGTCCGCGCTTGGCCTCGCTTCCTAAGGGTTTGGATACCATATTATACAAAAGCTATGATTCGCAGGGCATCGAGCTCTCCGGCGGCGAAGCCCAGCTCATCGCGCTGGCCCGCGCACTGTATAAGGATGCGCCTTTTCTCGTGCTGGATGAACCGACCGCCGCGCTGGATCCCGTCGCGGAGCACGAAATCTATACCCGTTTGAAAGATATTACCGGCCAACACAGCGCGATTTTTATCTCGCACCGCTTGGCTTCCTGCCGTTTCTGCGACGAAATTGCCGTATTCGACCAGGGGCAGTTGGTGGAATACGGAACGCATGCGGCCCTTCTGGCCAAACCCGGCGGAAAATATGCCGAGCTTTGGCAGGCTCAGGCCCAATATTATGACCAACCAAGCCCTTCTAAGGCAACCGCTGAATCTGAGGCGCCGGCATAAGCTTGACTTTTTCCGTATGAGGCGAAAAGCAGGCCGATAAATCATATAAAATACCGACTATTCAAAATCCGGCCATTGCGGTATAGTTATGCAGAGCAATAAACGGGGAGGGCAATCCAATATGGCGCAGCTGCTTTATCAGGGTCACGGAAGTTTCCGTATCACAACCAACGACGGCACGGTCATCTATGTGGATCCCTATGCAGGCATGGGATATGACCTGCCCGCCGACCTTATCCTGGTCACCCACGATCATTATGACCACACCGACCTGGCCAAGGCGCCTAAAAAGCCGGATGTCACGATCATTACCCATGCTGAGGCGCTGGTTGACGGCGAGTATCGCCGCTTTTCCTGTAAAGGGGTAGCGATCAGCGCCGTTCCAGCCTATAATCAAAACCACGACCGGAATGCGTGCGTGGGCTATGTGCTCAAGCTTGATGGCGTTAAGCTATATGCTGCAGGCGATACCAGCCGCACTGACGCCATGGGGAATCAACTGAGCGGCATGCACTTGGATTACGCGCTGCTGCCCATCGACGGCGTGTATAACATGAATGCCCGTGAGGCATCCCTCTGCGCCGAGCTGATTGGCGCCGCCCATACCATTCCCATCCATGTGAAGCCCGGCGCGCTGTACGATCGGGATATGGCCGAGGCTTTCCAGGCTCAGGGCCGTATTCTGCTCGCTCCGGGCGAAACGCTGGAGCTCGTATCTGCCGGGCGCTAAACCCGGTTCTCTAAGGAAGGGGTTTGTCCCCTTTCTTTTTATGCTTATTCCCCCAGACCCGAAGCAGGGGGTATTTTTTGAAAGGCGTGATATAAATCAATGGTCAAGGATATGACCTACGGCAGCCCGACAAGGCTGATCGTCAGCTTCTCCATCCCGATTGTAATCGGCAACCTCTTTCAGCAGCTTTATAACATGGTGGACAGCATCATCGTCGGCCAGTGCATCGGCGTGGATGCGCTGGCGGCGGTGGGCGCTACCGGCTCGCTGAACTTCCTTGTAATCGGCTTTGTGCTGGGTATGTGCAGCGGATTTTGTATCCCGGTTGCTCAATCCTTCGGCGCAGGCGACTATAAACGGATGCGCCGCTGCGTGATGAACGCCTATTATCTTTCCATCCTGATCACCGTGACGCTGACCACGCTCACCGTACTGCTCACGCGCCCCATCCTGGAGCTGATGCAGACACCCGCCAACATTATCGACGACGCCTACCGCTACATTGTGGTCATCTTTGGGGGAATCTTCTCTGTTCTCTTTTACAATCTCTTTTCCGGCATATGGCGGGCCTTAGGCGACAGCCGGACGCCGCTGTATTTCCTGATCCTAGCCAGCCTGCTGAACGTGGTGCTGGATCTGGTCTTTATCCTGAACTTTTCTTGGGGCGTAGCCGGAGCGGCCTACGCCACCGTCATTTCCCAGGCTGTATCCGCCGCGCTTTGTTTCGTCTATATGCGCCGCAAACTACCCATCCTTGCCGCCTCCCGCGACGAGTGCAAGATCGAGTTTCGGATCATGGGCCGACTGCTTTACATGGGGCTGCCCATGGCGCTGCAGTTTTCCATCACTGCAATCGGTTCCATTATCCTGCAAAGCGCGGTGAACGCCCTGGGTTCCAGCGTTGTCGCGGCGGTTACCGCCGCCGGCAAAGTGCAGATGATCGTCACGCAACCGATGGAGACCTTGGGCTTGACAATGGCTACTTTTTGTGGTCAAAATCTTGGCGCCGGGCGTATCGACCGCGTAAAGGTCGGCGTGCGCAACAGCCTTCTCATCTCCATGGGCTGCTGCGTAGTGGCTTGGGCTGTTTCCTGCTTTGCCGGACGCTTCATTTCCTTGCTCTTTATCAGCGCTAGCGAAACGATGATTTTGGACTATATCCAGCAATTTTTGCGGGTGAACGCGCTATTTTATCCCATGCTGGGCGCGCTTTTGATTCTGCGCAATTCCATTCAGGGCTTGGGATATTCGGTGCCTGCCATGGCCGCCGGCGCCTTTGAGCTGGTGGCGCGCGCACTGGTCGGATTCCTGCTAGCCGGTCTTTTCGGTTTCGGCGCCGTCTGCTATGCCAACCCTATTGCTTGGGTGTTCGCCTGCATTTTCCTGATTCCGGCCTATCTTATCGTGATACGCCGCCTTACGCGGGTCTATCCCCCACAGACCCGTGCTGAAACGGAACCTGTGATTTTGCCACAAGGATAAAAGAAAAGAGGCAACCCATAGGGGAACGGATTTATATGAAAGCAAATACTATTCCCGAGGAAACCGGCGCGACTTTTGTCCCGCCGGTTTTTCCGCATTCCTAATAGGATTATCATAAAGCAGCATTCGGATTGTCTCCACACACGCTCGGTCAACTTCAATCGTAGCGCCCTTCTATCTGCGGACTTCCTGAGTCCGCAGGTTTTCTTGAAAGAAACGGAATAAGCGCTTTGGCATAGATTTATTTGGCCGCGGCCAATGGAAAATCCGGAGGCACCTTGAGGGGCATAAAGCCATGATAACGTCCTGATACATGCCGGATACAATTGAAAATTTCTCGAAAATCCTTAATTATTCTCGTGATCCACGCGTACAACGATCTTGCCGTCCACCTTATGATTATCCATATCCGAAAGCGCCCTCCCAATATCCGAGAACGCGTATATAGCGCCTACGGCTGGCTCTAGATGATGGCAAGCAATCAATGAAAAAATCGACTCCACCGTTTGCTGCGTAGGAAAGTTGGAAAAGAACCCCGTCAAATATACGCCGTTGGGGATCTCCTTGATGGGGTCGAAACCGTTCAGCGCATATATCCCTCCAAGGATTCCAGTATTGCAGACAATTCCGCCCTTTTCCATACATTGCAAGGTGTCACGGAGTGTTTTCGGGCCGACCAGTTCCAACGCTTTTGTCACACCGTGGAGCGTTCCTACCAGCGTTCCGGCATCCAGAATCGCCTCGTCTGCATTCTCCAATCGCGCTAGCTTGCTTTCCCTGTGTGTAGTTGCAATCACATGGCAGCCCACCACTTTTGCCAGCTGTATGGCGGCGTATCCCAGCGCGCAGGTGCCGCCGCGGATCAATAGGGTATCCTCTTTTTTTAAATCCAGGCATTCAAAGAGGGATCCCCATGCGGTAAAATAGGTTTCTGGAACAGCCGCCATCTCCGTCCAGGATAAATCTGTCCGGATGGAAAATACACGGCTTGCCGGAAGCAGCGCATATTCTGCGTAGCTTCCGTGAAAGCTGCGTCCCATTCCTCCCATGAATGCAACAACCTGCTCTCCCTGCTGAAAACGGCTGTCCGAAGGATCGGCAATCTCTCCCGCACATTCAATGCCCGGAATAATGGGCTTATTGATATACGCTGCGCGGATCTCACTGAGCCTGAGAATTTGCTCAGAGTGGTTCAGCCCGAAAGCCTTTACCTTTACCAGCACCCATCCCGGCCGAATCTGCGGAATAGGAACTTCCGTCAGCCTTACCTGCTCCGCAGGAGTCGGCTCTGATAATAGGACCGCTCTCATGGTTGCCGGGGTCATGCTATCACCTCCGTCTTGATCTCATGCCAGCACTGCGGGTCGGCAGCGTAGAAATTTCCACCCTCGCCGCTGGCCACAGCCGGACATCCCCGGCACCATGCCATCAGTTCGCATTTCGCGCATTTCTCAAATTTGCTATAATCCCGGTAGCTTTCCATTTGGCATACCCAAACGTCTGCAAGCCGGTCCGAAAATACATTGCCGACCTTACTGTTCTGCACCCGGCGGCAGGCATATATATCCCCGGTCGGGAGAATCGTCAGGTGGCAGTTTCCGCAGTTGCAGCCACCATAGATCATCCCTTCCTCCGCAGCCTCGGGAAGCTTAAAGGCGCCGGTTTCATACGCATATAGCGTCCACAGATGATCCTTTTTGTTGAAATAGGTTTCGCATCCTGCGGCCTCATATTCCCGAAATTTTCTATCGCAGGTTTCCAGCAGCTTGCGGTAACGCATTGGTTCGATGCCAACGTCCCGCTCTTCGCTGGTGGGGCAATAGCGCGCAAAGGCGAAAACATTTGCCCCGGCCTCTACCGCTGCATCGATGATATCCGGCACCTCATCGATGTTGGCGCCGGAGACCGTAGTCATAATCACGCTTCTGATACCGGCGCGGTTAATGCAGCCTATCTTCTCAAGCGTGATGTCAAAGCTGCCGGGTTGGCGGAACCAATCGTGAGTTTCTCGCAGGCCATCCAGAGAAAGCTGATATTTCTGGCAACCGTATTCTTTCAGCTTACGGCAAACCTCATCATTCAAATGAAACGGATTGCCAAGAATGGTGAATGGGATGTTCTGCTGCTTCATCAGCCCAAGCAGCTTCCAGAAATCCGGATGGAGAATCGGATCACCGCCTGTTATATAGAAATATGGCAGCCGGTCATGAACCTCGCAGAAATCCAGGCAGTTGTAAAATGTATCCTGCATCTGCTCCCAGCTCATTGCATCCAGCTTTTTGCAGCTATTCTCAGAGAAAATGTAGCAGTGCTTGCAGCGCTGATCGCACTCGTCTGTAATATGCCATTGGAAAGAAAAGTACTGTTTCATCTGAACCGCTCCCAAATGTGCGGACAGCACAAAAAGGCGCCAATGTAGGGAAATATGAAGTTTTAAGCGGAGAGGCGTCGCGTAAGCGGCGCAGCCTTCCGCAGAACCGCGTATTTTGGTTAAAATTCATTTCTGTTATTCTTTTTCAAACGCTTACCTGCGCCATCGCAAGCGCTCAAGATCATGGGCCTGGTATCCCGCTGACGCACCGAAAAAATGGGATGTACCGCTGAACGAAATGAAAAAATGCTATGCAATCGGCAAACCTTTTGCATAGCATTTATGTTTTCCCGTGTTGGGGTGCAAGTCATAAGTTTTGCATCGTTTCCTTAGGGACGGACAGGCCTTTTTCTATCTTCATCGCAGATCATGTAACTTCCATAGTCGAGGGTTACGTTGCCGGCTGCGTCCGGTTGCGTAAAGCGTGGACAATTATACCGTTCAAAAAAGCAGTAGGTATCGCTGCCCGGGCCTGTAATGTCATTACGGGGGCAGCCAAGCCCAGCTTTCTCGATTTCGCCCAGCACCGCCTCATGGGGCGGGCCGCCGTAAATTTCGCCGTTTTCGGGATTTCCATAAATCCATCCCACGCCAATGTCGCTTTCCGGAAGATCCAGATAATCGTATCCGTCCGGCACTTTCGTCTCAGCAGGGAAAAACAGGCCGATCCAATAGGTAAAGCCCGTCATATCGCCGCGCACCGTCATAAGCCCCAGCGTGTCCGGATCAACGGGCGCAACGCCGGTTGCCTGCATTAGCCGATCAAAGCGGTCCTCTCGCCGCCATTCATTCCATTGATGGGCAAAGCCGTCCTCTCCGCGGTCGTCGTTGGTATAGCGTTGTCCGATCAGGCGCAAAGCCGGAAAATGCTCCCGGTAAACCCTTGTTATTCGAATCGCCATGTGCCCTGCCTCCTTCTGACGGATAAAACCACGTTATCACATTTTCATCCATCTGTCCACTTTACTTGATTGCGCCGCTCTTTTATACTGGGGAAAAAGGTTTACCCCGATACACACATTGGAGGAGATGGGAACATGCGCGAAATTGTAGACGACAAAAACCTGGACGCTGCGGCGTTTATTCGCTTTGTCAACCAAATCTGGCCCGGCGATTATGATCTACCCCTGACCCAGGCGGCATTGGCCAAAACGATGAATATCACCATCTACGATGGAGAGCAGCTTGTCGGGTGCCTGCGCATTCTCACCGACGGTTACTTTTTCGGGACGATAACGGAGCTGCTCGTGCTTCCTGCCTATCAGAAGAAGGGGATCGGCAGCCGCCTGCTGCAGCTTGCCAAGGGGCATACTCCGACCATGCTGTATTTTGGCGCGCAGCCGGGCATAGAACCCTTCTATGAGAAGAACGGATGCCTTAAAAGCCTGCAATCCTATGCCATCCCCAAAAGCATTGGAGATGTTCCCCGCTGATTGGGGCGTTGCGCCCTGCGCAAACCGCGAAAGGGTGGAAAGCAAAATTGCTTTCCACCCTTTCGCGGCTATTCCAATCCCACCCTGCGGAGCACGGCAACGTATTGGCTTCGATCAATATGGGCGTACTGCGGCACTTCTTGCCAAGGTACGGTAAAGCCGGCCCCCTTGGCGCAGAATACCGAATCAGGCGGATTTTCCCTATCCCCCTCCATCCGATAGTCCGCCTCGGCGATCACCGTCTCCGCGTCGCGGCATACCTCATAGCCGCCGAATACCAAGCTGATGGAGCCCCTGCCCTGGGTGACGGCCGGTAGCTGGGCGCCGTAATGGCTGAAGTATTTCACCGGTCCCCGGCCTCGGATCACCGTATCACCGCCCAAGGACTCCGGCGGCGCAAAACTGCCCTGCATGCGCTGAATATCCGCCAAAATCCGTCCCAGGCAGGCAGAGGGAGCGGTCAGGATGAAATCATAATAGGGTTCCAGCAGCAGGCTCTCCCCACCGGCCAAACCCTGACGGATCGCCCGGTATACCGCCTGCCGGAAATCCCCGCCCTCCGTATGCTTCAAGTGGGCGCGTCCGGCCAACAGGGTAATTCTTACATCGGTCAGCGGCGCGCCGGTTAATGCACCTCGATGCTCCTTTTCCATCACATGGGTATGGATCAGGTTTTGATAGCTCTCCGTCAAGCTATCCAAGGGGCAGGCGCTGGCAAAAGTGATTCCCGATCCCCTTGGGCCGGGTTCCAGCAGCAGGTGCACTTCCGCATAATGGCGCAGCGGCTCATAATGGCCGATCCCCACCGTTGGAGCGGCCAACGTCTCTTGATAGGCAATCCGGCAGGGGCCGAAATCCACCGCCAGCCGGTAGCGGTCCTGCATTCGTTGCCGCAGCACTTCCAGCTGGATGGGCCCCATCACATGGCAGGTCAGTTGCCGGAGGTCGGCGTCCCAAGCCACCCGGAGCGTAGGATCTTCATCCTTCAGCTGCCGGAAAGCCGCCAGTACCTGAGGGTCGGGCGCGTCCGCCCACAGTGCCCGCGCCTGTAACACCGGCCGCACGGCGCTTGCGCCGTCTTCCACCCCGTCCTGCGCCGGGCCGATGGTCTGCCCCGGCCTCAGGCCTGACACACCCGTCACCGCACAAAGCGCTCCGGCCTCCGCCTCTTCCACCGATTGATATTTATCACCGTGATACAGCCGTATCTCGTCAATCTTATCGCCAGCCAGCTCCTCTTTCACCCGAAGCCGCCCGGACAGCAGCTTGAGAAAGAGCACCCGGCCGCCCTTGGCGTCGTGGCGCACCTGATATACGCGGGCGGAAAGCGGCCGGTCTGTCCGGTATTCATCGTCGGTGGTTACGAGGGCATGCAGTCCTTCCAGCAGCCCCGCCACGCCGCGCCCCTCCAAAGCTGCACCGCAAAAGGCCGGATGCAGCTTCCTTTGCCCGACCATCTCCGCTGCACGGCGCTGCCAAAGCGCCGCGTCGTAGCCTTCTTCCACATACTGCTCCAAAAGGGACTCGTCCAGCGCAGCCAATTCTTCCGCCAGCGCGGGCGTCATTTCGTTCGCCTTCAGCCGCCCCGAAAAGTCAACAACCTCCCCGGCGCATTTCTGTCTCAGCTGATCCAGCACCCGCCCTACGTCGGCCCCTGCCCGATCCAGCTTATTGATGAAAAAAAGGGTAGGGATATTCCGGCGGGCCAAAAGGCGCAGGATGACCTCCGTATGGCCCTGCACCCCTTCAACAGCGCTGACCACCACCACCGCCGCGTCCAACACCGCCAGGGCACGCTCCATCTCCGAGGCAAAATCCGTATGCCCCGGCGTGTCCACCAGTACGTACTGGCGGCCGCGATAAAGAAAGCGCGCCTGTCCGGAAAAGATGGTAATCCCCCTCTGGCGTTCAATGGGGTCAGCGTCCAAAAAAGCCGTAGCCGTATCCACACGTCCAGGCGTCCGCAGCGCCCGGGCATGATAGAGCAGCTGCTCCGACAGCGTGGTTTTGCCTGCGTCCACGTGGGCCAGCAGCCCTATGCACGCTGTCCGGCCCGGACCGCAATCCGATATCTCGCCCATTTTGGTTCCCTTCTCTCGGATCATTTGGGCCTATTATAGCATGCCGGAGCCCGATCCGTCGACACGGGCTCCGGCATATGTTCCCATCCTCTCCAGGTCGGCCAGGCACCCCTTATTCCTCTAGGAAAAAGCCGGCGGCCTGGTAGCGGGCCAGCGCCTCCTGGTAGCGCTGCGTCATGGCCTCTTCTACCGGATCGATCCCCTCCTGAATCAATTGCTGCTGGAAGGTTTCCCACTCTTGTATCACCGCCTCGCCGGAGGGCGCCGTCACCATCTCCTGGGCGGCATCCAGCCAGACTCCGGCAATGCGCTGACTGGCCTCATAAAGCCCGTGGCCGCTGGGCAGCTCCGCGAAGGTCAGCACAGGGTTGCGGTCTTGCGCGGCATAGGTCTTGTACCTTTGACCGGCCCGTATCTCCATGGCCCGCAGGGCAATGCGGTCGCTGTTGGTATAATAGGCCTCCGGCGAGGCATCCAGCCGGCCGTTAACCGTAGCGTCTTCGACCCAGAGCCAGTAATCGATCCCGGCCTTTCGCATTTTAGGCGGGTTCGTATAGAAAACCCAAGCATCCTCATATTGATATTCCGGCAGATACCGGATATCCCCGGCTTCCGTCCGCTCATAGTGCATGCCCTCGACGCCCCAGCGAACCATCTCCATGGC
Organism: Candidatus Parachristensenella avicola; assembly: GCA_904420205.1. Classification (GTDB taxonomy): domain Bacteria; phylum Bacillota; class Clostridia; order Christensenellales; family UMGS416; genus Parachristensenella; species Parachristensenella avicola. The sequence goes on along the minus strand of CAJFUN010000019.1, from coordinate 69,518 downwards.
CTCCTCGCCTGCCAGGAAATGCAAAAACCGAATCGCTGCCTCCTGCTTAAGGCTGGATTTGCTGATCATGATGGCCCCGGTATGCACGGAAACCTGGGTAGAATAAGCGTCGTGATCGGCGGCATAGGGCGCGATCTGACCTTGATAGGCCAGCGGCTCCTCCAGGAGCGCATAGGGGAAGGGCGTATCATGCTCCTGCGCCCCTTCCCTGAGGACGAACAACGCCTCCGCCGCATAGATCTTCTGGTTGTCATAGGCGGTGGCAAAGGCGCTGTCCCGGGTGCGGGCGATATAGGCAGTCCATGGCAGACCCAGCACGCCGTCGCGATACCACTGGTTCAGCAGGAGGAAATAGTCCAGCCATCTGCGCTCCCGGTACGGCGTGCATACCTTCTGCGCCGCCGGGTCCCACACAGGCTCCTGGGCCAGTCCCATCCAGTCGGTCAGGGGCGCGTCCAGCGGCCCCGTTAACCGGAGGGGCACGCTGGTCCCCAGCTCTCCCGCTCTATCGCGCGCGCGATAAAGCAGCCCCTCCAGCTCCTCCACCGATTGAGGCAGCTCCGCTCCCATTTCCTCAAGCCAGTCCGTCCGCAGGGCCATCATCCTGGGCGGCGCCAGCGGCAGGTCAGGGTCATCGTAAAAGCGGTCGTCCCGGTAGCCCTTGCGCAGGGCGTATATATGGCCGTCCTCCGCTTGGTTGTTAAGCGGGATCATGGGATCGAAGGCGTCCCAGAAGGTTGGACAGTATTCCGCCGCCAGCTCATCCAGGGCGCTGGCATAGTCGGCATTGGCCAACTTGGCGATATCCTCTTGGGTGCTGACATAGATAAGGTCCGAAAATTCGCCGGAGGCGATCAGCACGTCCGCCAGGCTATCGCCCATAATATCGTCCTGATTACGGTTTAGGATCACGCTGACCCCAGCCATATCGCCCAGCTGCCTTGACACCGGATCCTCGCCCCATTCAGGCGCCGGCTTTTCAGCGGTTCCCCGGAGCTGAATGGTGCTGTCCAGCGTGAGGCGTACCGGCTGAACGCTGCCTGCAGGCTGCGGTTCCTCACCCTGTCCGTCCACTGCCTCTTTACCGCCGGAGCATCCCACAAGGCAGAGGGCAAGCACGCATAACGCGCAAATCATCATCCGCGTTTTCATGGCGAACCTCCTTTTCCTTACATATGTCATATTGAGATGTTACGTCGGCACCAAACTTGATCCTATTGTGTAGCGGTTCGGCTTCACCTGTTAATGGTATTCTTGAGTTTTAGGCTTCAGTTCAGCAGTTCACATAGCTCCGCCATCTGATTCCTTGCTTCGTTTTGCTCACTTATCGCTTTTTCAGGCTGATTATATTCACACGAATATACATAGGTATTCCAAAGCCTGTTTAATAGGGTATAGACGCCTCTGCGGATGCGGGCCTCTCGGCTTTGCGACAACCCACGGCCATAGCCTTTCCAAAAGCCATCTTCCGTGTAGGTCCATCGGATCGAGGAAAACTCAAAATTCGGATCTCCCCATATGGCTCTATCCGCATCGATGATTGCAGCAAATTGGGGTTTGGCGGTATCGTTGCAAATTAAGATATTTCCGGGCCAAAGGTCGGCATGTACAAGGTGCGGCTCCTTCGTTTCGTCGAGATACGGAACAGCCTTTTGAAAAAGCTGTCTTATCTGAACATGCTCTGTTTTTGCAAAAAGCGCCGAGGGAACACCGACTCGTTCCCATTCGTGTAATTCGTGGAGCAAAGCCTCACTCCAAAGAGCGAACCCGCCGCCGTCCTTAACTTCTGCGATTCTTCCAAAGCGGGAGGCTTCGATCCCGTGCAGCTTCGCCGTTGCAACGCCGATGTCCCGACAAATACGAGCTTTGTCTTGCGGTCCCAGCACGATCTCGCTCATCAGCTTACTCGGAATATAGCGAACGAACATAAAATCACGGTCTATAAGTCTTTTAGAAGTATCCACTGCTAAAATTTTGGACGCGGGAACACCGTGCTTTTCGCAAAGGTCGTAAACATATTCTTCGGCCTCCATGAGACGATGCTCAAAGGGTATGAGCAAATGCCGGTTTACAGGGCCGGCGCGAGAACGACTGATCCGTATTTTACAGTTTCCACAAGATAAGTCGTGTTAAAAAGACCGCCTGTCAGACATTGAGCTGAGCACACCTCTGTGTGCAGAACTTCTAATACAATTTCTATAATTTCCTTTTTGGATAACGCAAGATATAAGGATGAACTCATGACAATTTCCTTTCTTTACAGAAATTCCGCCCCAAAGGGAATATCTTTGTGGAAGGAAAGCGGCTCGGGTGATTTGGTTTACCACTGCCTCTGAATAGCACTTCCGATAACAGTCGGTTCCCATACTTGTATACCATAGTAATGAAAAGCAGAAGATTGCGGTATAGAGGATTGTAATGTCTTTCGCATTTTTCGATAATTTCTCGTAAAGTTATTCATTCTTTCCCGTCAAAATGCGGCATATGTGCCTTGCGTGCAAATCTTCCTGCCAGGATGCGCTTAGCCGAGGCGCTCCGGCATAGCATCCATAATGGATAGAGGGAGCCCTTACTCAACGGTCAATCGCCTCTTGCGGGTTGCGGCCCGGGTGACTATAATAAACGGTATAGCAACTTTTTTATAGGAGTATGTCATGTATTGCAACAACATTCTGGAGGCGGTGGGGCGCACGCCCTTGGTCCGCCTCAATCGTCTGCCCGCCCCCGGCTCGGCCGAGGTGCTGGTGAAGTTTGAAGCCGTTAACGTCGGCGGCTCCATCAAGACCCGCACAGCGCTCAACATGGTTCAGGACGCCATGGCCCGCGGACTCATCGGTCCGGATACAGTGATTGTCGAGCCCACCAGCGGCAATCAAGGCGTCGGCCTGGCGCTGGTCGGCGCGGTGCTGGGCATCCCGGTGCGCATCATCATGCCTGATTCGGTCAGCGAGGAACGCCGCAAGCTGGTTGCCCACTATGGAGCGGAGGTCGTATTGATCCACGACGAAGGCGATATCGGCCGCTGTATCGACGAGTGCCTGCAGACCGCGCTGCGCATGGCGAAGGAGGATCCCCATGTCTTCGTCCCTCAGCAGTTTACCAACCCGGCCAACCCCGAGGTGCATCGCATCGCCACAGCCCAGGAGATCCTGGAGGATACGCCCGGCCCCATCGACGGGTTCTGCTCCGGCGTAGGGACCGGCGGCACCCTAACCGGTATCGGCGAGGCGCTGCGCAAGGTCTACCCGCATATGGCCATTTGGGCTGTAGAGCCCGAGCATGCGGCGATTCTTTCCGGCGGCAGCATTGGCACCCATCTGCAGATGGGCATTGGCGACGGATTGATTCCCGACAACCTTAACACCAGCCTTTACAGCCAGGTCTGCGTTGTCACCGACGAAGAAGCGCTCACCGTCGCCCGCCGTCTAGCCCGGGAGGAAGGCCTGCTCTGCGGCATTTCCAGCGGTTCCAACGTGGCCGCCGCTCTGAAGCTGGCGCGCCAGCTGGGACCGGGCAAGCGCGTGGTCACCCTGTTGCCTGATACCGCCGAGCGCTACTTCTCCACCCCCCTATTTGACGAGGCTTAGCCGGGAAAGGAGCAGCCTATGAGCAAAGATGCCGCCTACCTTTGGAGCGACCGCAAGCGCATCCTAGGGATGCCGATCACCTTTACCAAGTACATGCTGTCCAAAGACCGGCTTTTCCAGCAGCAGGGGCTTTTCAGTACAGCCTATGATGAAACCGTGCTTTACCGTATCCGGGATATCTCCGTCACCATTTCGCTGGGGCAGCGTATCTTCGGCGTCGGTACCGTGCTGGTGCACTCCTCCGATAAGACCCATCCGCATATGGCGTTGGTCAATATCCGCCGCCCTATGGAGGTAAAGGAGCTTATCTTCCGGGAGGTGGAGGAGCAAAAGCTGCAGCGCAATTATAAAATCAATGAATTCCTCGACGATGAATGCGAACACGAGGATGACGGCGGCGGCTTGGATGACGAAGCCTGAGCCGGGCATGCACACACAAAAAAAGGGCCGTTCGGCCCTTTTTTTATTCCACAATCCGGTAATATACCCGCTGCGTCCAGCTATAGACGATGAAATAGATCACCGCGAACAGCGCGATGGTCGCCGCCGTGCATCCCAGGAATAGGCGGAAGTTGGTAAGCCCAAAGATACTCAGCAGCTTGGTAATCACCGAAAATGCAAAGGCGATATGCACCACGGCCGCCGCCAGCGGCAGAAAGAACACCATGACGATCTGGCTGCGGATCGTCGCCTTGATCTCTTGGCGGCTCATCCCCACTTTCTGCATGATCTCAAAGCGCGCCTTATCGTCATACCCTTCCGAGACTTGTTTATAATAGATGATAAGGGCGGTAGCCATTAAAAACAGGATTCCCAGAAAGATGCCCAGGAAGAAGAAGCCGCCGTACAGGGAATAGAAGGACTCCTGGCTTTCCCGCCGGCTGTCCACATAGCCGGCGCTTTTTTGTGCCACTTGCTCTGAAATCGCCTCGGTAAAGGCATCCTGCGCCTCCAGCGTCCCTTCCAGATCAAAGCCGATATAGAACTTCAGCCCCGCTTCCGGCTCCAAGCCGGCATCTCGAGCAATTTGCTCCAGGATGCTTTCGTCGGCTAGCACTACATAATAGGCCTTAATCAACTGACCGCTTTGCTCTGCAGTGTTCATCGACTCCAGCTCCCGGCGGATGGTAAAGCGCTGTCCGCCCAGGGTGATGGTTTCCTCCCCATAGGGACCGTCCAATCCGTAGATCAGCGCCTCGTCCTGCCCCAGCGTGACAGAATCCCCTTGGATCCGATTGTATTCCTCCTGCGTCATGAGGATCAGCTGGCAGACGTTGGCATAGTCGTAGTTTCCTGCTTCTAGGGCAAAGGCCGAGCCATCGCGGATCGCCGCATAGGGTTCATAACGGTAAGCCAGCTCATTTTCCAGCGCTAAGCCATTGTGCTGCGCCTGCTCCCGCGTCGTCTGAAGGATCTGCTGAAATTGAACTTCGTCGCTCTCCTTGCCATACACGGCCACATCCCGGGGATACATGCGGTTCACCACTTCTTCCCGGCCGACATAAAGGCACACCGTGGTGGAAATCACCACCAGCACCGCCGTGGCACCGCCGTGCTGAGGATGCAGATATTGGCCAGGCCTACGGCATTCTGTTTCATCCGGTAGATCATGCCGGAAACAGCGGTAAAATGCTTCGTTTGATAGTAGAACCGTTTGTTGCGCCGCAGCAGCTTCAATATCGCGATGCTTCCTGCGGTGAACAGGGCGTAGGTTCCCGCCATCACCAGCAGCACAGCCACAAAAAAGATGAAAATCGCGTCCACCGGCGACTCGACCCACAGGGCCAGATAATATCCGGCGCCCAGGCACAGCGCGCCGAAAACCGCCAGCAAACCTTTTGTTTTAGGCTCCTTCTCGCCAACTTGGCCGCCCCGGAGCAGCTCGACAGGATTGGATACGTGGATCTGCCGCAGCGTAAAGAACAGCGTAGCCAGAAAAATCAGGGCAAAGAGCGCGGCCGTCGTGCCGACGGATTGCAGGGAAACGCCAAAGGCGATCGGCACGGAAAAATTCAGCAGCCGAAGCAGCAGCCAAAACATCAGCTTAGAGAGCAGCATGCCGCCCGCCAGCCCTAAGGCCAGCGCAATCAGCGCCGTGAACAGGGTTTCATAGAACAGCATACGGGCGATATGCTTTTTTTCCATGCCCAGAATGTTGTACAGGCCGATTTCCTTCTTGCGCCGCTTAATGAGAAAGCTATTGGTATAAAACAAGAAGATGGCCGAGAAAAACCCGATAACGATATTCCCCAGGTTTAGGATGAGTAAAATGGTCTCCCCGCCGCTCATCTGCAAAAGGCCCGGGCTTGTCGAGATGGAATGCATGATATAAAACATCATGATCGAACCAATACAGGCCAGGATATAGGGAAAGTAGGTCTGCCGGTTCTTCCGGATATTGGTTAGGGCCAGCTTCGGATAGAAAAGCTTACTCACTGCGCCCACCCCCCATGGTAATAACCGTCAGCGCCGCGGTGATCTTCTGGTACATCTCGTCATTGGTCATTTCCCCGCGGTAGATCTGGTGGAATACCTCTCCATCCTTAATAAAAAGCACGCGCCCCGCGTGGCTGGCCGCCCGGGTGCTGTGGGTCACCATCAGGATCGTCTGCCCTTCCCGGTTAATCTGCGAAAAGAGTTCCAGCAGTTCACCGGTCGCCTTGGAATCCAGCGCACCGGTGGGCTCATCGGCCAGCACCAGCTGCGGGCGCGTAATAAGGGCCCGGGCCACCGCCGCCCGCTGCTTCTGCCCGCCCGAAACCTCATAGGGATATTTGGCCAGAATACCGCTGATCTTCAGCTTATCCGCCAGCGGGGTCAGGCGGCTTTCCATCTCCGGGTATCCCTTCCCCGCCAGCACCAGCGGCAGCAGGATATTGTCCTTGAGGGAAAAGGTATCCAGCAGGTTGAAGTCCTGAAAGACGAACCCCAGGTTATCCCTGCGGAAGGCAGAGATCTCCCGCTCCCGTATGGTGGAAAGATTCCGATCGCCCAGGATCACCTCGCCGCTGGTCGGCTTATCCAGCGAGGCAAGAATATTAAGCAGCGTCGTCTTGCCGGAACCGGACTCGCCCATAATCGCTACATATTCTCCAGATTCCACCGAAAAGGACACGTTGGATAGGGCCTGGATATGGTTCCCGCCAAAGCGGGTCGTATAAATTTTTTTTACATTATTGACCGTTAAAAGGGGCATTTCGTAACCTCCCAAGCTTGATGCTTCCAGTGTAAACAAAAAAGAAATGCCGCGCCATCTTTTCGGCTTACATTTCTTTTTCCTATCTTACATTTTCGTAAGCCGCCCCGCTTAGGACATGATCTCCAGCTCCTCCCGGTCCAAATCCAAGGCTACCCGCGTCCCACGCTTAACCACTGAGGTTACCTGAATGGTATGCCCCAGCTTGTCCATAATGCGCCGGCACAGATACAGACCGATACCGGTGGACTTTTTATCCATGCGCCCATTATAGCCGGTAAAGCCTTTTTCAAAAATTCTAGGCAGGTCTTCCGGCCGGATCCCGATACCGCTATCCTCAATCACCAGCGTTTTTGCCTTATTGGTATCCATATAAATATGGATACGCCCGCCGGAGGGCGTATATTTCAACGCATTGGATAGTAGCTGCTCGATGACGAACAACAACCCTTTCTCATCCGTCAGGCACGAATCCGGCATTTCGTCAAAGGAAAGGGTAATCGACTTTAGTATGAATAGCCCGGCGTATTTACGCACCGCCTGGCGCACGATGCCCGCTATGGCGTACTGCTTCAAAAGAAGATCCGAACTATCGCTGGAAATGCGCAGATACTCCAGCACCATCTGCACATACTGCTCGATTTCCAATAGCTTCAGGCTGATCTCCGCATCCCTGGGCTGGGGATTGGCCGAAAGCAGCAGGCGCATCGCCGCGATGGGTGTCTTGATCTGATGAGCCCAAAGCGTATAATAATCCACCATTTCGGTACGCGCCCGGTCATTCTGAAGGGCAAGCTCCATACGCGCTTTTGTCAGCACCTCGATCATCCGCTGATAATCCGCTTCAATTAGATCGTCGGGATCGGGCATGCGGTCAAAGCCTGTCAGGGCCCGGTCCAGCAAGTCGCAAAGCTGCTGATGCCGGGACGCATAACGCCAAAAATCGGCCATTGCGATGACGGCTGAGGCTGCGGCCGCCAACATCATGCCGTAGAGCACCGCCTCCATCGGGATATCGCACAATGCGAACACCAGAAAATAGATGCCACCATAGAGAGCGAAAAGCCCGATCACCTTGAGCCGCCGCCGAAGATAAGCCGCCATAACAAACCGTAAGCTGCGCTCCCGCTTCATCCTTCGATCCTATATCCTTCCCCTTTTTTCGTTTTAATATATCCCTCGTCCAGGCCCACCTCCGACAGCTTGCGGCGCAGGCGCGCCACATTCACCGACAAGGTATTGTCATCTACAAAGCTGTCGCTTTCCCATAGCTTCATCATGATTGCCTCCCGGGACACGGTGCTGCCCGCCTGCTCTAACAGGAGCTGCAAAATACGCAGTTCATTTTTGGTTAGCTCCACACGGGCATCCCGATAGGCCACGGTGGCATCGCCCAGATTCAGGATCAGGCCGTGGTGCTCCATCAGGCTCGTCTGTCCTTTAAAGCAATAGCTGCGGCGAAGCAACGCCTGAATTTTGGCTGTCAGCACTTCCATGTCAAAGGGCTTGGCGATAAAATCGTCTCCCCCCATGTTAATGGCCATCACGATATTCATGTTATCCGCCGCCGACGAGATAAAAACGATGGGCAGCTGGGAAACCTTGCGGATCTGGGTGCACCAATAGTATCCATTAAAGTAGGGTAGCGAAATATCCAACAGCACAAGCTGCGGGTCAAAGGCGACGAATTGCTCCATCACACCGGAAAAATCCGTCACGAACCGGGCCTCATAGCCCCATTTACCCAGATGCTCCGCTAAAAGGCGGGCAATGGTAAAGTCGTCCTCCACGATCAGGATCCTGTACATGGCCCCTCCTTGATCAGCTGCAGCATTGCCTCCACGGTCTGGGCGACGGACAGCCCGGTCACATCCACCCGCGGATAGGGGCAATCCTCATAGACCGAGCGGCAGGCCATGGCCCGGGCAATCCGCGCCTCGTCGCGTCCATCCCGCCGCATGCGCAACTCATTCTCCCGGGGTGAGCAGGTGCAGAGGATGGGGCAGAGACGAAAGATGATGCCTCGCTGTCCAAGCCTCGCCAGCACCCGATCCAGCAGCTGACGCCGCGGCCCGTGCAGCCCATATGAAAAGATCACATGCTCCACCCCATCGCAGGCAAAATAATTGGCCAGCATATCGCTCATATTGGCAACCACACACGCTTTCGTCGCCTCTGTGAATGAAAAAGGTTCGATAAACCGGCACCAGTCACTATCCACATAGGCAGCGGCGCCCAGCGCTCCGGTCAGCGCCCTGCATGCCGTAGACTTGCCAATGCCATTGGGTCCGACAACAAGAATCAAATCCTTCATAGCGCTCCTATCCTTCTAAAACCGGTAGGATAAACCGCTCAAATTCACCCGGATGACGGCACCAACGGTCGGCTTTAATCCCTATACGGTCTCCCTGCCGCGTGTAGGCCGTGATCGCAAAGGGGCTCTCCTGCTTTTTCTTATATTCCTCCAACGGAACCCAAACCATCCGTTCCACCTCCGGCCCTAAGACAAACTCAGGCGCTGGGTGGCGATAGAAATAAACATGAGCCATTTCGCGGTCATCCATCCCCGCGATCCGGATATCATCCCGGAATGCTCCGCAATACCGAAGCTCGTCGGCCCGCAAACGCAGGCCGATTTCTTCCCGGCACTCCCGAAGCACGGCTTCCTTCGGCGTCTCCCCGGCGTCCACATGGCCGCCTACCGCTATATCATAGTAGCCTGGAAAATCCTGCTTATCGGCCGCCCGCTGCTGAAAGATAAGCGCGGGTTCTCCACGGAAGCAGGTTGCCATCCAGAGATGAACCACCTGATGGATAAGCCCTCGGGCATGCGCCTCCGTCCGGGTCGCACGCCCTGCCGGCCGCATGTCCTCATCAAATATATCCAGCATCTCCATCATTTCATTCCTCCTACAGCAGCTGCTGGCGCGTGACATCGATCACCGGCGCCGGGCAGTTCTCCTCTATAAAGCGCATCGTATCCTCATAGATCGCGTCGGCCAGGGCCTGATTGGCAGCCAGGGCGACCACGGACAGCTCCGCCCTTTGCCGCTGCTCCGTCATCCCCGATTCCAACACCGCCAAATTACGCCGTGCCAGCCGATCCTTCAGGCTTTTGACCACCATGCGTTTATCCTTCAGGCTTTGCGCCCAGGGGACGGACAAGGTAACCGTGAATAAAAGCGCCTTCATGCTATTCACCGATAATTTTAATTAGGACGTGCTTACGCCGCTTGCCGTCCATCTCATAGTAAAAAATCTGCTCCCAGGTGCCGAAGTCCAGCCGCCCTTGGGTTACCGCCACCACCGTTTCACGGCCCATGATGGTGCGCTTCAGGTGGGCGTCGGCATTATCCTCATATCCGTTATGGTGGTATTGACTGTAAGGTTTTTCCGGGGCCAGGCGCTCCAACCAAGTCTCGAAGTCCTGGTGCAGGCCCGGTTCGTCGTCGTTAATGAACACGCTTGCCGTTATGTTCATGGCATTGACCAGAATAAGGCCCTCTTGGATACCGCTTTCCGCCAGCGCAGCTTCTACCTCAGGCGTAATGTTCACAAGCCCCCGGCGGCTTGGCAGTTCAAAAAACAGCTCTTTCCGATAGGACTTCATTTTAATGCCTCCTTTTCCTGGGCGATGGCGTCATAGTGGGCGATCTTCCGTTCCACCCGCGCTAGATGTTCCTGCATTTTCGCCATACCGGCTAGGATCTGATCCCGCTGCCGCTGAAGGATCGCCCGCCTCTCGTCCAGCGTTTCATCCCCCTGCTGGCTCAGATTGAGAAAATCTTTAATCTGGCGGATTGACATTCCCGTCGCCTTCAAGCAGTTGATCAAAGCCAGGCCATCCAGATCCTCCTGACTGAAGCGCCGGATCCCGCCGGCTGTGCGTTCCACATGGGGCAAAAGCCCTTCCCGATCATAATAGCGGAGCGTATGGGTGGTTACGCCCATACGCGCTGCTGCTTCCTTAATGGAATATGCCATAATTTGCCCTCCTGCGGCTTATACCTTAAAGCTCGCTTTAAGCTTCCATTCCAGTATAACCAATTCCGCCCATCCCGGCAAGGGGAAGGAAAATCCGCTTCGGCGGGAAGGGAATTCGGAACAGAAAAACCCCGACCCGGGCATGGAGAACGCCCGGATCAGGGAAGTTATCATGGATGACAGTCGCGCCTGCCTCCTACGGCAGGATATATTTATGCCTGGCTTCCCACTTTGCCAGTGATGCGGCCATGCACCTGCCCGTACAGCGTGCCTGTGATTGTGCCGGCCATATCGCCCATGATGTCGCCGTGAACATCGCCTTCCACCATGCCGGTGACCGAACCGCCCACGCTGCCCATCAGGCTGCCTTTTACGCTGCCCATCAGGTCGCCCTTCAGGTCGCCTTCCAAGTTCCCCTCAAGGTTGGGCTTCCCATCCGTACGGGCCAGAATATGGCCGCCAATATCGCCTTGAATATTCCCCTGCACGCAGCCGGACAGCGATCCATGCACCGTGCCGCCGATATCGCCCTCCACGTTGCCGCCAATGGAGCCGAGCACGTCGCCGTCAATGCCTCCGGTTACGCTGCCCTTCACCGATCCCTTCACATCGCCGCATACGCCGCCCATGACGATACCCTCAATGCTGCCGCCTACGTCGCCTTCGATCCCGCCTTCAACCTTGCCGGCCACCGGGCCCCGGACATCGCCGTGTATGCAGCCGCGTACGATGCCCATTACACCGTTCATCACATCGCCTTCAATATCGCCGTCCACGGTGCCGTTGACCGGCCCTTTTACATCGCCCTTTATGCTGCCGTGGACGCTGCCCATCACCGAGCCGTTCACATCCCCTTCGATATCTGCGCCGACGCTGCCCATAATGGAGCCGTTTACGTCGCCGCACACGCCGCCAGGAACTCTTCCCAGAATATCGCCGCGCACGTCGCCTTCAACCCGGCCGACCGTCCCCAATATATTGCCGCCAATGTCGCCATGAACCGTACCGGAAATCTTCCCCAGGATGCCGGAACCAATATCCCCCTCCACATCGCCGCGTATCATGCCATTGACAGGCCCTTTGATATCACCGTGAACCGTACCATTGATGACGCCGGTGACGGCCCGTGGGATATCGCCCTCCACGTCGCCGTTGGCCACGCTGCCCATGCTGTCGCCGCGGATACCCGAACGATGCAGCGCTTCGTTAACCTGCCGGGGCAGATCCTTTAGCGAGTCCCGCACCGTGCGGCCAATGTTGCCGGCGAAATTCCAGAAGTCCGCCTCGGCGGAACTTCCCGCTCCTGCGTGCCCTGTATCCTCCTCGCCGGCGTCCAGGCGGCTACGCGCGCGATCGACCCGCTGCTGCGCCTTCCCCACCAGGCTCTCCAGCCGCTCCGCCTGGCGCCGCAGTTCTTCGGCCTGCTGAGCATCCTCACAGGCTGCCGCTTGGGCGCGAGCGGCCTGAAGCGCATCCTGCAGGGTGCTTAGATCAGCCTTCGCTTCGCGCAGCTCATCCTCAGCCGCTGCGCGTGCTGCCTCCGCCGCCTGGCGCCCAGCTTCGGCAGACGTGCGTGCTGTCTCCGCTGCTTGCTCCTCCGCCTCGGCAGACGCGCGTGCTGTCTCCGCTGCTTGCTCCTCCGCCTCCGCAGACGCGCGCCGCTTTTCTGCCTCCGCCCGATCCTCAGCCTTGTATCCCTCGTCGTTTAGTTGTTCTGCCTGCTGTATCGCTGTAATGAGCACCGCCCCCTGCTCCGCCGTGAGCTCACCGGCGCGCACCTTTTCCAATACCTCCCGAAGCGTCATCCTCTTTCTCCTCTCCTATGGCTCTTGTGAAAAGTGAGCCATTGCCTCTTCCAGTGTCATTTCGCCCTTTTGCAGCTGCTCCAGTACCGATTGCGGCGTCGGCTGCGGAGCGCTGACGCCCATCACCGCCAGAATATCGTCTAACCGCAGCCGCATGGTGGGATAAGACAGCCCCAGGATCTTGCCCGCTTCCCGCAGGTTTCCGCGGGTTGCCAGGAACACCTCCACAAAGCGGCACTGCTCAGCGTTCAGCTTGCCCAGCGGGCCGGGATAGAAGTTGCCCTCCAGCCGCGTATGGCACCGCGGGCAGTTCAGCTGCGTAATATGAAGATTGCTTCCGCACACCGGACAGGTGCTGGGCGCCGGATACATATGATCCTGTTCCATTTTCGTTCCTCCTTTTCTGAAATCGCCTTCTATTTGTCATAGCCTCGAACGGAGCCGGTAACCGGTCCGCTGATTTTTCCATGCACACGGCCGGCAATGACGCCGCTGACCGCACCTTGGATATTGCCGTATACGTCGCCTTCAATCCGCCCGGTCACATCGCCTTCAATGACGGTCGGATCGGCGCGGCGCTGCGCCAGGCTGATGCGCTTACCTACCGGGCCATGCACTGTGCCGCTTACGTTTCCTTTGATGCGCGCGCAGACCTCGCCGGTTTCGCCTTTAAGCTCGCCGATAACCGCCCCTACCGCCCCGGTAACCTTTCCGGTTATTCCTTGGCAGAGGCATCCTCCCACGTTTCCGTCAATCATCCCTTCCACCGGGCCGCGGACATCGCCGCCTACGCTTCCCTTAAGCGCAGGCGCTTCTTCCGCGTTAGGATAAACGCCTCCATGGATATCGCCGCCCACATTGCCGGTCAGCCGGCCGCTAAGCGCGCCAGCCAGGTCGCCCCCGATGCTGCCGGTCATGCTGCCGCTCAGGCTGCCCTGCACACCGCCGCCCACGTTGCCTTTCACCGTGCCTTGGATCGGCCCCTTCACGTCGCCGCCCACGCTGCCTTGCAGACTCCCCTGAATACCGCCTTTCACGTCGCCGCCCACGTTGCCGGTCATGCTGCCGGCAATATCGCCTTCTACGTCGCCGCCTACATGTCCCCGCAGGATTCCTTGCACGCCATGCGATAGGTTGCCTGCGATATTGCCCACATAGGCTTGCCGTTCGCCCTCCGCCGCCGTCTTCCGTTCCGTGCCCTTTTCGCCATCCTTCCCCTGCAGCTGGCTGATCAGCGCGCCGGCCTCCTCCGGCGACATGCGATTTTCCTGCACCGCTCTTAGTATCGCTTCCAATGTCATGGCTACATCCTCCTCTTATTGCCATTTGCCCCCATTATAAAAAGAGACATTGCATTTGTCAATGTCTCTTTTTTATTTTTTTATTTTATATTTCAATTCTTTAATGTTAACTTTGAATTATGATCCCCTCCTGAATCAAGTACTCAGTAAATCCCATCCGATGGGCGGCCGAAAGGGAGGCTTCGTTGCTCGCTTCAGATCGCCAAAGAGGCAACGCCCGTGGATAGGCCGCGACCATCGCCGAGATGGCGGCTGAACCAAAGCCTTGCCCTCGGCAGGCGGGATGCGTAACAAAGCTCAGATCCAGCACGCCGCTGAGCAACCGCCCGCCGGCCAGCGCCATTAACCTGCCGCCGTCATAAACTCCGCAAGCCCGAGCATAGGGCGCAAGGCCGCCCCGCAGCCAATCCGCTTCGGGCATCGACGCGGCAAAGGCGCGGATATCCGCGGCCGGCGGATCAAAACGGATCTCTCCCCTGGCCGGAACCGGCCGGACGCCTTCTGTACCTGGAATCAGGAACCAGGCCGTCTCCAAAGCCAATGGCGCATCCTCCTCGAACAAAAAGGCCGCCAGCTCCTCTCCGCAGGTTTCCGGAGCAAGCCATGCCGCTACCGGTTCGGCTGCTTCCTCCAGCTCTGGGGCCAAAGAAACCACGCAAACCCCTTTTCCTCGTATGAGCAGCGCCGGATAGTCCTCTGAAAGCTCGTCGTCTGTACGCACGCCCAGGCGCTGGCCCCAAGGCCACCCCAGAAAATAAAGAATTTGATCACACGCCTGCATCTTCTCCTCCTAAAGGTAAATAGATCGCTCGTGGTAAAATATACAATCCAGCCTCCCGCACCGGCCTGTCCGTCAGCCGCTCCAGCGCCAACCGGTAAAGCTTGATCTGCGGCGCATAGTGGGAAAGATAGGCCTGCTCCATGCCCGGCAGCACATCACCGGTCTTGTAATCCACCAGCACCCATTGATCCCCCTCCAAAAAGGCCAAATCAATGACGCCCTGCACCATGACCGGATCCCCATCCGGCTCATCCAAGGCTTCCATCGCTCTTAGCTGAAGGTTAAAGGGAAGCTCCCGCGCCAGATAGCTCGAAGACTGGGCCCGGGCCCACAGGGGATGCTGCAGCCAGGCTTCCAGCCAGTCATAGTGGATTTCCGCCAAAGCTTCCTTCGGGATTAGCCCCTGCTCTGCCAGGCGACGCGCGGTTTCCACAGGATCGCGCTCTAGCCGCTCCAGCACCTGGTGGGTAAAGGTTCCCCGCTGGGCAGCGGTAAAGCGTCCGGCGGGCCCGGGGCGGGTCATCACCCTGTCCGCCGGCTTTACCCGGTCTGTAGCGGCAATTTTGGCCGGCAGGCCGGTACGGTATGGGTAATGCCAGGCAAAGTCTGCCATCCTTTGGGGGTCGGGCTCGCCCAAGCTTCCCAGGGGCGGCATCGCCAGGCGACGGGGCCGGGGGGCTTGTTCCATCGTCACCCGCACCGGGCAGGCAAACTCCGGCTCCGGGCTTAGTCCCGCACGCTCCCGCAGCGTCTCCGCTCCCGAACAGCGCAGAAGGATGGGGCCTAGCCAGTTTAGATAGCACCCTTCTCCAGCCTCCAAGGCAGCCTCTAAAGGCAGGGCCCATCCCTTCAGCTTGCGGTCCAGTCCCTTGGCTGAACCAATCAACACCAGCGATTCCCGCGCGCGGGTAAGCGCCACGTAGAGCACCCGTACTTCCTCTGAAATCTCTCGGCGCCGGGAGGCCATGGCCATGGCCTCCCGGGAAAGCGTGTCATGCCAGCGCCGCTGGCCCACCAGCAGCGCCTTCAAGCCGAAGCCCATCGTCTCATCCATCTGGATGCGGTCGGCATTGCGGCCTTGGTTGTTCATGGCCTTATCCAAATCCATGAGGATCACCACCGGATATTCCAACCCCTTGGATCCATGGATCGTGGTGACCCGCACTACGTCGGCATTCTCCGGCAGCGTAATAGCTAGGCTGGTATCGCCTTGGCCCTGAGCCAAGCGCTCCAGATGGCGCAGCAGACCATAAAGCCCCTGGTTGCGCGTGCCGGCCAAGGCTCTGGCCTTCTCCATCAGAAGCCGTAAGTTGCCCTGGCGCACATCTCCGCCCGGCAGCGCCCCTAACAGATCGTAATATCCGCTTTCATCCAGCACCTTCCAAATCAGCTCCGGCGTGGCCAGCACCCTCGCATCCTCCCGCCATGCCTCCAGCTTAGACAGGAATTCTCGGGTTTTCCTTGGCAGCTCGCCTTCTTGGCAGGCCATGTCTTCCGTCGCCGCCTCATAACTGCCCAACGGATGGGCCCTGCGGATAGCCCACAGCTCCCGCAGGGAAAACCCGCCGAAAGCCGAACGCATTACGCACATCAGCTCCAAGTCGCGATGACGGTTGTCCAGCAGCCGCAATAGATCGATGGTCTGCTCCACCTCAAGCTGCTGGCTCCAACCGCCTCCGCCCAGCGCATAAGCCGCAATGCCCTGCTGCTCGAGCACCTGGGCCACCGGCGCAGTTTTTCCCTGGCGCGAGCGCATTAAAATCGCAAAGTCGCTCCACCGGCAGGTGCGGAAACCGCCTAATTTGCCGTCGTAGATAGGCCGCCCCATCCGCTTTTGAATTACCTCCGCAGCGGCCATCGCCTGCTGCTCAATGCGGCTCATTTCGGCCAGAGGCTCCTCCTCATCCTCCTCCTCGGCGGGCCCCACCAGCAAGAACTCCACCTGCGGGCCAGGCTCCTCTTCGTCAGGCCTGGGCGCCCGGCAATGCAGCCTCTCCGCTTCGGTATAGTCCACACCACCGCGCTCCCGGGTCATCAGGCAGCCAAACACCGTATTGACAAAATCCACCACGCCGGGCGCGGAACGAAAATTATGGGACAGCCGCGTCATCCGCCGGGAAGCATCCTCCGGCAAAGCGCACCGGGCTAGGAATAATCCCGGTTCCGCCTGGCGGAAGCCATAAATCGCCTGTTTCACATCCCCAACGGTGAAAAGGTTGTCTGGTCGGCTGATCCGGTTTAGGATCGCCTCCTGCACGCGGTTGGTATCCTGATATTCATCGACTAACACCATGGAAAAGCTGTCGCGCAGCTCGTCAGCCACATTTTCCTGCTCCAGCGCCCGCAGGGCAAAATGCTCCATATCGGAAAAATCCATGACGCCCCGTTCCTCCTTCAAGAGGGCATAGCGCCGGGCTGTGTCCTGGGTCAGCTCTGCAAGTGCCTGCACGGCCGGGATCATGACGTCCATGTCCGCAGCATTTAGATCGTCCAACGGCAGCAACCGCTTTTCATAAAGAGCTTTAGCCCTGTCGCGCAGGGCCTTGGCTTGACGGGTCAGCTCGGGGTTGTCGCTCTTGCGCTTGCCCCGCAGGGTCTGGAATCGCCGTCCTTCATTCAGGGCAGCCAGATCGTCCTGCAGGCTCTTCTCATAGCCGGCCGGCCCACCGGGCTCGTGGCATAGGGCCAGCGCTTGGGTTAGCAGGCTCTGGCAGGCCGAAAGGAGCCTGGCGCGTTCTTCATTCACCGCCTGCTGCCAAAGGCTGTCTTCCGGATGTTCCGCCTGCCTGGCATAGGCTTCCGCCATCTGCGGCAGGAGCGAAAGTCCCTGAGGGCGGGCCATAACGTATTCATATAGCTGGCGCACCGGAGCTGCCACCCCGCGGCCATCCCGCCCGCCCCAGCCCCGGGCCAGTAGCATAAGGCCAGGATCCTTAAGGGCAAACGCCGCTTCCATCGCGTCGTCTATGGCATCCTGCCACAGCAAGGTTTGCTCTTCCTCGCTGGCCGCCGTTAGTCCGGGCGGTAATTGCGCCACCGCACCATACCGGGTAATAATCCGGGTGCAGAGCGCATGAAAGGTGCTGATCCATGCGTCGTCCAGCCTCTCCAGCTGCCCTCGCAGCCGTGGCTTGCGCTCCATGGCCGCTTCCAGCCGGTCGCTGATGCGCTGACGCATCTCTCCGGCCGCCGCCTGGGTAAAGGTGACGATCGCCATAGAGGCAATGTCCACCCCTTCCTCCACCAGGCGGATCACATGCTCCGTCATTACCGCCGTCTTGCCGCTGCCCGCAGCGGCTGATACCATCTGCGACATGCCGCGGGTATCGATGACCGCTTGCTGCTGCTCAGTCCACCTCGGCATGTTCTTCCTCCTTTCCTCCGTCCAGGGCGGCGCGTACCGCTCCCTTATCCGGGCGGGCCGCCGGAGCGGGCGGATCGATCTGCCGCTGGCAGAAAGCGCTATATTGACAATATTCACAGGCCTGTGCCGCTGGCCTCGCTCCTATCTCGCCGCGGCACATTGCCTCGCCCAGTCTGGCTGCCGTCTCCGCAGCCAGACGGCATAAATTCCGCACGTCGCGCTCCGACCATCCCCCCGCAATGGCGCCGTCCTTGTTGCGCCTAAAGCCGATGATCCGCGACTCCTCCCCCGGGCCTGCCATGGGGTCGGAGGCCTCCGCCACCTGAGGATCATTCACCGTAATTCCTTGGGGGCGGTCGTCCAGCATCGGGTCCCCCTGGGCCAGCTCATCTCGTGCCGGAGAATAGTACAGCCCCGCCGGACGGCGGTTTTTATCCTGCTGCAGCAGGGCGTGAAGATAAATCCACAGCTGAAGCTGGGTACCGTCCAGCACCCCTTCTGGCTTCAGGGCTTTTTTGCCGGTCTTATAGTCGATCACCCGCAGCCAACCTTGTCCCGCTTCGTCCACCCGGTCAATGATACCGGTTAAACGCAGCTCTCCGCCGCCCTTTAAGGGGATTGAAGCCTCCCGGGGAAGTTCCAGCTCCAAGGCGGCCGGCCTAAAGCTGCCGCCCGCAATCTGCCGGGCTGTGGCACGAGCCGTCCGGCGGCAGGCTTGACTCATCACGTCAAAGAGGTAGTCGCCCAGGGCCGTATCCTCCAGCGTGGATGCAAACCACTTTTCCTTAAGATTCCGGGTGATCTGATCCATGGCCTCCTCTGCCGCCTCTTCGCTGGAAAGGGCGCCCGGCTGCTGCCCCAACATTGCCATGGCCTCATGGGTAAAGGAGCCGATGGTCTGGGCATCGGCGGTGAACCGGGGCCACTGGGCCGGGTTCAGCCCATAGCGGATAAACCAGGCCATAGGGCAGCGGGCATACTCCTCCAGCCGGGAGACGGAGAGACTGCGCACACGGATCTCGCCAACCGGTTCCTCCCGCCGCCCACCTAGCAGGCGCTCCACCCATGGGCCGCCTTGCTCCGAGGCCCGGATAGAGGCCAGCGCCGGCCGCCATGGGCCGGGCGCTTGGCGGCCCATGGCCAGCTGGCCCAAGGCCCGGGCTACCACGGGTTTGAGCGCGTTCAGGCTGCGGGCCGCCCAGGGGGACGCCTGTTCCGCCTCCAGCCCCATCAGCCGGCAGATCCGCAACACCACCGGCGAAGGGTTCAAGGCCGATCCTCCCTCGTCGGTACGGGCATAGAGCACATGCAGGCTCTCGCTTGCGCGCGCGATGGCATCCACCACCGCCAGCTTGGATTGTGCGCCGCGCACCCGCCCGTCGCGCCCCAAGGGCAATCCCGCATCGTTCAGCGCCGCAAGATCCCGATCGTGGAATAGCGCGCCTTCTCCATGGGGCATGGGTAGCCGTCCCTCTTGAGCCCCCATCAGGATCAGGTGCCGCGCCTCAGACACTTTGGTGCGTCCCACGTCGCCCACCAGCACCGCATCCCCGCGGGTGGGCAGGATACCTACCTGGCTGGCGCCGAATCCCGCTTCCAGCAGCCTTTCCAGCTCGACGGCGGCCAGCTGCTCGCCCGGCAGCAGGAAAACCAGCTGCCGCAGCAGCGTTCGCATTTCTTCCATCGCCTGGCGGGATTGGGCGGCCGCCTCCCCGTCGCCATGCTGCTCGCAGAGCGCAGCGTATTCCTCAAGCGCCCGTTCCATCTCCCAGCTCTCCATCATCTGCTCCAGCGCGCGAACCCACTGTTCGGTGGTACCGCTGCGCCGAAGGTGTTGAAGCGGGCCGGCCAATCTCTGCCGCGCCTGCTCCGCCTCCTCCAGATCCACTTCCCCACAGGGGCGGGTAAAGGGCTGGCCAAAGCGTCTTGGCCCCTTCAGGTCAAAAGCCACCGCATAGATTTCAAAAGCCTCCTGCTGGCTTTGGTTCACCGCTAGCAGCGGATTTTTTATCACCCGCAGCACATCTTCCCGCCGCCAGCGCTTGGCCGCAACCTCCAGGCAGCACAGCACCAGCCCCACCAATGGATGCTCCAAAAGGGCCATGCGGTTATCCAGAAACACCGGCAGGCCGCAGCGCTGGAAAATCCGGCGCACCCGAGGCCCCAGCCCCGGCAGGTCGGCGCAGGCCACGACAATATCCTTAAACCGAGCGCCTTCCCGCACCAAAGTATCGGCCAATGCGGAAGCCGCCTCAACCTCTCGCTCCTCGTCGGCCGCTTCCATCACCCGCACCCGGCCGTCATCCGCCACCGTCTCGCCAGGGTAGGCAAAAAGCTGCTGCGGGAGCTGTTCCAGGCTTGTCCGTGCCGCTCCCTTAAAATGCGTCCGGCTCACCGGGATGCCGGCCTGCACCGCTCGCTCGGTCAGGCGCTCCAGATCCATCTCCCCGGTCAAAAAGACCTCTGCGTCTGCAGCGCCCGTTTCTGCGGTGGTAACCGTTACCGTCACCTCCAGAGTCCGGCGGCATAGCGCCTCAATCAACCGAAGCCACTGGGGCGGATACTGATCAAACCCGTCGATCCAAACCTTCGTCCCTGCCAGCCACTCGGCTTGAGGAAGCGCCTCAATCAGCCCGTTGAACCGGTCTTCTCCGTCCCACAGCCCCTGCTGCGCCAAAAAATCATTGAAGGCACCATAGAGTTCGGCCACCTCCCAGCTTTTGCGGGCAAGCAGTTTGCTGCCATGGCTGCCCGCCTGCCGCAGGGCCTCAGCCGTAATATCAAACCGCTTCATATCGCCCATGAGCTGCGAGAGCTCCCCAGCAA
This sequence comes from Candidatus Parachristensenella avicola, assembly GCA_904420205.1. Taxonomy (GTDB): domain Bacteria; phylum Bacillota; class Clostridia; order Christensenellales; family UMGS416; genus Parachristensenella; species Parachristensenella avicola. The sequence goes on along the minus strand of CAJFUN010000019.1, from coordinate 48,674 downwards.
AGCGGGCGTTGCGGGCGCTGCGTCCCAGCAGCGGCAGCCTTGAGGCCAGCTGCCCGGCTACCCGCTGAAGCGCCATAGCCCGGCCCCGTTCATCCATCGCCTCCGGCATCGCGCGCCCGGCCCGGCCGAATACCTCCCGAGCCAGGCGGGTAGGGCTCATCACCGGCTGCCCTAAGAATCCGGGACGCTCCAGCGCCCGGATCAGCAAGCTCTCCCCTTCCAGGGTAAACTGCTCCGGCACAAGGATCAGCGCGTCCTTTCCCTGAAGTAAGGCCTGCGCAGCCTGGCGGTATACCTTATCCCGCATCCCGCTTCCGGGCCGCCCCGTCCATATGGTTAGCTTCATGCTTTTTCCTCCCTGCCTTGGCTCACTTCTTCTGATGATACCATATTTGTCCGCTTCTGCGTACCGGCCAGATCAAAATCCCGGATCTAGTCAAATCATGCCATGGTCTTAGCCCCCGGCCGGGCGCATAATAAAGCCATCATTCCAAAGGAGGCCCCGATGCGTATCAATTACTTCTATGACGCCGCCCGGATCCAAGAGCCCGGCGGCGACGCCGAATATCGCCGTATGCTGCGCCGCGCAGGCGTTAACACGCTATGGCTGGCCGGCGCTTATTCCGGCCGCCTGCAGGCCGGCGTATCCCAGCTGCGCCAAGCTGCCGATGCCCTCCGCCAGGAAGGATTCGACGTAGGCGCCGTTTCCATCCCCGTAGGCCATCCGGGCAATTCACTGAACCCGGAAGACGACACGCTGGATCTATCCATCCCTGCTGCCTGGCGCTACCGCATCGGCATGGATGGCAAGCCGGTCTATCATTGCGCTGATATTGAATCTGTTATGATCGCAGAGAACCGTCGCCTGATGGAAGAACTTGCCTCCGCAGGCGTCAGCGCCGTCTTCTATGACGACGACCTGCGCATGGGCGAATGGGGCGCCCAGATGGGCGGATGCTTCTGCGAACAGTGCATCGCGGCGTTTAACGCCGCTACCGGCCGCCATGAAACCCGTGAAACCTTGCTGCGCGGCCTGTCTGAAGGGCGAGACCCTGCGCTATGCAGGGATTGGTCCGCCGAACTCTGCCGGAAGATGGGCCGGTTGACGGATGCCTTAGCGGCGCCAGGTCCCCGTTCCGGCGTCATGGTGATGCATGCCGGAGACGAACGCCACGGCATCGATCTTCCCGCCCTCTCCGCCGCTCACCCCGATATGCTATACCGGGTAGGCGAGGCCCACTTCTGCGACGACGATTATGCCGCCCCGTATCACCGCGCCAGCATATGGTGCAGCATTCTGCAGCATCTAGCCCTCATGCGCGGACATGAAACCTTCTCCGAAACCACGGTATTTCCGCCCCGGGCTCTGCGCCCTGATTATCTGCTGGGGAAGGCGCGCTTGGCGCTGGCCGCCGGCGTGGACCACATTTTCTATATGTCAGGCACATGGCGCATGTCCCCGGACTATTGGGATGCGCTGGCCCGGGGGGTGGACGGGCTCCGCGACCTGGCCGGCACCATGGAGGGGGCTGCCCGCATCTACCCCGTCCATGTGGCCAATGGCACAGCCGGCGGCCTATGCGAGCGGCTTCAGCCGCCGCTTCTTCCCTTTTTGTCGGGCATCCCCTGCCGGCCCGTCCGCGGCGGGGACGGCGATGAGCCGGCCGATGTGCTGCTCTTTTTTGGCGCCTACCGGATTACCGACGAGTGGGCAGCCAAATTCCCCGGTTATCAAGCCGTGGTGCTGGATGAAACCGCTTGGGACTATAATCGGGAATATACCTCGCTGCACGGTGGGAATCTCATTCGCGCTCCCTTTGCCGCCGACGATACGGCCCGGCATGGCGAGGCGCTGCGCCGCCTGGTGCGGGAGGTCGCCACCCAGCCCATGCCCATGGCTTCGGGCGCTGCCGCCGTACCGGTATGGCTTGAAGGGGGGCAGGTCATGGTCTTTTCTCTGGAAAATGATCCGGTGGAAGTGGAGCTGACCTATGGGAATCAAACGCCCTGCCGCCTGAGGCTGCAACCCGCCGGCTTTGAAGGCCGGCAATCCTGACGGAGGTCAAGCCCATGGCTGTACTTCATCTCATGGTCGGGCTGCCTTGCAGCGGCAAAACCACAAGGGCACGGCAGCTGGAAAAGCAGACGAACGCGCTATTGCTGACCACCGACGTATGGCACCTGAGGCTGTATGGCAGCGACGTAGACACCCCTGAACACGACGTGCGCCACGCGGCCATCGAAAAAATCATGTGGGATGTGGCTAAGCGGGTGTTGGAGCTCGGGTGCGATGTGATTTTGGATTTCGGATGCTGGGCCCGCTCGGAACGCGATGATTTTCGCCGGCGTGCGCAGCAGGTCGGCGCGCAGTTTCAGATACACTATATGGAAGCTTCGCGGGAAGAATTGATGCGCCGGCTGCGGGAGCGAAACCGCCGCGCACCCGAAGGGGTATTTGTCATCCCGGAAGCGGATATGCTCCGCTATATGGATATCTTCCAGCCGCCTTCGCCCGATGAACTTTAATAGCGAAAAAGCAGCGCCGCACGGCGCTGCTTTTTGGTGCCAATTTCGCTGCCTCCTATCCCTGTATGGCTTCAATAAATCGCCTGCCGGGGAAAGGCCGTAAAGCCCGCCGTTTCCAGGAGCCCCGGCGCGACATATAAGATCTTTATACCGGCCTTGATCCCCTTGACGCCGCATATCGCACTGCTCGGAAGGGCCGGGGCTGCGCGGGCAAAGGCCGCCGCCCTCAATCAGCGCAGCCATCTGGTTTTGCATCAGTAAAATCCACGGGGAAAGCACCGCGGTGCCTCCTCCAGCAGCGCCAGGATCTAACAGCACAGCGATGCACCCTCGCCCGTAGGCATCACGCCGGCACGTCCCGGCCCGCCAGCAGCGCTTCGATCGGTTGCCGCTGTCCCGCTCGGGGTTCGCTGTGCCCGAAATAGCGCTTCAGCGCCTGCTTTACCGCTATGGAGCCGCCCTCCTTTTCGCGCTTTCTATTGTGCTTTCTTGCAAGATTTCTGTCAAATTTCTCCGGGGCATGGACGGAGATGCCTCAATACTTTCTTAAGTAGACAGGCCGCCCTGCACCTGTTACAATAATCGTTGGCCCGGGGCTATGTTCCTTCTCAGAAGGCCAACGGGTCAAATGTACGCACAAGGAGATGGCTATGAACAAGGGATTGGAAATAGAAGGCTTAACCAAGTCCTTCGGCCAGCGGCTTGCGGTGGATCATCTCAATTTCTCCATCGCTGAACCCGGCGTATTCGGTCTGATCGGCACAAACGGGGCCGGTAAAACCACCACGATCCGCATGATTCTCGGAATCCTGACGCCGGACGAGGGCAGCGCCCGATGGGACGGCCGCCCCATCGACCGCGAAACCCTTAGCTTTGGTTATATGCCCGAGGAGCGGGGAATCTACATGAAGACCAAGGTACTGGAGCAGCTTATCTATTTCGGCATGCTGCGCGGTATGCCGCGGGGCAGCGCCAAGGCCTCAGCCCTGCGCTATTTGCAGCGCTTGGGGGTGGAGGAATACAAAGACATGCCTGCCGAAAAGCTTTCCAAAGGAAACCAGCAAAAGATCCAGCTGATTGCCACGTTGATTCATGAACCCAAGCTCATTTTTCTGGACGAACCCTTTAGCGGGCTGGATCCGGTCAACGCTGATATGCTGCGCGGGCTGATTCGCGAACTGGTGGACGAGGGACGGATGATCGTCATGAGCAGCCATCAGATGGCCACGGTGGAGGAGTATTGCCGGGATCTTGCCCTGCTTCACCATGGGCAATGCGTGCTTGCCGGCAACCTGCAGGCCATCAAGGCGGGCTACGGGCATACCAACCTGATCGTCGCCGCCGAAGGCGACGTGGCCGAAGCCGCCCAGGCCTGCGGCCTAACCTTGCTGGAGGACCGTGCCGACGAGAAGGAGTACAAAATCACCGGCGACGCCATGGCCCAGGATTTTCTCCGCCGTCTGGTGCAGTCGGGCGTCTATCCCACCCGCTATGAGATCAAGGAGCCTTCCCTCCACGAAATCTTCATTGAAAAGGTAGGTGCAGCCCAATGAGACAGATTATGACCGTGTTTTCCTTCACCTTCCGGGACGCCGTCCGGAAGAAAGCCTTTATTGTGTCCACGGTGATCCTGTTGGCATTGGTATTGATTGTCTGCGCCCTGCCTCGATGCATTGAGCTGTTCTCCACCCCCTCCGAGGTCGAAACCCCGGAGGAGGCTGCGCCCAGCGAGGCGCAGTCCATCTGCTACCTTCTCGATGAAACCGGCCTGATGGATGGGCTGGATGCGGCGCTGAACGCCGCTATACCCGGCACACGCTTTGAACCTGTTTTGGCAGAGCAGGCCGACGCCCTTCGCCAGGAAATCGCCGGCGACGGCAGCCGCTCTCTTCTGCGCATTGCCTTAAAGGATGGCGCGCCCTATCTGTATATCACCACCAAGGACTTCATGACCGGCGTATCCGCTGCCGAGGTGGCCGAAGCCGTCAGCCGCTATTATGTTAACCGTCAGTTGACCGCCCAGGGGATCAGCGAGGAAACCATTGCCTTTGCCCAGAGCACTTTGCCCTACGAAGCGGATATCGCCGGCCAGATGGATCTGAGCGGCTATGCCTTGGGGCTCATCCTCACGGTCTTGATGTTCTTCGCCATCTATTATTATGGATATGGCGTGTCCATGTCGGTGGCCACGGAAAAGGCAAGCCGTGTTATGGAAACCCTGGTCGTGTCCGCCAAGCCTTCGCGTATTCTGATCGGCAAGTGCCTGGCCATGGGCGCGGCAGGGCTGGCTCAGTTTGCCGGGGTACTGGTTTTTGCCGCAGTCTGTTACCGGCTGCTGGTGCCCGCTGATTTTACCCTGCTGGGCATGCCCCTTTCCCTCTCCTCGCTGACGCTGCCCTCGGCGCTGCTGATCGTGCTGTATTTCCTGCTGGGCTATAGCCTCTATGCGGTAATGAACGCCGTATGCGGCGCATCCGTCAGCAAGATTGAGGACCTGAATTCCGCCATGCTGCCTGTCATGCTGATCGCCATGATCTCCTTTTATCTGGGCTATATCAATGCCGTCATGCCCAACAGCGGCAGCGTGCTGCAGAAGGCGGCCATGTATATTCCCTTCTCCTCGCCCTTTATCATCCCCTTCCGCCTGCTCAACGGCGACGTGCTTGCCAGCGACCTTATCATCTCTATCGCCCTGCTGATCGTGGCCATCGTCGTCATTACCCTCATTTGCATCCGCATCTACTCCGCTTCGGTGCTGCAATATGGCAAGCGTATGAAGCTCAAGGAGCTTTACCGCACCCGGCTGTAGGCCGGCCGCCCTTATATAGCCAGAGGGCCCCTGCCATGATAAGGCAGGGGCCCTCTGGTATTTTTTGCTACGACTGAAGGGCAAGCGCGGGATTTTCGGCAAAATGCTGCAAAAACACAAGGGGTTCGCCGGAGTGGTTTTCGATGGCCACACCCTGGCGCGCAGCCGTTTCCGTGACGAAATATTCATCATAGGTCAGCTGCCCATAACGAATCAAGGTAGGCGTTTCCAGCCGCTGGCCGCCAAAGGCGCCAAAGCCCTGCAGGCAAATCATGCCATAGGCCGCCTGGTCCTTGAGCGTAACGCTCCTTCCGGGGAAAACGGTGATGCGCTTGGCGCTAACCTGGGTGGATTTATAGCAGATCCACTCCTCGCGGTAGCCTTCCGGATCCGTCTGTTCAAAGGGTTTAGCCGCCAGCGGCGCCATGAAACGATGCTGATAGAAATCCGGATCCACATTCTTATCCCAATCGATCACCTCTAGCAGATAATCAATGTTGCCGATCTCCTGCTGCGGGCAATCCTTCCAAAGCAGTTCTTCCGGCACGCAGTGCTCATAATAGAGCACCGACTGGTACATGGCGTAAACATCTGAGGCAAACTGCGGCTCATAAGTGCACAGGCTTCCCGGCGCGTGCAGCACGCCCGGGGGCACATCCCAGCCCGTGTCAAGGTTCAGCTTATAGGCCCGGGACAGGGCCAGCAGGTTATTATCGCCCTTGGAAAAGTTGGCCAGCGCCTCGCGCACCTGCTCCTTTGTCGTGCCCGGATTAAGCCCAAAGAAGGTGAAAGGGAATTCGCCGCCATGGTTGTTCATCTGGGCCGGGAAAAAGTACATCTCCGGCTTGCCATCCTGCCCCACCCGGGCAGCATGCTCCTGACGATGATGGATGTGATGCGGCAGCGGCCCCAAATTATCGAAAAACTTGGAATAAACCGGCCAGCGCCCATACTTTTTCCAAAGGTTTTCCCCGATGATATCGCCTTTGGCCCAATAGACGGCGTCGCGCAGCGTCACCCGCTGAGCGCCGTCCTCGCTCACAGCAATGTAGCTCAGTCCCTCGTCCTCGGGCGTATCCGGCCCGTTGTCGGCATGCGTTGTCGAGGCGAACCATCGCTCATCAATACCGCCCCGCTTCAGTCCCAGCACATAGTAGTCGTCCGGATGAAGCTTGATCCGCCGGCCCGGCCGGCAGAAGGACCGGGGCACCCAGGTCGGGATCAGCCGGAGGACACCGCCTCCCTGTTCCAGGGCGCGCTGCGTCAATTCTTTGCTTGTCATGGGCATTATCCCCCCATCTTTTATCCAAGGGCGGACGCCGCCCTCACCATGCATTGTAGCAAGCCCCCCTGTAGCTGTCAATCATGGGGCGCCGGCGTATCCGCGCTTTTATTTGCCCGGTATTTTCCCCTTCGATAGCCTTGACAGCGGGGCGCCGGCTGATTATCCTTTGCCTATATGATTTAGAAAAGAGGTGCCCTGATGCATACTTGCTCTTGTAATCCCTATATCGGCCATCCTTCCCAGCTTTTGCGCGTCAATGACTATTTCTGTGCCGACGGATTTGCAAAAGGCATGCGCGCCACCGATCTCAACAATGGCCCCCTCGCCGTCACCATCTGCGCCGATAAGGGGATGGACCTCCCCTATGTCAGCTACCGCGGGTACAATTTGGGGTATATCACGCCCAGCGGCCTGGTGGCTCCCGCCTTTTATGACGACCGGGGCGACGGGTTCTTACGGGGCTTTTTTGCAGGCTTCCTGACCACCTGCGGGTTGACCCATATGGGTGCGCCCTGCAGCGAGGGCGGCAGGGAGTACGGCATGCATGGGCGCATCAATAACACGCCGGCCGAGCAATACGGCGTGTCGCTCAACCAGGGGCCGGACGGTATGCGCGCAGCGGCTTCGGGGCTCATGCGCCAGGGAGTGCTGTTTGGGGAGCATCTGACCCTGCGCCGCCAGCTGATTCTCGACAGCGGCAAGCGCTCCTTTTCCTTTACCGATACGGTAACCAATCATGGCTTTGCGCGCCAGCAGCACATGATTCTTTACCATTTCAATCTTGGGTATCCGCTGCTTTCCGAGGATGCCGAGCTCATTCTGCCGTCAGCATCGGCCCAGCCGCGGGACGCACAGGCGCAGGCCGGCCTGGCTGAGCGCCTTAAAATCACGCCTCCATCCCCGGGTTATCAGGAGCAGTGCTTCTTCTGCCGCATGCGGAAGGATACGGCCGGCCGGAGCTTTGCCGGCCTCTATAACCACCGGCTGGGGTTTGGCGTCCTGATCCATTATGATGCAGAGCTGCTGGATCATTTTACCCAGTGGAAGCTCCTGGGCGCAGGCGAATACGCGCTGGGGCTGGAACCTGGCAACGCCACGCCCCTGGGCGTGGCCGCAGAGCGGGCGCTCGGGCACGTCAAGGTTCTGGAGCCGCAGCAGCAGCGCGTCTATCGCTTCCGCATTGATATCATCGAAGGCAGCGGTGAGCTATCCGCCGCAAAGGAAGCGGCCAGCCGGCTGTCGTAACAGCGGCGGCCGGTATAGCTCAACCATGAAAAAGCGTGACGGACGCATTTTGCGTCCGTCACGCTTTTTCCGGCACCCTGAGCGCTCCCTTATCTCAGCCTGTCCTTATACTGCTCCTCGAGCTTCTTGTTGTATTCCCGGCCGCCGTCCACATTGACCGACATATACACCGGCGGAACGGTACCTTCCTCCAGGAAGATTTCCGTTGCCCGGCACATGGCCGCCTGCAGCAGCGCAGCCGTAGTGATGGACGACATGCCGCAGATTCTGGAATCCATCCCCTCAAGCTGGATCGAAGAATCGCCGTCCATCACGCGATTGTCCAGCACCACGTCGCCATAGGCATATAGGTTTTTCCCACCCTTATGCTTGGGCGTCAGGCGCTTGGATGCCTCCAGCGACGTCACCACGATCACACCGCATCCTCTGCGCTTCGCCTCGATCGCCATCTCAACAATCATGTTATTCCGCCCGGAATTGGAGATCAGCACCAGCGTATCCTCCGCACGCAGGTCAACCGATTCCAAAAACTGGGTTCCCACGCCGGGGATATCCTGATACAGTCCGAAGGTTGGGTCGCGCAGCTTTTTCGTGGGGATAAAGCCGCCTGCCCGATGACATATTTCGCTGGCGCCGCCTTCTGAATGGCCAACGCCATAGGCCTGAAGGATGCCTCCCCGCTTGAAGGTCTCCACCTCCAGCCGGGCAGCCGCCTCTATGTTATCCGCCTGCGTCGCCTCCAGCTCATCCAGCAGCTGCCGGATCACGTCAAACACACGATTCCCCATGATGTCCCCATCCTTTCCTCGTCATACCCAACCGGCATCCGCCTGCCGGGCCCCCATGGGCCCTGATTTATGGCTTCATTGTATCAGCAGCAGATCAGAAATACAAGGATAGAAGGGCATAACTTGGCCCGCCGCTGCGTATGCATGTGGTAGAGAATCCCCCGGTGGGAGGGTTCGCAGGCGAAAGAATTTGGTAAAGGAGCGGGAACATGGCCAATTACGATGTATATCAACAAATCGCCCAGCGCGCCGGCGGGGAGCTGCAGATCGGCGTAGTGGGCCCGGTGCGCACCGGGAAATCCACCCTGATCCGCCGGTTTATGGATCTGATGGTGCTGCCGGAGCTGGAGGAAGCGCCAGCCAGGGAGCGCGTACAGGACGAACTGCCCCAGTCAGCGGCGGGCCGCACCATCATGACCACGCAGATGCAGTTTGTACCCTCCCAGTCCATTACGGTACAGATGCCCGGCAACACCGCCTGCAAGCTGCGGCTGGTGGATTGCGTGGGTTATATGGTAGACGGCGCGCTGGGCCTGATGGAGGGCGACGCGCCCCGCCAGGTGCGCACGCCCTGGTCCGATGAGGAGATGCCCTTTGAGCAGGCAGCCGAGCTGGGCACCCGCAAGGTCATCGAGAACCACGCCACACTGGGCCTGGTGGTCACCACGGACGGTTCCGTCACCGACCTGCCCCGAGAGGTTTACGTGCCTGCCGAGGAGCGGGTGGTGCACGAGCTATCCGAGCTGGGCAAGCCCTTTATCGTGGTGCTCAACTCTGCCCACCCGCTGACGCCCGACACCCAGTCCCTGGCCGCTTCCCTGACGGAGCGCTACGGCGTCCCGGTGCTGCCCATCGATATTCTGCACATGCAGACGCCCCAGATTACCGGCCTGCTGGCCAGCGTGCTGAACGAGTTCCCCGCCCGGCAGATGCATATTGCCCTGCCCGCCTGGATCACCTCGCTGCCCTCCGGCCACTGGCTGCGGCAGGAGCTGCTGGAGCTGGCGCGCAAGGCCGCCGGTTCCTTCAAGAAGCTGAAGGATCACGAGGCCGTGTCGGAGGCCTTCGCCTCCTCCGATCATTTCAGCGGCCTGTCCGTGGAGGCAGTGCATCCCGAGAACGGTACCATTGAGGCCGAGGCCACCGTCCCCAGCGGGCTCTATTATCAGGTGCTGTCGGAAACCTGCGGCGTAGAGATCGAAGATGAGACGGCGCTTATGGCGATGATGGGCGACCTTGTCACCGCCAAGCGGGAGTACGACCGCCTCTCCGGCGCGCTGGAGCAGGTGCGCGCCACCGGTTACGGCGTCGTTTCGCCCACCATGGAGGAGCTGACGCTGGAGGAACCCCAGCTGGTGCGCCAAGGCGGCCAGTTCGGCGTATGCCTGAAGGCCTCCGCGCCCTCCTGGCATATCATGCGGGTGGATATCGATACGGAGCTTTCCCCCACCGTGGGCACCCAGCAGCAGTCCGAGGAGCTGGTGCGTTACCTGATGAGCGGCTTTGAAAGCGACCCCGAGTCCATCTGGGCCACGGAAATCTTCGGCAAATCCCTCCACGACCTGGTGCGCGAGGGCCTGAACCAGAAGCTGGTGCGCATGCCGGAGGACACCCAGGCCAAGCTGCGCGAAACCATGACCCGCATCCTCAACGACGAATCCGGCGGCATGATCTGCATCCTGATTTAACCGGCACAAACAGGGGCTTCAGCGAAAGGCTGAAGCCCCTGTTCCTTTATGCCGCGTAAGTTTACGCGGCATCGTATTCCCATGGTGGGCATCCTACCCTGCCCGCGGCGACGCGACCGGAAACCTCGCCGCTTAAGTCGGATAGGCTTCCTCCTGCTGCGATTGCCAAGTTTTTTTCAGTGCATCCAGAATCGCTTGGGCGCAATGGCCGTCGTAACCCAGCCCATCCAGATAGCGCGCCACCTGGAGATGATCGATCTTATGCAAGCCCATCAGCATATTCACCCGCACATCGTAATCTACCATCTTCTGCCTTTCCTCTGCGATCTGCCGGTCCGTTAATGCATTTTTCCCCTTTAACCCGATCACTTTCATGAAGGCGTCGTCCCGCAATACTTGGAAATACCCTATACGGGCGATCAGCTTCTCCTGGCGCAGCATCGCGCCATAGTCATCCGAGCGATGGGGATATCGAAACAAATGCTCCTGTAAGATCGCATCCTCCAACCGCTCTATCACCAGATGCTTGGATTTGAAGCTGTAGGCGATCATGGTATCCTTGTTTTTGTTCAGCTTCGTCAATCTTATGACGTAGTCGCCCGTGTCCAATTCCTCTACAAACCAGTACACCCGATGCGTCCAGTCCACAAATATGCATGGGCTGTGATACCGGCCGTCCGGCCCATATGTCTCCGTCAGAAGGCTGCGCGTGGAGGACTTTTTCCATCGCTTGTCCAAGGCTTTCAGGTTACCGGCCAGCTTCGCTAAGTGCTCCTTGGCGTCGCGCAGCGACAGGTAGGCCCGAATCCGTTCCACCGGCTCGCCATAGCGGTTCTTCGCCATAATGCGGTACTTATTGGGCATCTTGGGATATCCTTCAATCATGATATATTCCCCGGTATCCTTGTGCAGGATAATTTCCTGAATGCGGGTCATATGAATAGCCTTTCTTGTCCGTATCCGCTGTTCAAGTTTATTCTTGCGCCATCCGATAACACGTATTTTGATCTTTGTGTTGTATATCGTGTTATTTTCACAAATCATTTTAATTGGTATTGCCAATCCATCACAGGGAATGATAAAGTGAATTCGTGAAAGGATAGGTGTTCTATGAAGGAACGGTTGCTGTTACTGTTTGCTGAGCTTGATGAGTACGGTATATCCTACCGGCGCCTTAGCAGAGATATGGGCAAGCATCAAAGCTATATTGGTAATGTTATGTCAAGCAATCGGACGCTATCGCAGGATGCAATCGAATATTTGACAGCCCGCTTTAACGTAAACCCAGAGTGGTTACAGACGGGTGTTGGTTCGATGTTTCTTGATGGAGGAAAAACCAATAACATTGATCAGGCTATCTTTATCACAAAATGGTTGTCCCTACCTAAACGAGAGCGCCAATCCGTGGAGAACATCGTAAATATTCTCTATGAACATGTAGATCAGGATCACCAGGAACACTAGCCAATTGTAATGGTTAAGTGCGCTTGCAGAGCACAGATTTGGTATAAAGAATATCCGACTCAGAGTCGTTGTCATTGTATGCCACACCATATACGCGCAATCTGTAAATCTCGCCAATTTTGCCAGGATATGAGGTAATCCATGTCGCCTGCGTGCTTCCTGTGCTAACCCAACTTTCAACAGTAGACCAACCGGAGCCTGTGCTTACTTGTAGTGCAGTTACAAGTCTCACAGAAGTCGTTGTTCCGCCCTGCGTGTATAGCGATGCCGATAAACTTAATATGCCGCCTTCATGATTGCTACAGCTACCAGATAGTGTAGCAATCTTGCTATATTTAGGCGTAATGCCTGTTTCTTTCGATGTTTCGTAGTATTCGCTTGGTGCCGCTATGGTAACCGATTCATCTTTCCCCGTATCATTCGCCGCCCGAGCAGCGCCGGCGGTTCCTGTTATCTCTGTTAACAAAACAAACACAATCATAAGTAGAAGGCGGCTTCGGCACAACATATTTTACGTTCTCCCTTTCTCCAAATGTATGCTAGCTGCAAGTTCAATCATTGTATCCACTGCCACAACTCCGCGAAGACGAAAGGCGCCAATATCATCGATCCCATCATTATAAATTCCCTGTATCTCGGTTGTTCCATCCGTCCAGGTCAATACAGTCGCATTTTTCCCGAAAATCTCAATCTGTGAAATGGAGGCATTTTCGTTATCTGACTTTATAACTTCTGGCTCTGTATGCATCCAGTAATCAATTTTGACTCCCTCAATTTCATCGAAGTAGGTGACATGCAATACTCCGGTAGTGGAATCCTCTACATCCAGGATAGAGTAGCCTTGCATATCGGGCACATATCGACCTACTAAGTTGAATGGGATTTCACTAACCGTAATGTTTGCCTCCGGTGAATGAAAAAGCGAAACGACCGCCTGCCGCACTGGTTTAGCCAAGGTAATCATTCCGATGCTTGAGACACTTATCAAAATTGCGCAAAAGGCCATGGCCAATTTTACAAAACGTGGGATTCGTATCTTTCTAGGATAACTAGAATTGGTGTTTTTTTGAGTTGTGGATCTATCTCTGAATGATGAGGGAAGAAACGATAGCAGTTGTGGGAAAAGCGTCGCCTGTTCCGCTGGCTTGTGTTCATTGAGAATATCACGAACTACTTTTATCGTAACTAGCTCTAGTTGAACGAGTTCTTCTTCAAGCTTAATGCGTTCATCAATTTCTTTAATCGTCCATTCAGGGGCACAGTTATTTACATCCTGAAGCAACTGTTCACATTCCAAGGCAAGATTAACCAGCGATGCAACTGATATTTTATCTTTCTCCGATAGCGCATCATATTTGAATCTCAGGCGCGCCGTATTATGCTCATCTATTTCACCCTTATTTCTGAACATGAATATCCTCTCTTTGTTGTGGGCAAACGCCGTGTTGATCTATTTATTGCCTTATGAGTTGCTTTTGCATTCACTTGATTATAGTATCCTATTTTCTGCGTTGTCAAGTCGGGGCCTTGGTGATATGGTAAATATGATGTTATAAAGGAAGAGGATAACCAAGTGCGAGCGTATCAACGACTATTAGCCCTACTGGCTGAGCTGAACGGGTTTGGACTATCCAATTCTCAAATCAGCCTGAGTATGGGGAAGCAGAGAGGATATATTTCCAATCTGCTTTATCGCACTTCAACGAATACGGATGCAAAAATCCCTCAAGATTTCGTCGATTATTTCCAGATTAGATTCAACGTCAATCCAGCTTGGCTGCGCGCCGGGGAAGGCAAAATGTTCTTATCCGGTGGCAAAAAGAACCATTTTGCCGACGGCGGGTTCATCGTTCAGTTGCAGCGTTTACCGCCAGAAGCGCAAGAATCGATTAAGGATCTGGTGAAAACGCTGTATCGGCTATCGCAAAAATAGCATCCTTCTTCGCCGGATGAAACAGTGCGCCCTTTCTATCAAGGAATTACACAAAAAGCGGTGCCTTGACATGATTGCATGATATGGATATAATATGGGTATGATAATGCTATGAACGGAGGCGTTGTTCATGCTGATTCGTCCATCGGCGGCAATCCGTCAAAACTACAACGAGATTGCTGAACTGTGCCGGCAGACAGAGGAACCTGTTTTCCTTACCAAAAATGGCGAAGGCGACATGGTCGTTATGGACATCGAAACCTATAACCGAAGAGAAAAGATGCTTAAACTGCGCGAAGAGCTGCTTTCCGTCGAGGAAGATCGTTTGCATGGAAGCAAAGGATATGCCGTCAGTGAAGTTGCGTCCATGATGCGCCGGGCAATTGCGGAGGCCGCAGATCGTGGCAAGTGATAAAAGCTATCGCGTCGTAGTATCTGAGCGCGCGGCGCAGCTGCTTATCTCCCACGCTTCCTTTTTAGCCCAGGTTAGCTTGGAAGCGGCTGATCAACTCGTCGCATCTTTTGAGGAGGCTGCGCAATCATTAGCGTACATGCCGCAGAGATGCGCGTGGCTTGCCGGTGACTACATTCCGCGGCACGCCTATCGATTTATCGTATTTGAGAAACGATATATGATTATTTTCCAGATAAAAGATGATGAGGTGTATGCCGACTATGTTGTGGACTGCAGACAGGACTATCGCTGGTTGTTTCATCCATAAACAGAGATAAGCAGCTGCCGCAACAAAATGCGATGCTCAGCAGCGCAAGATTACCCATCACCTATCGCCCTGAGGCTGCATGCTTTCCCGAAGCACCATACAAAAACCGCGGCTGTGCATAATTGCACAGCCGCGGTTTTTATCTTCCGGTTATTTGAGGTGTTCCTTCTTCCCCTTGCCGACCACGAGGCGCTTTTCCTCGCCCCGCAGGATGCGCCGGATATTCTCTTTATGCCGGATAAAAAGCAGGATGGTCACGCCCAGCACCAGAAAGGCAAAGGGCTTGGGGATCCCCGGCAGCAGGAAGGCTAGCACTGTGGCCACAAGATAGGTGGAAAGCACGCTGACCGACACGATACGAGTAATAAAGCACAGCGCAATGCCGATGACCATGGCGATGCCCACAAAGGCCGGCTGAATCACCAGCAGCATGCCGGTAGCCGTGGTGACGCACTTACCGCCCTTGAACCGGGCGAAAATTGGATACCCATGGCCCAGCACGGCTGCCGCGCCGGCGGCATAAGCGCCATAGGGCAGCCCTGTCCATAGGCCGATCAGCGCCGGCAGGACGCCTTTGAGCAAGTCAAAGACAAAGGTCAGCACGCCGTAGCGCCAGCCCATCACCCGCAGCATATTGGTGGTGCCGGCATTATGGCTGCCGTGATCCCGGATATCGATTCCCCATGCCTTACGGGAGAGCACAATGGAGGGCGAAAGGCTGCCCAGCAGATAGCCGCCCACTACCAGCAGGACATAGTATAGCGCGCTCATGCCGGATCCTCCTCATCTCTGCCCCGCAGGATCAGGCGGATCGGCGTCCCCTTCAGGTCAAAGGTTTTGCGCAAGTGGTTCTCCAGATAGCGCCGGTAGCTGTAATGCATGCCATCCGGATAGTTCATGAACAGCACAAAGGTAGGCGGTACCTCCTTGGCCTGGGTGGCATAGTAAATTTTGACCGGCCGCCCCTTGTCCGAGGGCGGCGACATGGCCGCCACCGCGTCGTTGATCACGTCGTTCAGCACGCCGGTGGTGGTGCGGAAGCGCGATTTGGCGTATACCTCCTCTACCAGAGGCAGCACCCGGTTCAGCCGCTGGCCCGTCTTGCAGGAAACGAATACCACCGGAGCATAGGTCATGAAAGAAAGCGTCTCATAAATGCGCTGGGTAAAGCGTTCGGTGGTCTTATCGTCCTTTTCGACTAAATCCCATTTGTTCACAAGCACGATCGCCGGCTTGCCCTCGGCGTCGATAAAGCCGGCGATTTTGGCGTCCTGCTCGGTTACGCCTTGGTCGCCGTCGATCATCAGGAGGCATACGTCGGCCCGGCGCACCGCCGCCAAGGACCGGATGACCGAATAGCGCTCCAGCGTATCCAGCTCGATCTTTCCCTTCTTGCGCATGCCGGCGGTATCGATCAGGTTATACCGCCGCCCGCCCTGCTCAAAGGGCGTATCGATAGCGTCCCGCGTGGTGCCGGGGATGTTGGATACGATTACCCGGTCTTCCCGCAGGATGGCGTTCACCAGAGAAGATTTTCCCGCGTTGGGCTTGCCCACTACGGCGATCTGGATCGCTTCTTCATCCTTCTGCTCCGGCGCGTCTTTCTGGGGGAAATGGGAGACAAGTTCATCCAACATATCGCCTAGGCCCAATCCCTGCACGGCGGATATGGTATGGGGCTCGCCCAGGCCCAGGCAATAGTAGTCGTATTTAACCTGCTCCTCCATGCGGCTGTTATCCACCTTGTTAACGCCCAGCACCAGCGGCTTTTTACAGCGGCGCAGGTAGTCGGCCACATCGTAATCCTCCGCGGTAAGGCCTTGCTGCCCATCCAGCAGGAAAAGGATCACGTCGGCCGATTCAGCGGCCAGCTGCGCCTGCTGGCGCATGTGGGAATAGAGCGAATCTTCGCTGAAAAGCTCTAGTCCGCCCGTATCGATCAGCGTAAAGGCATAATCCAGCCAGCGCACATCGGCATAGATGCGGTCGCGGGTCACGCCGGGCGTATCTTCCACGATCGAAATGCGCTTGCCCACCAGGCGGTTAAACAGCGTGGATTTGCCCACATTGGGCCGGCCTACGATGGCCACGATGGGTTTTATTCCCATGCTTCCTCCTTTATCCCTAGAGCCAGCTCCACCAGCCGGTAGCCGTCGTCCGGCACCGGGATCACCGTGGTATCCAGCCGCCGGGCCAGCTGCTCTAAGGTCGTGTCATCTAAAAAAAGCGTGTCGCCATCCTTCATGCTGCTGCCTGGGATCAGCAGCGCGTCGCCCAGGGGGACGTTCGCCAGCTGCCGTGCCAGATCGCCGCCGGTCAGCAGCCCTGCCACGGTGATGGTATCGCCAAAGAAGTCGTTGCGTATCCGTATGACCTGGGCGGAAAAGCCCTGGGTGTGGGCGCTGAGGCGCGTCATCATCTCCGTCAGCGTCTCATAGGCCGAAAATCCGGTAGCCAGCGTGATCTGCCTAGGGGCCTCCAGCGCTGTGGGCGCGGCCTCCAGCGCCGCGTCAAAGTCCGCCAGCAAGTCGTGAAAAAGGCCCACGCCGTTGGCAATCTGCGGCTGATGTCCGCCCGAATCATACCGCGGCCAAGCCATATGGGCGATCTGGTACATCTCGTCGGAAGCATAGGCAAAATCGATCCCATGGACTTGACGCGTCCAGCGGGAGAAAGCCTCCACCTGGCGGATTACCCGGCAGGCACAATCAGCGTCCACCGGCGTCAGCTGGCGCAGGCCGTGGCGAAAGCGCGTCATGCCCAGCGGCACGACCGCCACCGACTGAGCCGCTGGATATAAGCTCCAAAGGTCATGGATCGTGCGCTCCAGCACGTCGCCGTCGTTTATGCCTGGGCACAGCACCACCTGGGCATGGAAGGCGATGCCGCCCTCTTTCAGCCGGGTCAGCTGCGCCATAATATCACCCGCCCGGGGATTCGCCATCATATCCACCCGAACCGCCGGATCGGTAGCATGGACGGATACATAGATCGGGCTGACCCGCCGGGCGATCAGCCGGGCGAAATCCGCCTCCTTCATGTTGGTCAGCGTGACATAATTGCCAAAGAGCAGGCTGTATCGCCAGTCGTCATCCTTGGCGTGCAGCGAGTCGCGCACACCGGGCGGCAGCTGATCCTCAAAGCAAAAAATGCACCGGTTGGCGCATCGCCGCTCCGGCGGATATAGTTCCGCCTCCAGCTCCATGCCCAGGGGCTCGTACGGCTGCTTGCGGATCAGGTATTCCCGCTCATCGCCCTCAATCCGGCAGCGAATCCGGCGCTGGGCGGAAAAATGCTCATAATCAATAAAATCCAGCACCGGTTCACCATTCATGGTCAAAAGGCGCATTCCACTCCGTAAGCCCGCTTTCCAGGCGGGGCCGCCTGCCTCCACCTGAATGCCAATGGATTTCATGAAACACCCCTTTTCTGCGCGTTCGTCTATAACCGCTATTCTATTATGGTCGAAACCCCCGGCCTTGTCAAGGAGATTGCCGCCCTATCGCCTTTTCCCTCAACCATGGGGCGCAAAGTTGTCCGCTTTGTCCCCGTCGGGTTTTCGCGTTAATCAGCCCCCGCCGTTCGACAAAGCTTCATAGGCCCATATGCTACACTGAACGCAAGGAAAGGGGCGCAGGCCATGGTCTATGGGGAATGGGTACTGATCCTGAATTTTCTGGTGGACGGCGTGCTCTTGCGCATAACCGGGCGCTTATGGGGCTATCCCGCGCCCTGGGGGCGATGGGCGCTGGCCTCCGCCCTAGGGGCGGCTGGCGCGCTTTTGGCCCTGTGCGGGCCGCCCTGGATGGGCGGCTGGGCAATGAAGGCGGCCCTACCGGCCTTGATGGCGCTGATCTGCTGGCCGCTAGCCAGCCGGCGGTTTTTCTCGCTGGCCGGAACGCTGTTGGGGGTGGCGCTGCTGGCCGGCGGCGGGGCGCTGGCGCTGATGCTGCAGCTGCGCGCTGCGCACATGCCGGGCTGGGCCGCATCGCTGTCCGGGCTGATGATTACCCTGCTGCTTTCCGCCTGGACACTGGTGCCGCGCCAGCTGCGCGCCTACCGCCGCACAGTGTGCTGCCGCGCGGCGGGCTGCCGCTTCTATGCCCGGGTGGATACCGGCAACGGGCTGACCGAACCGGTCAGCGGCTGCCCGGTCATCCTGCTGTCGCCTGATACGGCGTGCCGCGTGTTTGGCCAGCGCGCAGCCCTGCTGAAGGCATCGGAACCCGCGCCCGGGGTGCGCCTTATCCCCTGCCGCACGCTGCACGGCGGCGGGCTTGTGGCGGCGCTGCCCCTATCCGATTTTGCCCTGTGCCTTGGCGGACGATGGCGGCGCTGTCCCCCGGTCTATGCGGCGGTGGACAGCGGACTAAACGACGAAGGGGTGGAAGGGATTATCCCGCCCCTTAGCCCATTGGAAGGAGGCGTATTTCATGAAGGGATGGCTGCGCAGGCTATATGCGCGATGGATGAAATGGCTGAGCGGGCGGAGGCTGCTGGGCCGACTGGACTATATCGGCGGAAGCGATACGCTGCCCCACCCGCTTCCACCGGATCAGGAGCAGGCGGCAGTGGAGGCCATGTCCCAGGGGGACAAGGCGGCCAGGGACCTGCTGATCGAGCACAACCTGAGGCTGGTGGTTTACATCGCCCGGAAGTTTGACAACACCGGCGTAGGCCTGGAAGATCTTATCTCCATCGGCACCATCGGGCTGATTAAGGCCGTCAATACCTTCGACCGGCACAAAAAGATCAAGCTGGCTACCTACGCCTCCCGCTGCATTGAAAATGAAATTCTCATGCATCTTCGTCGGGTTTCCCGCCTGCGGGCCGAGGTCTCCTTTGACGAACCGCTGAACATGGATTGGGACGGCAACGAGCTGTTGCTATCCGATATTCTGGGCACCGACGGTGACATGGTGGGCCAAAGCATCGAAGATGAAGCGGAAAAGGCCTGCCTGCTGGAAGCCGTGCAATCGCTGGCCCAGCGGGAGAAGCGGATCATGCAGCTGCGCTTTGGCCTGGACGGGGAAAACGAGCGCACCCAAAAGGAAGTCGCCGACATGATGGGCATCTCCCAATCTTACATTTCCAGGTTGGAAAAACGGGTCATTCTGCGGCTAAAATCGCAGCTAAGCCGCATGGCCTAGCGATGTATAGCTCATGCATAAAGGGAGGCGCCGCCTCCCTTTTTTTACACAATTTTCCCTAAATCTGCGCATAAC
This sequence comes from Candidatus Parachristensenella avicola, assembly GCA_904420205.1. Lineage (GTDB taxonomy): Bacteria > Bacillota > Clostridia > Christensenellales > UMGS416 > Parachristensenella > Parachristensenella avicola. Next base: position 28,989 of record CAJFUN010000019.1, on the reverse strand, counting down.
TTGTCGAACGCTTCTTGGTTATACATGCCTGTGCAGCGGTATAAAAACCCTGCGCTGTGCCATACTGGCTGTGTAAGCGCTCATCCCAGCTGGAAAGAAGTGATCGGCCGATCCTCTGCGCTTTTAAGCGAAGTATTGGGAGGCGAACAAGTTATGCAAGGCAACAAGGTGGAAATCTGCGGTGTGGATACGTCTAAGCTGCCGGTATTGACCCACAAACAGATGATGGCGCTCTTTGAGCGAATTCATGCGGGGGACGAAGCGGCCCGGGAGGAGTTTATTCAAGGCAACCTGCGCCTGGTGCTCAGCGTAATCCAGCGCTTCGGCAGCCGCGGCGAAAATCCCGACGATCTTTTTCAGGTGGGATGCATTGGCCTTATTAAAGCCATCGACAACTTTGATGTCAGTCAAAACGTGCGTTTCTCCACCTATGCGGTACCTATGATCATTGGAGAAATCCGCCGCTACCTGCGGGATAACAACACCATTCGCGTATCCCGTTCCCTGCGCGATATGGCTTATAAGGCGCTGCAGGCTCGAGACAGCTTGGTCTATGAAAAGGGCCGTGAGCCCACTGTCACCGAGATCGCGCAGAACCTGGGCGTCAACCGGGAAGAGGTCGTCTTCGCCATGGACGCCATCCAGGATCCTGTCTCCCTCTTTGAACCGCTCTTCCACGACGCTGGAGGCGACGCCTGCTATGTAGGCGACCAGGTGAGCGATGAGCGGGTCAGTGACGACAAATGGCTGGAATCCCTTTCCCTGCGCCAGGCCATGGAGCAGCTCTCCGGCCGTGAACGGCATATCCTATATATGCGCTTTTTCCAGGGACGCACTCAGATGGAGGTGGCCGAGGACATCGGCATTTCCCAGGCCCAGGTTTCACGCCTGGAAAAGGGCGCGCTCAAGCAGATGCGCAGGCAGATTTTCGACGACAAATAGGGTTTCTTTTCCTCCGCCCCGCATAATGTATAGGGGGAGGTGGAAAAAATGAATACCGGAAATAGCATCCGCCAAAAGGATGTCATCAATGTGGCAGACGGGCGCAGGCTCGGCACCATTGCCGACATGGAGTTCACCAGTGACGGCCATATCAAAACGCTGGCCGTACCCGGTCCCTTCAGCGTGAAAAGCCTGCTGCGTAATGAAAAGAGCCAACTTGTCATTCCCTGGGAACAGGTCGTGCTCATCGGCATGGACGTGATCCTGGTTGATATCGGCCCGCAAGACGATTATCCGGAGTGACTGAACCGCCATGGACAAATCGCCCGGCAAGATGCTATAATGATTTGATAGCGAAAAATGCTAAAAAGCTCTTGGAGGCGGTTAACCATGCGGTGCGTATTTTGTAATCATATGGAGAGCAAGGTGGTCGATTCCCGGCCCACCGAGGACGGCTGGGCAATCCGGCGTCGCAGGGAATGCATGAGCTGCGGCAAGCGATTCACCACCTACGAAAAGATGGAAAACCCCATGATCCTGGTGGTGAAAAAGGACGGACGCCGCGAGGCCTTTAGCACGGACAAAATTCGCCGCGGCCTGATTAAGGCCTGCGAAAAGCGGCCCATTGCGGCTCGGGATATGGATAAAATCGTATCCGACGTGGAAAAAAAGGTTTTCAACAGCTTGGATCAGGAGATTACTTCCACCCAGATCGGCGAAATGATTATGGACCGGTTGAAGGATCTCGATCAAGTCGCCTATGTGCGTTTTGCCTCGGTATACCGCCAATTTGGCGATATTAATACCTTTATGAACGAGCTGACCCAGCTTCTGAAAAAGGATGAAGACCATGAATGAGCCTTTCCGTTACGGGCTCTCCCATGGCGTCGGGCTCCTGCAGGCCCCGCAAATGGCATCGCTAGGTTTTGCCTGCGCGCTATCCACCCGGGTGGGCGGAGTCAGCATTGGGGAAACCGCCACCATGAACCTCTCCTTTAAGCGCAGGGATACCGAGGAAAACGTACGTGAAAATTATCGCCGCTTAGCCGCCGCCCTGGGCCGCCCCCTGGAAAGCCTCTGCCTTTCTCGTCAGGTGCACGGGGTGGAAGTCTTGGAGGCAAATGAAATGGATGCGCACCGATCTTTGGCGCCGGGAGCCGTCTCTCGGGAGGGCGATGCCTGGATCAGCGATGATCCTGCCCTCACGTTGATCCGCCACCATGCCGACTGCACGCCTGTCTATTTGGCTGATCCGGAGCATCGGGCTATGGGCCTTATCCATGCCGGATGGAAGGGAACAGTCCACGCGATTGCATCGCGGACGCTATCGGCCATGGTCCGGCGGTATGGCAGCCGCCCCGAGCGGATGTGGGCTTTAATTGGTCCGGCTATCAGCGCTTGCTGCTTTGAAATTGGCCCGGACGTAGCCCAGCTGCTGGAGGATGGATTCCCCGGAGCGGGCTTGGTGCAGCGCCGAGGCGATTCCCTTTATGGCGACCTGAAAGCCTGCAACCGCCTGCAGCTTCTGCAGGGCGGCATACCTGAATGCCAAATTCTGACCAGCAGCCTGTGTACTTCTTGCTGCCACGACTTGCTTTATTCCCACCGCAGGGAGCGAGGCCACACCGGTATCATGGCCTCGATCATGTATCGATTATAGCCTCTCAACCCAGACCGCCAGCAGCTGGCGGTCTTTTTTTGCATGCTTGCCAAACGAAAGCGTGCGCCAAAGGCATCATCATGCTCAGAACACACCCTCCTTTTGCGTATAAAACCCATATAATCGCTTACCCTATGATCAGGCTTTGATCTGGATAGGAGGCAATCAAATGACGATAGGATATGCATTGCTGCTGGCGCTGGCGCTTCTCATTATCTTCGGCGTCGGCCAGCGGGTGCTGGACCGCATGAGGCTGACAGACCGCCAGGCTTTGGCCGGTATGGCCGCCGTTTTTATCGGCGGGCTTATTCCCGATATTCCTCTGGGCCCGGTGGTTTCCATCAACCTTGGCGGCGCAGTGTTGCCCGCCGCTCTATGCATCATGCTGGTGGTAAAGGCCGACAGCGTAGGCGAGCGCTGGCGTTCGCTGGCTGCTGCTGTGGCCGGCGCCATCGTGGTTATGGTCATCGGGCGCGCCATGCCGGCTGAGCCCGAAGCCATTCCCTTTGACCCCAACTGGCTTTACGGCCTTGCCTGCGGCATTGTGGCTTATCTAATGGGCCGCTCCCGCAGGGCCGCGCTGATCGGGGGCGTCATGGGCGTGCTGCTGGCCGATCTCACCCAGGGGATCATCAATCTAGCCCAAGGGCTTAGCACGCCCATCGCTTTAGGCTCCGGCGGCGCGATGGACGTTGTGGTTATCTCGGGCCTGGCGGCCGTGCTTACCGCCGAGTTGATCGGCGAAGTACGGGAACGGCTTCAGCACGGTACAGCCCATACGGATATGGAATATGAGCACGGTGATTTCGTGCCCGTACACCGCAAAGGAGGGCGTCATGGGCAAAAAAAATAAAGCGCTGCTTATACTGCTCGCGGCGGCGCTGTTTATGCCGGCTCCTCGGGCCTTGGCCGACGACCTCGTTGCCGGCGACGCCGGCTACTATACCCTGCAGGATGGTGAAGGTCAGCTGCTCACTCAAGTGGGCGGCGTCATCGCGGTGGATGACGAGTACATCTCCGCGGACAACCGCCGTTACCGGGTAAGCCTAGTGGACGATGGAGCCCGTCGGGCCGTGGCCCAGTGGGTCGAGGATGTTACGCTGCCCGAGGTGGACCTGCCGGCTGCCGAGCAGGCCTGGATCCCCCGCGTCGCCATCTACTGCACCCATAGCGACGAAAGCTACGTCCCTTCCTCCGGCACGGAAAGTGAAGATCATGGCGGCGATATTCTGGATGTAGCTCAAACCTTGGCTGATCATCTAAACGATCTGGGCTGCGAGGCGGTGGTGGACGATGCCAGCCATGTCCCTCATGACGCGGGGGCCTACCGCCGTTCCCGCAAGACCGCAGTCTCCCTGATGCGCGAGGCCCAACCCACCTTGTTGCTTGACGTGCACCGCGACGGCGTGCCCGCCGAAGAATATGATAAGCAGATCGAAGGCACGGATGTGACCAAGGTCCGTATCGTCATCGGCCGCGGCAATCAGAACAGGGAGGCCAACGAAGAATTTGCCCTTAAGGTGAAAGCCGTAGCCGATAAACTCTACCCCGGCCTGGTCAAGGATATTTATTTGGGCAAGGGCAGCTATAACCAAGACCTGATGCCGCGAGCCATTCTGCTGGAATTCGGCACCCATGAAAGCGACAAAGAACGGGTGCTGGAATCTACAGGTTTTATGGCTCAGGTGTTGGGGACCACCCTGGGCGCCAGCGGCACGGAGCCTTCCACGCCCGCGCCCTCGCCAACGGCCGCCGGCCAGACTGCTAGCCCTTCCGCTACGCAGGCCCGCACCACGATTTCCGCCGTACAAGGGCAGCAGCAATCCGGCACGGGCGGCGGCGAGAGCGGCGCCAGCTGGGGCAGCATTGCCGCGATTTTAATTGTATTAGCCGGCATTGGGATCCTATGTCTATTGTTCTTCAGCCGCGGTGGGAAGGATCGCGCAGGCCGCTTCTTCCGGGAGCTGACCGGCATGGGCAAGCGGGACGAAGACGAATAAAAGGGTCACCACCCCATATAACCCTAAAGCGATTCAGCGCCCGGTCCTGGCAATTTTATCAGGGTGCCACAGCGTGCAGCGAATCCGCACAGCATCCCCTGCATCTGGCTTTGTCATGATAAAACGCCGCTTGCGTGGCATAGACGGTTATCCGTCGCTCTTTCAAAGGAGAAGATCGCTTCGCATTTCGTCATAAGCCGCTTGTTTCTCTGTCTTCATTTTGCGGTCGCGTTTAGTGGCTATATCTGCCGCATTATGGTATGATAATGGCAGATTCGCAGGCTATACCCTGCGTGCAAAGCAGAGGAGGCATCCTACTATGGGCGCTCTTGACAATGGATTTTTCGACTGCATTGATCCCTCTCCCTATTATCGTGACCTCCGTTCTCTTGCCGACGATAAGGCTGTACTACGCAACCCTCATAAAGGTTGGTATTGGCATTACATTGATAACGGCTATGGGCGGGACAACTATCGGGCCCTTCACGATCCTGCTGATCATTTGACGGACTTTCCCGGCCTCAACCATCTCTATTTGCGCTTCGATTGGGGCGATATCGAACGGGAGGAAGGCGTGTTCGATTGGTCCTATATCGACGCCATTATGGAAACCTGGAGTGCTTTTGACTATCGCTTTGCATTCCGTGTCTGCACTTACGAGGGGAGCTCGGCCAACCCGTCGCTGCAATATGCCACACCCAAATGGGTATATGATGCGGGCGCGCGGTATACCTGTTGCGCCAATGGAGCCTTAGAACCCGATTATGGCGACCCTGTGTTTCTCGATAAGCTCGCCCGCTTCATGTCCGAGTTTGGCCGCCGGTTTGACGGCGATCCACGCGTGGAGCTGGTGGATATCGGTACCTTTGGCACCTGGGGTGAGGGGCACACCGCCTATGGCACTGAGAAAACCTGGCCGGTGGACGTACTTAAGGCCCATATCGACCTGCATGCTGATAACTTCCCCCACAAGCCCATACTCTTCAACGATGATATGGTTAACCATCGCAGCCTCATCGCGCCCATGGAAGAGAACCGCGCGCTGGTTGATTATGCCGTATCCCGAGGCTGCGGAGCGCGGGATGACTCGGTCTGCGTGGCCTATTACAGCCGTACTTGCGGCTATAATACGCTGCGCACACCTTTTCTGTTCGATCATTTCTGGCGTCAGGCGCCGGTGGATCTCGAATTCGAGCACTATGAAAGCGTGCTGGATCGTCCAGACGACTTTGCCGGCGGCTTTCCCTTCCTTGACGCGTTGATGCGTACTCATGCTACCTTTGCGGGATTCCACGGATATCCGCGCCCCTGGCTGAAACAGGCGCCTTATCTGACAGAATATATCGCCAACCGGATCGGCTACTGGTATTTTCTCGATGGTATCCTGATTCCGCCGCTGCATGAGGGCGAAAACCAGCTGGAATTTGTTTTCCATAACCGTGGATATGCGCCCTGCTACACCCGCTACGAGGCTAAAGCGTGCCTTTGGGCCGGAGACGGTATGCGCTATGACTTTGATCTGCCTTCGCTGGATAATCGCCTATGGCAACCCGGAGAGACGGCGCGCGCCTGCGCCGCACTGCGTCTCTGCAACGTGCCCCGCGGCACATACCGCCTTGGGTTCGGGCTTTTTGAGGGAACCCGGCCTATTGAACTGGGCATCCACCGGCAATACCGGCAGGCTGACGGGTACTATGATCTGGCGCAGGTAATCGTTGAATAGGATCCGCATCTGCGTAGGCTTTCCGTGCAAAAAAGCGCAGCAAAAAGGCGTCTCTGTTGAGACGCCTTTTATGAATCGCATTTTAGCGGCGGCGCTTGAGGAACGGAGGAATATCCAGATCGTCCTCCTCCACATTTACACTGCCACGAGCCGGCTGCTGCGGGGCAGGATTGCCGCCGTAGTAATTGGGCCGGGGCGTGTATCCGCCGGTGGCGGCCGCCGTGCGGGGCGTATCTTCATTGCGCTGCACCGGCTGCTGCGGCGGTGTCGCGGTTTCGGAAGCCGCGCTGCTCCGGGTCGTCTGCGTGCTCTCGCCCGCAGGCCCATTGCCCGCCGTAAAGCTGCCGGAGAAGATGGGCGTTACCTTGCGCACAGGCGTAGCCGCACCCGCCGCTGCGGAGCGATTATCAAAGCCCGTGGCGATCACGGTGATGCGCACCTGATCCTCCAATTGATCGTCAATACCGGCACCAAAGATAATGTTGGCCTCCGGATCCACAGCCGAGGCTACCAGAGAAGCCGCCTCCTCGATCTCCATCAAGCCCAACGAATTGTCGCCGGTGATGTTGATCAGCACGCTGCGGGCGCCGTCGATCGTCGTCTCCAGCAGCGGGCTCGTAATGGCCGCCCGGGCCGCGTCGACCGCGCGGGTTTCGCCTTGTCCAACGCCGATACCCATGTGGGCGATACCCTTGTCCTTCATGGTGGTCCGCACGTCGGCAAAGTCCAGGTTAATCAGGCTAGGCATGGAGATCAGGTCGGAAATGCCCTGGATGCCCTGCATTAGGACATCGTCTACTACGCAGAAGGCATCCATCAAGGAGGTACCCTTGCCTACGGCGCTGAGCAGGCGGTCATTGGGGATGACAACCAGCGTATCCACGTGGGCTTCCAGCTCGCGGATCCCGTTCATCGCATTGTTCATGCGGGGCTTGCCCTCAAAGGTAAAGGGCTTGGTCACTACGCCAATGGTTAGGATGCCCAGCTCCCGCGCCACATTGGCCACCACGGGCGCCGCACCGGTCCCGGTGCCGCCGCCCATACCGGCGGTTACGAAAACAAGATCGGCACCCTTTAGATTCTGGGCAATATCCTCGCGGCTTTCCTCGGCGGCTTTTTGGCCGATCTCGGGGTTCGCCCCTGCGCCCAATCCTTTGGTGATTTTCTCACCGATCTGGATCTTTTGATTGGCCTTGCTCAGCAGGAGGGCCTGCTTATCTGTATTTACGGCGATGAATTCGACGCCCTTGAGGCCGGACGCGATCATGCGATTGACAGCGTTATTGCCGGCGCCGCCTACACCTACCACTTTAATTTGTGCAAACTGTGTCATATCGATATCAAATTCCAACACGCCAGTTCCCCCTTAATGATTAGATTGTATGATTCTTTTCTTGAACTCGTCCCACCAAGAGCGTTCTGGCCGCTCATGGGATAACACCTGATCCAGCATCGCAATGCTGTGTATCGAAGCCCCGCGCGGGGGCGGCGTTAAAATGGATATTTTTGCTTTTACCTGCCGCGCTGCCAGGTCGGCTGCGCCGGTCAGTCCTGTCCATCCCCCTCCGGATAGCACCAGGTGGATGGGTTCGCTCAGAGAGATGCCCGAAGTTTCCAGCTCCTCGCCAGCCTTTATCAGCAGCTCGTGTAGCCGCCCTTCAACGGCTCGGGCAGCCGGGGAATCTTCGCCCACGCGCGGGCCTAATCGCATCGTGCGCAATTTGCGGTCCGCCTGCTCATAATCTGCCGGCAAGAACTGCATAAGATCCTGACACAGCCGCTCCGTACCGATCGGGAACGGCTTCATCAACCAAAGCTTGCCTCGCTGCGCGGCCATCACATACGTGGAAAGCGCGTCGCTATCCATTAAGACAAAGGTGCCCAGCAAGTTTAATTTTTTGGCGGCATACCGCATCAGGGCCTCTGAAACGGATACAAACCCTTCCAGCGCCGCACCCGCCTCATCAACGATATCGGCGAGATCCAGACAATAGGGATTATACCCATAGATCAGCGCATAATACCCTTTGACCAGCTTGCCTTCCCGGCCGATGGGGCTGCGGTATACCATCTCCCTATCTACCTGCCAGGCAATCGGCCGTTCGCTAAGCAGACGATAGTCCGGCGGAACCGGCGTTTCCCGCGCCATGGCGGTAAGCTCCGCCAGGTCGCTGGCCTGTATCCTGCCGTATACCGGCAGTTCCAGCACCCGCATATATACCTGCGTATACTCGTTGGGTACCGATACGTACAAGCCTTGGGCCTTTTCGCCTGCCTGGGCCAGCGTTTTCCGGTATAGCTTGCGTACAAGCGTGCCCATTTCCCGCCGCCGGGCAAAACGCCCGGCCTCCAGGCCGCCATGATCTTCCCTCAGGGCTGTTTTGAGGTGGGCCTGCCCTTGAATATCCGGCCAACCCAGCGCACAGGTAAACGACAGCGGGCTGACGTCCAGCACCACCGCCGAGCGGCTATGCCCCCTCATGCTTCATCTCCTCGCTATTCGCGCTCAGATGGGCAGACTTCACCACATAGAAGACCATCTGTGCTTACTATATATGAATTCGGGTTGAAAATCAATGTTTTTCCTAGTTTTTTCTGCCGTGGAGAGAATATTCCTCTTTTAAAACGGCATGATCAGCCCTAGGCCTCTGGCTCTGTCACGCTGGGCTGGGTGGGTGTGGTCTCCCCTCCGGCCGCCGGCGTGGTCGTCTCCGTAACGCCCTGACCCTGGCTGGGAATAAAGGTGGCCGAATTGGATCCCGCCACATCCAGCGTGCCGCCGGTATATCCCTTTTCAATAAACATCGGTACCATCTGCTCCACCCATAGCGCTTTGCGGTCCATATTCTCCGCATTGCCTAGTTCAACCGTGTACCCGTTCTTCGTATACAGGCGAAGGTTGTCCACATCGGACAGCTGAATCTGCGTGATATAATAAAGCGGCGCATAAGTATCATCCTGGGCGGAATCCGAACGGGTGGAAAATGCAGCACAAATCGCCTCCAGGGCCGCTAGCTGCAGTTTGTCGTCCACCTCGATTTTCTCCGCCTGATTTGCCGTGCGCACAACCATACCTGTTACCAGCGGATAATCGCCCTCCGGGATCGATCCCTCCTGAGAGAGTACGCGCAGCTCCTCGTCCAACGTCACGAATTGGTTCATATAGTCGACCACCAGTGTAGGCGTCGTCTCTTTCACCGTAATCACAACGGTTCCAGGCAGCTGCCTGTCCACTGACACCAGCTGCAGCTGCGGGGTACTTTGCAGCTCACTGCGGATCGCTCCGGCATTCACAGAAAAAATGCTTTGCCCCTGTCGCAGGCCGGCGGCTTCAATAATCTGAGCGCGATTATAATGCACGCCGCCCACCACCTGGATATTGCGCACCACAAAAAGGTTCATACCTAGGGCGACCATAACCGCCACCGACAGCACAATGCAGGCCGTCACCAGCGCGCCCATCAGCTTTCTCGGCGGCTTGTCCTGCTGCCGGCCGCCCCGGTCCGGCTCACCGCTTTGCTCATGAAGCGGCGGCTGCTTTTCCCGGTAGGCAACCGGTTTTCCTTGGGGCTGCTGCATTTTTTCCCCACGCAAAGTGCCCAACAAAGATTTTTGTTGGGCTTTGCGCCGATCCCGCCGGGATCTGAGCTGATCAATATCCACCACATTTTGGGGGGGAGTTTCTTTTCTGCGATTGTCCTTGCTCAATCCTCGCACCTCACAACTGCCGTTCGACCTGTGCTCCTAAGGTGTTAAGGGCCTCCTCCAGGCGATCATACCCTCTGTCAATAAAGTGGATATTCTCCACAATGCTCGTTCCTTTAGCGGCCAGCGCGGCCAGGACCAGCGCTGCCCCGCCCCGCAGATCCTGCGCCCATACCCGGGCGCCATTTAGATGATCCACGCCTTCAATATAGGCGTCGTTGCCCGCCAGCCTGATCCGGGCGCCCATCCGGGCCAGTTCTTGGGCGTGGTGGAAGCGGCGTTCAAAGATTCGCTCGGCGATGCAGCTCTCTCCCTGAGCTACCGTACACAGGGCGAACCAGGGAGCCTGCAGGTCGGTGGCAAAACCGGGGTAAGGCTTGGTCTCCACCGTGCCGATCGCCTGCAGTTTGGGCGGAGCCGCCAGCGTAACCGACCGCTTCCCTATCCCGATCCGGCATCCGGAACGCTCCAGCATGCCGCACAGCGGGCCCAAATGCTCCGGGCAGATCCCGGAAACTTCGATTTCACCGGCTGTAATCGCGCCGGCGATCAGATAGGTACCGGCCACGATCCGGTCGCCGATCACATCTACAGTGCAGCCGGTTAACCGCTCCAGCGCCACACCTTCCACCCGAATGGTATCGCTGCCCGCGCCGGTTACTTTTGCGCCCATCGCGTTAAGCATATCCATCAGCGCGATTACCTCGGGCTCCCGCGCCGCACCGGTGATAACGGTGACGCCTTGGGCGGCTACCGCAGCCATCATCAGGTTCTCGGTAGCTCCTACGCTGGGGAACGCCAAGTCGACCTGCGTACCCCGAAGGCTGCAGGGCAGGCATATGACCCGCTCCGCCTCTTCTCGTATGACCGCGCCCATGGCGGTCAGTCCCTCCAAGTGCAGGTCAATCGGGCGCTGTCCAATATTACATCCGCCCGGATATCCGCAAACAGCCTGACCGAAACGCCCCAGCATGGGGCCCAGCAGAAAGATCGATGATCGCATCACCCGGGCAATATCCTGCGGTAGGTCGTGAAGGCTGGCTTTAGATGCATCGATTCGTAATGAGCTGCCCTCCCAGCTGTATGTGCAGCCCATCCACTGAAGAATGCACAGCATTGAATCTACGTCGCTTAGCCTGGGGCAATTGCGCAGGCATACGACGCCCCTGCACAGAAGCGCTGCCGCCAGCATGGGCAGCACCGCATTCTTCGCCCCTTCTACTTGTATATGGCCTTTCAGCGGCTTTGAGCCAGCTATCACAAAACGACCTGCCATGATGCACCTCCCAAAAACATTCCCCTGTTATCCTATGCGCCAGGGATAGATACGGGTGAAACGGTCCATCATGTTTGTCGGCTAAACCGCGATACATTGAGCAGTATACCCGTTTCCGCCATAAAGATCACAATTGAAGATCCGCCTGAGCTGATAAAGGGGAGCGGCAGCCCCGTTGGCGGCATGGAGCTTGTGCAGACCGCCACATTGATCAGAAGCTGGATCGCAATCGTCGAGATAATACCGGTAGCCATCATCAGCCCATAGGTATCTTGGGCGTACCATGCGCAGCGCAGGCCGCGCACCATGAGCAGCGCGTATACCGCCAACATGGCGACAATCCCGATAAAGCCGATTTCTTCGCCGATGATGGAAAAAATAAAGTCTGAATCGCCATAGGTCAAATAAAGATATTTCTGCGTAGAATTACCCAGGCCTACGCCGGTCAGGCCGCCGGAACCCAGCGCGTAGAGCGACTGCACCAGCTGATAGCCTTTATCCGCCGGATCGCTGAAAGGATCGGTAAAAATGACTGCCCGGGCCATACGGTAATCTTCCGTTACCGTGAAAAACACGCCCAGCGCCAGCGCGCCCACTGCCATCAGGGTGATAAAACGCCAGTTGATGCCCACCGCAATGCACATGCACAGGAAGGTCAGGCCCGTCGCCGCGGTCATAGACAAATTGCTACCCAGCAGAATCAACGCACAGATGCTGCCGGCTACCAGGAGCGACGGCGCAAAGGCCTTGGCGAAGCGGATAAAATCCCGCCGCTGCACCAGGTCGTCTCGTTTACGGGCGAATTCATCGGCCACAAAAAGGATCATGGCAAAACGCGCCACCTCGGAGGGCTGAAACGAAATGGGGCCAATAGCCAGCCATCGCTTAGCGCCGTTTTTATCCTCGGCCGTCAGCAGCACAGCCACCAACAGCGCCAATGAAACGACGACCGCCAGTATGGCGATGGCCGAAAACCCCTTTACCCGGAACCGGCTATAAAAATGATAGGGGATCTGCATGGTGACAATCATTGCGACCAGGCCAATAACTACCATCCAGCCCTGCTTCAGCAGCACCGTAATGCCTGAAGTATCGCTATTTTTTACGGCATAGGTATAGTAGCTGGCGGAAAAGACCATGATCAGCCCAAAAAGCGAAAGGATCATGACCAGCACAAAGATCATGTAATCCGGTTTACGCTCCGTCATAATCATGTCCCCCATCCATCGCTTCCACCAGCGATTTAAAGACTTCGCCGCGATGCTCAAAATTCTTAAACATATCGAAACTGGCACATGCCGGCGAAAGCAACACATTCCCGCCGGAGGGCGCCATGCGTGCCGCCTTACGGATCGCATCGGCCATGGTGGCCGCCTTAACCACCGGACCCCATCCGGCCTCCGCCGCGGCCTGGGCAATTTTCGGACCCGTCTCGCCCATAACGACCATGCCGACAATCATGTCGGACAGGCCGCGAATCAACGGCGCGAAATCCGCCCCCTTATCGGATCCACCCGCGATCAGTACCGTGGGCTTCTCCATCGCCCGCACGGCAGCCAGCGTAGAGTCTACATTGGTGCCCTTGGAATCGTTGATATAACGGACGCCTTTTATCTGACGGACAAATTCAATGCGGTGTTCCACACCTTCAAAGGCCGCAAGCGTATAACGGATAATGGCAGGGCTGATTCCCATGGCCATAGCCATCGCGGTAGCTGCCAGGGCATTCTCCAGGTTATGGCGGCCCGGCAGGCGCACTTCCTCCGGACGTCCCATCACCACGGGTTCGGCGCCCGGCTCCGGGATAAAGCAGATTTTGCCTTCCAACACGCAAGCGCCCGCCGGAACCCGCTCCCGGGATGAGAAAAACAGCACCCGGCAGGCGGCCCGATCCGCCAGCGCCCGGGTCAGCGGGTCGTCGTAATTGAGCACCACCGCATCGTCTTCCCGCTGATTTTCAAAAATCCTCGCTTTTGCATTGATATAGTTCTCCATCGTGCCGTGCCGGTTCAAATGATCCTCGGTGATATTGAGAATCGCGCTGACCTTAGGCCGGAAGGCGTCGATGGCTTCCAACATAAAACTGGAGGCCTCAAAGGCCATCCTGTCCCCGGGCTGCGTATCGAGCGCCACCTGGGAAATGGGTAGGCCTATATTGCCCGTCACGTGGGTAGTATAGCCCGCCCGGCGAAAGATGGCCCCCATGAGTGCAGTCGTAGTGGTCTTCCCATTGGTACCCGTAATCGCGGCTATGGGGCAGCGCGTATAGCGGTAGCCCAGCTCGGCTTCGGCGATCACGGGGATTTTCCGCTCCCGGGCCATCTGAACGAAGGGCAGCGACAAGGGTACCCCGGGGCTGACTACGATCAGCGTTTGACCTTCCACCCATTCGTCGGCAGGACATCCCAGTGCATATCGCACGCCACTGCCCGCCAGGGGCTTCAAGGCCTCTTGCAGTGCCTCCAGCGGTTTTGTATCGTTTACCGTAACCTCGTAGCCTAGGCGCCTGAGCATAGCTGCCGCTGCAATACCGCTGCGGGCCATCCCTACTACCAGGGCCTTGGGCGTCATCTCTTGGGTCAATGGGTTACCTCCTTCCCTGTCAGCGCACCGCTAGCAGGCCGATAAAGCACAGCGCGGTAGTGACAATGGTATACATGGCTACCACCCGTGTTTCGGGCAGTCCGAGAAGTTCAAAATGATGATGAAGCGGCGCCATCTTAAAGATGCGCTTTCCTCTGAGCTTAAAGCTGGCTACCTGCAGGATGACCGATAGGCTGCTAGCCAGGAACACGCCGCCCATAATCGGAATCCATAGGGCCATCTTGCTGCTCAGGGCAATGAAAGCCGCCAAGCCGCCAATGGCCAGCGAACCGGTATCGCCCATAAACGTCCGGGCCGGATAAGTATTAAAGCGCAAAAAGCCCAGCAGTGCGCCCACCATGGCCGAGCAGATCATCATAAGCTCGCCGGTAGCCGGTATAATTCCCGAGAAAAAGATGAGCGCAAAGGCGGCAAAATACACGAGGCTGGTCGAGCCAAGGAGGCCGTCCAGGCCGTCGGTCAGGTTCGTACCGTTCACCGTCGCCACGATTACAAACACGGCAAAGGGAAAATACAGCCACCCCATATCCCATTGCCGCTCCGTGAAGGGCAGACGGATGCTGGTGCCCACATGATTGGTGAAATACAGCGCCAGCACCACTGCCAGCACCAGCTGCAGGGATGCCTTCTGCCAGGCCTTCAGGCCCAGGTTGCGCTTCTTTTTGGCCTTAATAAAATCATCCAGGAAACCGACTAGCCCAAAGCCGAAAAAGCTCAACGCGCAGACTGCCAGGATCGGATCCCAGTGCCCGGCAAAGGCGGCGACGCCTACCAACACGCCCACCATAAAGATGAGCCCGCCCATACTGGGCGTTCCGGATTTCTTCAGATGCCACTGCGGGCCCTCGTCGCGGATCACCTGCCCGAATTTTAGCTTCTGCAGCATGGGGATAATCAGCGGCCCAACGCACAGGCTAACAAGAAACGCCAGGGCCGCGGGACCCACCAGCTGAATCAACGTATTGTTCATGGGATACTCTCCTCTTTGGTGTGATGTCCTTATGCCAAGCCCAGATGCGTCTTCACGACCAGACGGTCGTCAAAATCATGGCGCACACCGCATATCTCCTGATAGGTTTCGTGCCCTTTTCCGCAGATAAGAACAGTGTCGTCCTTTCCAGCTATATCCAGCGCATGGCAAATGGCTGCGGCGCGGTCGGTGATCCGTTCATAGGCGCCGCCGGCCTGCTTAGCGCCGGCCTCCACTTGATCAATAATCGTGTCCGGATCCTCGTACCGTGGATTATCCGTAGTCAGGATGCAATAGTCGGCCAGCTCGGCACCGATTTTGCCCATAATGGGCCGCTTGATGGGATCCCGGTTACCCCCGCAGCCGAAGACGCAGATCAGCCTTCCACGGGTGGCAGGCCTGACCGCCTCAAGCACATTCTCCAGGCTGGCAGGGCTGTGGGCATAGTCTACGATCACCGTATAATCCATGGGCCCCGGCACGCGTTCCAGCCGCCCGTCAATCCCTTTCACCTGGCCCAGCGCCGCAGCGATAGCCTGCATCGAAAGGCCCAGCTGCAGGCAGATTGTAGCCGCTGCCAGCGAATTATACACATTAAACGCACCGCCCAACTGCAGCTCTACCGGCGTTTGGGAGCCGCCCGCCATCCAGTCGTACCGGATACCGGAAAGGGTTGCCTGAGCATTCACAGCCTGGGACTGCCCCTTTCCCTCGGCGGAATAGGTGACCGTCGGGCCATGCCAATCGGCCAGCATCTGCTCGCTTGCAGGATCGTCCGCATTCATGACCGCACAATCAATCATCTCTGCCTGGAAGAATCGGGCCTTGGCGGCCGCATAGTTCTCCATGGTCTTAAAATCATCCAGATGGTCCTGGCTTAAGTTCGTAAAGGCCCCTACCGCGAACCGCAGCCCCTTGAGCTTGCGCAAATAGAGGGCATGCGCCGATACCTCCATGATGCAGTATTCACACTGTGCCTTCACCATCCTATCCAGCAGCTCATAGAGCTCATAGGGGTCCGGCGTGGTAAAGTGCTGAGGGAGCGCGGTATCGCCGATCATATTGGCCACCGTACCGATCAGGCCGCATTTATGCCCCTGGGCCTCCAGCACGCCTTTCACAAGGCTGGTGGTCGTCGTTTTTCCTTTGGTCCCGGTCACGCCAATGAGCCGCAGCTTCTGCTGGGGGAATCCAAACCAAGCTGCTGATAGATAGCTCCAGGCCGCCCGTGCGTCTTCCACCAGCACCTGCGGCAGATTGACGTGCTCCAGATACCGCTCCACCACCAGCGCTGCCGCGCCGGCTTCAGCTACCTGCCCGGCAAAATCATGCCGGTCCACCTTAACGCCGCGGATGCATATGAACAAGCTTCCGGGAGCAACCTGCCTGGAATCCGTATCGATTCGGGTAATATCACAGTCTCCCCCGATCAGCCGGGCTCCTGGCACGGTCTCAATCAGTTTGACAAGGCGCATTTTGCAGACCTCTCTTTCTCCTTCTGCGCGGGCCGCCGCGTTATGGTGACGCCGCCGTTGTTTCCGCCGGCGTTGTGGCCGTAGCGCTATCGGTTTGCTGGCTCAGCTCCAGCGTGACAGTGTTGCCATAGAACACCTGGGTGCCCGCTTCCGGCTCCTGCTTTGTAATCGTACCGCCCATGCCTTGAATGCGGACGCGCAATCCCAGCTGCTGAAGCTCCAGATAAGCTTCCACCGGCGTCTTGCCTACCAAATCCGGCAGCGTGATCGCGTTGGACTCGTTGGCGTCGTCAGCATATTCCAGACCGATGACCACGGTTGAGCCCTTCTCCAGGCTCTCCCCTGCCGCCGGCGTTTGGACCTGCACGTTGCCGCGCATTCCTTCAATCACCACGTTAAAGCCTTTGGATTCCAGCTCCTGCGCGGCCTCTTCGCTGCTCATGCCCGTTACCTGGGGCACCTGCACCATCTCAGCCTGCGGTTCGTCGTCCGTCTCCGTCTTGGGCACATTCATATAGACCAGGGTATCCTCGATGATCTCACTCACATATGGGGCCGCTACCACCGAACCGTATTCGGAAGTACCGTTGGGTTCATCCACCACCAGCAATACGGCGATCTTGGGATCATCTGCCGGCGCAAAGCCGATAAAGGAGGAGATATGTTTATCCCGCTGAATGGAGCCGTCCTCCCCATATTTCTGAGCGGTGCCGGTTTTTCCGCCCACCGCATAGCCTTCAACCGCACCGTTGCGGCCGCTACCATTGTCGACCACCGACTGCAGCATTTTCTTCATAAGTTCGCTGGTCTCTTGGCTGATGACCTGCCGCACCTCGGTCGGTTCATAGCGAACGATAACGTTACCCTCGTCGTCGGTAATCTGGTTGACCAGCATGGGCTTCATCAGATGTCCGCCGTTGACCACCGCCGATACGCCGGTAATCAGCTGCAGCGGAGTAACCGCGATGGATTGGCCGAAACCGATTCGGGCCAGATCCACATTGCGGATATACTTCTGGGCCCGCACCAGGCCGCTGGCCTCTCCGGTCAGCTGGATGCCCGTCTGGTTGCCGAAGCCGAACTCGTAGATTTTCTCATAGAACTGATCCACGCCCATATCCAGCGCCATGCGCATAAAGCAGGGATTACAGGAATTCTCCAAAGCTTCGGTCAGGTTCTGCGTGCCGTGAGCCCGGGAAGACCAGCACTTGATATGCTCTCCATCCACCAGCAGCTCGCCGGTGCAGGTATAGGTGCTGTTCTCTGTAGCCGCACCCAATTCCAACGCTGCGGCGGTCGTTATAATTTTGAAGGTGGAGCCCGGCTCATAGTTATCGGAGATAGCGGTATTCCGCGAAAGCTCCTGCAGAAGGGACGCATCGCTGCGCGGCGGTTCATTGTTGTCATAATCCGGCTTGTTGACCATAGCCAGCACTTTGGCCGTACTGGGTTCCATCACGATGCAGGTAACCTTCTTGGCGTTTTGCTCGTTCAAGCACTGCTCGGCCGCCCGTTCGGCAATCCCCTGGATGACCGCGTCCATCGTCAGTTCCACGTTGCTGCCATCCTGAGCGGGCACATATTCATCCACGTTGGTCGGGATCTCGCGTCCCGATACGTCGGTGGTTAAAAGCGTATGGCCATCCGTCCCGGCCAGGTATTTATCAAACCGTGCCTCCACGCCCTGTTGGCCCACGCCATCCACCGATATGAAGCCCAGCACCTGGCTGAGGAAATTGCCCATCGGATAGTAGCGGCGCGTATCCTCTTCTAGCTTTACGCCGTAAACCCGGGGCTCTCGGTCGGGATTCAGCAGCGCCTGTATGGCCGAAGCCTGCTCGTCGGTGATTTGC
This sequence comes from Candidatus Parachristensenella avicola, assembly GCA_904420205.1. GTDB lineage: Bacteria > Bacillota > Clostridia > Christensenellales > UMGS416 > Parachristensenella > Parachristensenella avicola. The sequence continues at coordinate 10,781 of CAJFUN010000019.1, read as the reverse complement.
CGCTTTAACCATACCTCGTATTTATTCTTATTGACGAGACGGGTAGAAATGGTCTCCGCATCAATATCCAGGATGCCTGATAGCTCCTGTACCAAAAGCGCTTCAAGATCCACGGGGCTTCGGTTCTCAGCGGTCGCTTTCTTGTTTTCCAAAGTCTGGTATTCATCCAGCTGCCGCGGCAGCAGAACCACCGAATAGCAGGCGGAGCTCGAGGCTAGCACCGTTCCATTGCAGTCCGTAATGTCGCCTCGCGTGGCCTCCACCACCGACATGCGGGTCCATTGATCCTGGGCCTTTTCTTGGAGCCATTGGGCCTTAAAAATCATCCAGTACCCGGTTCTGAGAATCAACGCCGCCAGTGGGACGAAAAAAATGACCACCAGGCAGCCTATGCGGGCGCGGTTGGTCACCTTGGGTTGAGACAATGAATTCTCCTCCTCTCGCGCCGGAGGGCAGAAAACCTATTTTCCGCTCTCGAGCGCCATCGACTCCCCTCCACCTTCCTGCGGAAACTGCACATAGAGAATCTGGCCTTCGGTGGGCTGGGACATGCCAAGCTCGGCAGCGCGATCCATGATCACCTGAATGCTTTTGGCGCGGTCGAGCCTTTCCTCCAGACGGGTCTGCTCATTGCTGCTTTCATGGATTTGCTCCGTGATCGTATTGATGTTCAGCTGCGTATCGGCGATGAGGTATTTTATATAAATAAGCCCCACCAACACGCAAAAAAGCAGGCTGGAGACGATAACCATGACCAGCATACCACGGGCGCTGACTGCCAGATGACGGGGCCGGGACTTGGTCCGCACCTGCACCCGGGCAGTTTCCACCCGCTCGTGACTGCGGCGCCGGGGCTCCCGGTCTCGCTGGTATGCAACGGCCATGTTCATCTTTATTCCTCCTTCGTCCAGGTCATGCCTGGATCGCTCTGTGAAATACGCGTAGTTTTGCGCTTCGCGCCCTGGGATTTGCCTCCACCTCCTGGGGGGAGGGCTCAATGGGTTTGCGAGGGATCATTCTGCCCTGAGATACCTTGCCGCAGATGCAGATCGGCGCCTGCGGCGGACAGGTGCAGGGGTTCTCTAAGCGTTTCATCGCTTCTTTGACCGCCCTGTCTTCCAGGGAATGGAAGGTAATCACACACAGTACGCCGCCTGGGGCCAGAAGCCCGGCGATGTCTTCAATCGCTTCTTTCAGGCCGGTCAGCTCAGCATTCACCTCAATGCGGATGGCCTGAAAGCTCCGCTTGGCCGGATGCGGTCCCTTCCGGCGGGCGCCGGCGGGAATTGCCTGGTAGATCAGTTCCACCAATTCTCCGGTCGTCTCTATCGGCGCCTGCCGGCGCCGCTCCACAATAAACGCTGCGATACGGGGTGCCCATCGCTCTTCCCCATACCGGTACAACAGTTCCGTCAGCGTCCGTTGGTCATATTCGTTCACCACGGTCCGGGCCGTCAGCGCCTGGGTCTTGTCCATCCGCATGTCCAAAGGCGCATCGGCCTGATAGGAAAAGCCGCGCTGTGCATTATCCAGCTGCCAGGACGATACCCCCAAATCCAGCAGCGCCCCATCCAGCGGCCCGATGCCCGCCTGCTCCAGCAATGCGGGCGCCTGCTTATAATTCCCGTGAAAAACCGTGAGACTATCCCGGTATTCCTGCAGGCGAAGCTGCGCTGCTTCCAGGGCTTCTTCATCCCTATCAATGCCGATAAGCCGGCCTCCGGGCTGAATGCGGGAAAGCACGGCTTGCGCGTGGCCGCCGCCGCCCAGCGTCCCATCTAGATAGATGCCGCCGGGTTTAGGTGCCAGATGCTGCAGCACCTCATCCACCATAATCGGTACATGATGAAAGCTTTGGGGCATTATAGCCGCACCCCCTGCTCCCGCAGGTTCTTCAGCGTGCTGCGGAAATTGGCCACATCCGCTTCGCACTGCGCATAGTAACTGGCCTTGTCCCAAATCTCAATGCGGTTGCGGCTTCCGGTAATCACGACGTCCTTTTCCAGGCCCGCGTATTCACGCAGGCTTTGCGGAACCAGGATTCGCCCGGCCTTGTCCACCTCTACATCGCTGGCGCTGGCATAAAAAACGCGCTCCACGCCCTGCGCCTGCTCATCCAGAAGGGAAAAGTCCATCTTCTCCGCCATCTCATCAAAATCCTGACTGGAAAAGGCCCATAGGCAGTTTTGGAAGAACGCTTGGCAGATCACAAAGCTGTCGCCCAGACCTTCGCGGTACTTGACGGGCACAAACAGGCGTCCTTTGGCGTCCAGGGTGTGCTCATACTTGCCCTTGAAGATCACGTTCTTCACCTCCCCTTTGCCGCGCCAGATGCTCCACTTTGCATCACCTGGCCCCACTCTTCCCCTCGTGACTACTATTATATATGAAAAATGCCTGAAATCAATGGCTTGGTGAAAAATTTACAACATGGAATTTTAACTTCTTTTGGCAGTTTGTCCAAATATACGTTCGCCCAAAAACAAAAAAAGCGGTAAATACCGCTTATCCTGGTTCGCTTTACTGTTGGGTAACTTCCAGCAACCTGAAATGAAGATGATCGCAGGAGGTGAGCGCATAGGGAATACCTCTTAGCACGCCGTTAAAAGCATTCCGCTGATAATAGCCATGCAGATGCCCATAGATCACTTGATCCGCCCGGTAGGCTTCCAGCATGTCGGTTACCTCCGAGGGGTCCTGCCGCTCATTGAAGGGAGGATAGTGGGTCAATACCACCAGGATATCCTCGCTGGTGCGCATCGCCTGCGCCTGATCGAGCGAAAGCTTCAGGCGCTGCAGCTCCCGGCTGTAGATCTTCCGATCCTGGCCATCGGTATTGGGGCCCGGAACCGTCCAGCCCCGGGAACCGGCGACGAGGCACTGGCCATAGCGCAGCGCGTTGTTCTGCAGGGGGCGGCAGCTGGGCCCCAGCGCCCCGCTTACCTTGGTCAGCGATCCCCACCAGTAGTCATGATTTCCTCGTAGCAATACCTTTCTTCCTGGCAGCGCGTCAATCTCATCCAGATCTACCTGGGCCTGTTCGAGCGTCATCGCCCAGGAAATATCGCCGCCAATCAGAACAAGATCATCCTCCGCCACACGTCTTCGCCAATCGGCCTGTATCTTTTCCCAGTGACGTTCCCAGCTCTGTCCGAAGATATCCATTGGCTTGGGGCAGTTTCCGGAAAGGTGCAGATCCGATACGGCAAAAATCTTCATTTCGATCCTTTCTTATCTGGAAGATTAAGGATGCTCCTCATCCTCTTCCTCGTCTTCATCATCGTCGCCAAGCTCGCGTTCAATTTCGCTCAGCTCGCTGGCGGGGGCATCGTTGTTGTCCAGGTCCATCTCTAGATCGTCCAGGTCGTCGACTTCGCTGAGCATTTCTTCCGCGGGATCCGCCACGTCATCCTCATATGCTTCGTCGTCCCCTTCAGCCGATAGAATTTTATGCTCCCGCAGGCATTCCGCGCAAAGCTCGCTGCCCGCCTTAGCCGGGCGCTCTCCGCAGACTACACACATCTCCAAATGGTCATGAGAATCATCCAGACCACGCATTTCCCTGGTGCATACTTTGCAGTACTTCTCCCCTTCCTGCATATAATTTAGCTCGCAGCGGGGGCATTTCACAAGTGCCATTTTTCTCACCTCGTCGATTTGTTACCATGCATTCCCATGGAAAGGCAATGCCATATTTATTGCAAAAGTGTTACAGAACTACTATGATTTTGTTATGACCGGTCAATCATGCTCATTGTGTTTCAATGCAATCACCATTATGCACAAACTACCTCTTGAATGCAATACTTTTTTCATACAAAGGAGGCATTTTCATGAAGAAAAAACTTTTTATTACAGTAGCAGGCGCCGTTCTGGCCATCAGCACGGCTACCAGCGCGCTGGCAGCCTCCCGTTGGCAGCCCACCTGCTCGGCTTATCCACATTATCATGGTTTCCGCTATTGCACCAACCTTGCCTGCGCCCCCACCCGCTACACTCGACCGCAAACCGCTACGGCTAAGCCGACGATGCCGCAGGCCACCGCTACACCGCAAGCTACCGCTACGCCGCAAGCTACCGCTACGCCGCAGGCTACTGCTACGCCCCAGGCCACCGCTACGCCCCAGGCCACCGCTTCCATTAACCAGTCGCTAGGCAAACAAATGCTGGACATGGTCAACGCGGATCGCGCATCGAATGGCCTTAGCCCGCTAATTTGGAGTGACGCGCTGGCTCAGGGAGCGGCGGCTCATAGTCAGGATATGTCGCAGAACGGATATTTTTCCCATACGTCGCCCACATACGGCGGATTTTCTGCTCGCTTGAAGGCCGCCGGCCTGTCGACTTTGGGCGCCGGAGAAAACATTGCCCTTTACGGATCTTTGGAGAAGGCGGAAGCTGCTCTGATGGCTTCCGAAGGGCATAGGGCGAATATTCTTAAATCCAGCTATACGCATTGCGGCATCGGCGTTGTCTACAATGCCGCTAAGGGCGGATACTATATTACCCAGTGGTTTGCCCGCATGAACTAACCCGCAGGCGAAAGCGCCGCCTTATTCGCGCATATCGTCGGGCTGCTGAACATCACATATAGTATATATCGATAATCAAAGCCCCCGAAGGCCATCCTTCGGGGGCTTTGGGTACCTATGCCCGTTTAGCGGGGCTGGATGATGGGGCCGCAGCCGGTATTGCAACCGGTATGGCAGTTACAACCGGTGTTGCAGCTGCATCCCGTGCTGCCGGTGCTTGTGCTGGGGCAATTGTTGGAGCAGGTGCCCTGATCCAGGCAGTCAGTGTCGCAGTCCTCAATCTGCGGCGGGAAAATGGGGAGGCCGAAGAACTCGTCACAGACATTATCCGCAAATTCCTCGCACGGCGGTACGCTGCAGAAGCCATACGCAGGAACCAGCAGATCCACCTCGGCTACCACCTTGAGGATAACGGTGATGCAGATGGTGATATCAAAGGTGAAATCGCAGACATGCTCGCCGGTTACGCAGATCGCGCTGACCAGGTTATCGATCTCATAGGGCACAATGGAGTCGCAAGGTACGTAGAGCACCACATCCTTGCGGACGGACACGCAAGCGTTGCCGGTGAATTCGCGGCCGGTGGCATCGGTAAATACCACGTCGATCGGAATATCAACGATGGCGCGAACACGGGCAAAACGTTCCCGGTCCGGCAGGCGCTGGATGCACAGATCGCGCACCGTGCCTTTGATGCCTTTGCTGCGGCAGCTGACGAATTCCAGCGGCGCGGTCGGCCGCTCAAAGCAGGGCTGGATATCGCAAAGCGTCACGCGCACGTTATCCACCTGCTCCTGCTGCATGCAGGCATCATAGACCTTCTTCACCTGGACGCAAACGCGCTCGGTCACACCTTGGGTTCCCTCGCCGCAGACGCGGCCGGGGCAGCAGTTGCTCATAGCGTTCTTGGTCGAATAAAAGGACATGTTTTTTACCTCCTTTAACTCCGGACCGGATATCCGGAAGTCTACTAGCATAGTATGAAGCAGACGAATGATGTGTGAAGGAGGATGATCCATGAAAAATACTCCGGCCAGGGTGCTGCTTCCTGCCGGCGAATTTACGCTGTCACGAAATCAGGATGGTCGGCTTGTATGGCGGGGCGCTGGCCCGGACGAGCTGGCGCAACCCGAACCGTCCTGCGTCATGGAATGGGACGGATGCGTAGATGAGCAGGGGGACTTTCATCTCATCATGCACACCGCCTCCCGGCACTTGATCTATTGCCGTACCAGCGACGGACGCCGCTGGAGCCGCCAATCTCTGGCCCGTCTGGATCGGGAAGATGTTCATCTGGAGGATCTGCTTATTGCCGCCGCACCGGAGCTGAACATCGTTTACCTTTTAACCGGGGCCGCACCGGATCCGGTGGCCGTACGTTACCGCCGCGGCGCCCATGGTGCCTGGCAGGGACGCCGCCTGGAACTTCCCCACGCCGGAAGGCTGCATGCCCTTGTCTCTCTGCTTCCCTCCAGCCAGGGCCCTGTGCTCTATGCCTCCTATAACGAAAGGGATCGAGGGCGCTTTTTCCGCATTCCACTGGATACGGGCCCCGCGGTAGAGCTCTTCTCCGCGCCCGGGCCTATGGAATCACCGCAAGCCCTCACGGACGAAGCAGGCGCGCTGCATACGGTTTTTATCAGCCGGGGCCGTGTGTTTGCCGATAACTATCCGCTGGAAGAGGAGCCGGATTGTGATTCACCCTGTCTCTATTCCGCGCAGGGGCAGATCCGCTGTGCTTTCCGTCTTCACGGGCAGTGGATAAGCCGCCTGCTCGGATCCTCTGGCTGGGAGCCCACCGCGCTTTCCGCTGACCCGGCTGCGCCGCCTATAGCCGAGATTGCCGCCCGCTCGCGTCAGCTTACGCCGCCTTTTTCCCAAGCGCCGGCAGCCCCTTTATCCGCCCCCCCGGCTGCAGCGCAGCCTGCGCCGTCAGGCAGCGGTCTTACCCAAACGCTGCGCAATCAGGCGCTGCTGCTCAGTCAGCTGCAGCAGTCCTTCCGTGAAATGCAGCAGCAGCTCTTTGCAGTCAGCGCCCAGGCCAAGGCTTGCGCCGCCCAAGAGAAGGCGATTGCCACGCTGAAAGACCGCTGCACCCAGCTGGAAAACGGAATGGCCGTTCTGGAGGAGATGATCGCAAAACAATAAAGGGATGAAGCAAATGCTTCATCCCTTTATTGTTTTGCGCTATTGATCGGGCTTTTGTCCCTGCTGGCTGGCCCAGGCATTGACCTGCTCCGTATAGCCGCCGCATAGCGCTTCATTCTGAGCTGTCCACTGGCTCCATAATGTATCAAAGTCGTCCGGCGCAGCAATGAGCTCCGCCAATGCTTCCTGCGCTTTTTCGCGCTGCTGCTGGTTCACCTGTGCCAGGCCCACATCATCCATCGCCAGGGTAAAGCTCGGCGCATTTTCCTGGTAAGGGCGATAATAGAGCCTCTTGCGATAGGCGCAGCGCTGGGTGAAGGAAGCGTCATCCGGCAAATTTTCCGGCAGCTGCCAAGCCAGCTTACCGACTTCCTCCATGATGGAAAGCAGCTTTTCCAGCGCCTCATCGCTCACATCCGGCCCAAGCATCGCCAGCGGCTCGCTCTCCCCGTCCCCGCCCATAGCGGTAACGCCATAGGGATTTTCCGGCAATGCCAGTACGGTTACCGTATCGTTAATGAGCAAAGCCTTCTCCCGGGTAGCCTGAACATCCCGCCAATAGGATTCCAGCTCTGCAGGATCGTCCCATAGAATCATCCCCGCATATCCCCGGCAGAATAGTTCCAAAGCCTCCTCCCGGGTATGCTCGGCTCCGTCCGGATCCAAGATGCCTTCGCGGCGCAGTTGAACCAGCCATTGCGTGGCCTCCTTTGCCTCCTCGCCGCTCCAACCCGGCACTAAGCGATCACCCTGCCAGGTCCAATCCGCCACGCCAAAGCTACCATAGCACAGCTGGGTCAAGCCGCCCAACCCCGGGCCCGCATAGGTCAGGCCCCAGGTATCCGCGATTCCGTTATAATCCGGGTCGCCGTGCGCATATCCCCGGGCCAGCTTGAGGAAATCTTCCCAGGATAGGTGGCTTAAATCCTCCACGCCCAGGTTCCTGGCCCAATCGGTCCTGCAATAGATCATCATGTTGGATCCATCCGCTTCAGGGTTCCACGCCTCGACCGGCAAGGCGATCCAAGCCCCCTCCCGGGACAGGGCCTGACTCCAACTGCCGCTGTGCTCCCACAAGGTCTGCCTGGCCTTGAGCTTCCCTGAAGGGATGGTGCGTATGGCGCCCTCTTGGGCCCAGCGGGCTGCCTGCTGGATATCCACGCCCTCCATCATCATCAGGTCCGGCGTTTCCCCTGCCTCCATCAGCGCTGTTAAGCTTGCCGTTGGATCGTCGCCTTCAAGCTGCAGTCGGGTCAGCCGGATTCCCTTCTGCTCAAGCAGCGGCTCCTGCAGCGTAATAAGCTGCTCTGCATCCTCCAGATTGGTCACATAGGTAAGCTCGAGCCACTGCTCTTCGTCCGACGGATTGACGCCGGCGCAACCTGTCATCAGCAGAAGCACCGCCAGCAGCCAAAGCCCCGCGCGCCCATATCTCATTGGGTTCTCCTCCCCTAAGGTCTTTTCATACAAGATTATAGCGGTTTACCCGCCGCCCGTCAAATCCGGACAAAGCGCGCCGCCGACGCCGCTTTCCCTCACCGGCGGTTCTCTTTTCAACTGAAATATCGTGGACAATCCCGGGCAAACCCAGTATAATAGCAGGGCAGCCGCCGAAATAGCGGCTGCAGTAAGGAGCATAAAATGCAGTGGATTGCCACGACCGGCTATGGGCTAGAAGGCGTGCTGGCCCAGGAGCTGCGTCATCTGGATATCAACGTCTCGGAGGTGCAAACCTCTCGCGTTCTCTTTGACGGCGAGCCGGAAGACGCATGCCGTGCTAACCTATGGCTGCGCACCGCCGGCCATGTCGCTTTGGTGACGGGCCGTTTTGACGCGCCTGATTTTGACGCCCTTTTCGATGGAGTTTACCAGATCCCATGGGAAACATGGCTGCCCGCCGACGCAAGCTTTCCCGTAACTGCTCGCTGCATCAATTCTACTTTGATGAGCGTGCCCGACTGCCAGCGTATTGCCAAGAAGGCGATTTCCCGCCGGCTTATGAATGCCCATACGATGAGATGGTGCCCCGAAAAGGGAATATCCATGCCCATTGAAGTTCACATCTGGAAGGACTGTGCTACACTAAGCCTCAATATTTCCGGGCACCCCTTGCATATGCGAGGCTACCGCCGCCTTAACGGGCCTGCCGCTATCCGTGAAACGCTGGCTGCCGCGCTGGTGCTGCTCTCGCACTGGAAGGAGGATCGTGTTCTAATGGATCCTTTTTGCGGTACAGGTACGCTGCTTATTGAAGCCGCGCTCATAGCCAGAAACATTGCGCCGGGGCTAAACCGCAGCTTCGCGGGGGAACAGTTTGCCTTTCTGCCGCCCCAGGCATGGCAAAGAGCCAGGCAGGAGGCCCGGGATCTGGCGCGGCGCGCCCTTCCCCTTGCCTTGCTGGGCAGCGACGTGGATCCGAACGCCCTTTCCATGGCGCAGTATCATGCCCGCCAAGCCGGCGTAGCCAATGCTATCCGCTGGACGCAATCCGATATTCGGGCCTTGTCCAGCGATGAACGCTATGGCGTCATTGTCACGAACCCACCTTATGGGCAGCGCTTGAACGATCAAAAGACAGCGCGGGCGCTGTATGCTGCATTGGGGCAGCGTTATCGGATGCTGGACCATTTTAACTGCCACGTTATCACCGCAGACGATCGCTTTGAAAGCTTTTTTGGGAAGCGGGCTGACAAGCGCCGTCTTCTTTATAATGGTCCGCTGCGCTGCCGGTACTATCAATACTTCGCTCCGCGGCGTCCGGTTGAGTAAAATAAGGTAATAAAAATTCCTCGGCAAAGCCGGGGATTTTTCATATATCCGCGATGCCCTTTGTTCTTCGCTTACGTGTAAACGCATAAGTGCCATCGGTCAGCTGTGTAGGGCCGGTTACTAGCCGCCTGTAAACGGGCTGTTGGGCCGGATGGTTAACAGCTCACCCACCTGGCCTTCTTTCAGCTAGTTCCTGGTATATTCTGCGATCCGCCCCGCATTCTTCCCTGCTGTATCCCCATAGTCTCTGCGGCTCCAGAACGCTCCGCTCCTATACTTGTATTTCAGTTCTCCAAATTGCTCGTACAGCATCATGCTGCGCTTTCCCTCAGATGCCCCCTAAAACGGGAGAGTGCAATCTTCGGCGGATTTTCTGCCAGCATATGGATATACTCTGGGCATCCTTCGCTTCAATCATTCTCACTTATTTCCACTCACGCAGCTGTATCAATATCTTCCCTATCGCTGCTTTCTTTTTCTGATAGAACACTTTTCTATGAAATATTGGCGCAACCACAATATGGTATTTGATTGCCGTTCTGTATGCCATAAACTGTTGAAGTCGTTCAGACTCATCTATAGGGCCTCCTTTTGCTATTTGTCGTGCAGTTGTCAGACCGCTTCTTCATTATGGCAAAGGGCGTTTTTGATCGCCTTCATCCCGTTTGGTTTTTTTCAACCGCTGGACTAGCCAGTAGTTTTCCGGACACAAAAAGCCGCCCGCTGCTTAGGCAGCGGGCGGCTTTTGCCATCGATCAGAAGCGGAGATACCCTCCGTGAACATAACCCGTTGTACCGGAATATTGAATTTTGTACCAGATGCCGCTCTGACCCGTCACGGTAACCGTAGCGCCGTTGCGCAGGCTGCCGATCCGGTCATAGTTCTGGCCTGGACCGCTGCGTACAAGCAACGTACCCGAAACGTTGACCGTCGCCGTTCCCGATCCGGAGCTTGCGCTCTGCACCTGTATGTATTGGGCTGATACGTAGGCTGTCGTCCCCCCAAAGGAGATCTTATGCCATTGGTCGCCTACCTCCAGGATGGTTACCGTGTCGTTCTTATACAGCGCGCCAACTTTAGCATAATTGACACCCGGCCCCTTACGAACCGTTAACGATCCCGATGAAATCGCCACCTTACCGATAGCCCCCGCGCCATCGTCCGGGGCTTGTGTAGGCGATGCTGTGGCGGAAGATCCGCCCACTTGGATGTACTCTTTCGATACATAGCCCGTACCGCCGTTATAACTGATCTTGTACCAGCCGCTTTCCTCGCCCAGGATGGTCACCGTCGCGCCCTTCTTCACGCTGCCGATTCTCGCATATCCCGTT
>CAJFUN010000018.1 GCA_904420205.1 Candidatus Parachristensenella avicola | reverse complement strand
GTTCTATGTAGTTTTCAAGGAGCTTGCCGCTCACCGAGCAGCTTGTTTATCTTACCACATCACCCAGGGCTTGTCAACTACTTTTTTTCATCCCTTCGTCAACTTTTTCCCTGGCCCCCTGTGGCCTCCGTTTCGCCCTCTCGCTCAACGGCGAGGCTTATTTTACCACCTTTTTACACCCCTTTTCAATCCCTTTTCTTCCCTTTTTCCCCCTTTTCGTTCGTCTTTCCCCAGCCCTTCCCCTCCCTCCCCATTCGCTTTCGTTCGGGTTTTGTCATATATTTTGTTTTTTGACCGAAATTTGTTTCAATGAGTCATCGTTCATGTATTGAAGCTGCATCACATTTATATGCACGCCGGTCCACCATACGGCAAAAAAGAGCAAGCCTGCCGCCAAATTTACGCGGCAGGCGCTTCTTTCATCTGATTGAATCTATAACCAAGTTTCCTTCTTCTCCCGCGGACGCGCAGCCGGTTCCTCATCAGGATACCCAATGGCGACGGCATAAAGCGGGCTGAACCCCTCCGGCAGGCGCAGCTTCTCTAGCGTACCCGAAGCTTCCGGTTGGTTCAAATACCGCATGACGAATCCCACCATACAGGTGCCAAGCCCCAAGCTATGGGCAGCCAGCAACAAATTCTCTGTCGCCAAGCCGCAATCGATCTGATTCCAATGATTCTCCCCGTGACCGCTGACCATAATCACGGCCGGCGCTCCGTGAAACACACGCATCTGCGGGCTATTCTCCACCCGGCGCACGCCTTCCTCCAGCTCGGCAATAAGTGCAGGATCTTCGATTACCGTAAAATGCCATGGCTGTAGGTTCCGGGCGCTGGGGGCGTGGAACGCGGCATCCAGCACCAGCTGAATCTTCTCCTTTTCCACGCGTCGGGACTGATAACGGCGCACCGAACGCCGCCCATAGATCGCTTCCATCACTGGGTTTTGCATGATCTTACCTCCTTGTTACTGTTTCAGGTCAGCTGCTTCGCGCATCGCCGTCAACGTACCTTCCGTCAGGTCAAGCGCCTGCTCAATTTGGACAAGCCGCTTTGGATCGGGCAGTCGATATCCGGATTCCCACTGCCCGATCCGCTGGGCGGGACAGCGCGTCAGGCCGATCCTTTCTCCCAACTGCTGTTGGGTTAATCCGGCGCACCGCCGTTCCATGCGGATACGCTGCCCCAATTGATTGTGCTTTTCCGCCATCGCACTTCACCCCCGTTTTTTTCCATAATTAGTATAGCACATTTTCCCGCTCCTTGTCCCAGACCTTTAGCAACCCTTATGCGCGCGGGGATCACAACGGTAAGGAAATACGCCCTATCATTCGACCGAGATATCTCGTGCAAACCGCATGCTTCCGCCTTTTCCCTTATCCCGTCTTGGAAATGACGGGCCGAGGCAAGCGAAGTTTCGATAACTGAACGCCTGTCCGGCAAATGATAGTGGTCAGCATCGACCGTATCCCAATCAATGATGGCCCCGGCTTTGGGATGAGGCCAACCAGCACAGCTGATATTTATCGCAATAACCAATATTAAGCAAAATGAAGGCTTTTACATACGTTCGTGCATTCAATCTTCCTCGCCATCATGCGGTAAAAGGGCAGCCTTGCATTCCTCCAAATTTATGATAGAATACTATTATCCCTTATTGGGCTAATGCCGCTTATCTGTTGAAGCGGCACTTTTTATTTCGCCCCGGCGCTTTAATGTCGCCGGGGCTTTTTTCATCTTTATTCCTTATAAGGAGGCATATCATGCTGACAAGCAAAGAACAAGCCTTTTGCCGGCACTATCTAGCGACTGGAGGCCAGGGCGAAGAAGCCGCCCGGCTGGCGGGCTATCGCGGAAAGGCACTTGAACAGGCGGCGGGCAGGCTATTGGCCCGGCCAGATATACAGCTTGCCCTAGAGAGCATGCTGCGCGACGCACTATGGCGCGAGGGGTTATCCCCGCAATATCTCGCCCGCCGCGCCATGCAGGCACTGGACGCTACGCTAAACGCACGGCCAGCATCCGCGAAGGGAAAATCGACCGAAGCCGGTTACGTCATCGATGGAAAAACCGCGCTGGAGTTGCTCAAGCTTCTGGGAAAATGGACAGGCCTGGAGGATTGCGCCGACCGCAAGCTCAACCACGAATCCCTGCGGCAATCGCTTCCGGAGCCGTCTGCAGGCTCCGACGTCGCCGCAGGCCTGTCCATTCCCCGACCGGATCCGGAATCCTGGGCCCGCGCCCGGGAGGAAGCGCCATGAGCGCCTATATCCCCACGCCACCGCAGCGGCGTTTCCATCTTTCGGTCGCCGATGAATTGCTCTATGGAGGAGCGGCCGGAGGCGGAAAGTCTGCCGCCATCGTGATGGAGGCCTTAGCCCAGTGCCTGGATCACCCCGGGATGCGAGCTTATCTATTCCGGCGCACCTATCCTCAGCTGGAGAGCTCGCTCATCGAGCAAGCCCACCGCCTAATTCCTAAACAACTGGGCCGCTATAGCAACGCAAACCACAGCTTGCGCCTGACCAACGGCAGCGAAATGCTCTTCCGACACTGCAACAAGGCGGAAGATCGCTTCGCTTATCAGGGCGCAGAGATTCACAGCTTATTCCTGGACGAACTGACCCACTTCCCCCGGGAAGTCTATGACTTTTTAAAAAGCCGCGTCCGCGCGCCGCGGGAGCTGAGGCTTCAGCCGGTTATCCGCGCTACCGCAAACCCAGGGGGCATTGGGCATGCCTGGGTAAAAGCGGCCTTTATCGACCCGGCGCCTCAAGGCGGGCGTTGGTTTGTCCAGCAGTATTCCCAGTTGCTGGGCATTTCCCGGCGCAGGCTGTATGAGTTTATTCCGGCTCGGGTAACGGATAATCCGCATTTGGGCGAGGAGTATACGCTGACCCTGGAGGGGCTGCCCCAAGCGCTTCGAGAAGCCTATCTAATGGGCAATTGGAACGCCTTTGCCGGCCAAGTATTCAGCGAATGGCGAGACGACCCATCCCATTATGGCGACGGCATCAATACCCATGTGATCGCCCCCTTCCCCATCCCTGATCACTGGCCCCGCGCTCGTTCTTTTGACTTTGGATATACTCGTCCTTTTTCCGTAGGCTGGTGGGCCACAGCGCCTGACGGGCGTGTATATCGCTATAGGGAGTGGTATGGCTGCGTACCGGGCGAACCCAATACCGGCCTGAAGTTGACGGCGGCGGCAATTGCACGAGGAATTCTGGATCGCGAAGCCTCCGAGCGAGCTGCCGGAATTCCGATGGCCTCCATAGCCGATCCTGCAATATGGGATAGTTCGCGCGGCGAGTCCATTGCCGAACAGATGCTGGCCGAGGGCGTGGCCTTCGAGCCGGCCGATCACGCCAGGCTCTCGGGCAAAATGCAGCTGCACGCTCGCCTTGCCATGGACAGCGGTTGCATGCCCGGCCTCTATGTATTCAGCAGCTGCCGCGATTTTATCCGCACCGTGCCCGCGCTTGTTTATTCACCCTCCAACGTCGAAGACGTAGATACGGAGGGCGAAGATCATATTTATGATGAAACCCGCTACTTTCTCATGACGCGGCCGATCGGCCGCCAGCTGCCCGTGCACCGCAAAAGGGAATTTAACCCGCTGGCCTAGCGAATGGGCATAATAGAAATAGGCTCCCCGGACAAAAGATCCGGGGAGCCTATTTCTATGACAGCAAGGCGGATACGGCGCCTATCACTTTTTCTCCAGGGGCGCAATCGGGATCAGAACCCGGCATCCCTTCTGGGCGTTGGCTCCAAAGGTGTAGGATGGGGCAAGCTCATAGGCAAAGCGGTAGCCATATCGCTCGGGGCGATACCGCTCAATAGCCCGGCCCATTTCCGCGTGAGCACCACCATACCAGTTTTCATCTTTATACGGTTCGCCTTGAAACCACATCACCAGATGCTCTCCCACCTCGATCGCCTCACATCCCGATGGGATAGCTATCTCGCCTTCCAGCGGAACCGTCGCAGCGCAAACGGCCGACGACGTGCCGGGCTTGATGCGGTAGATTCACCAAGGCCACATCGTCCAGTCGATTGGGTACGGCAGCCAGGACATCCCAAATATCACATCCTACCTCATCGCAATAAGAAAAATAATCGTTCGCGCGAATCCCGCGCTTGATGATCATTCTACAGGCGGGCCGGGTGATTACGGTCGCCGTAACGGTGCGTACTTCTTGCATATTGGTATTCCCCCTTGATCGTAATTTAAGATAATCATAGCTCATTGGCCTAGGCGCGACATACCCTTCCGGCAAGCATCCCTTGCGGTAATCCTGTGGCGATACCCCAAAATAGCCGCCAAAAGCCTTTGTAAAGCCCTCGTGGGATTCATATCCTGCGTCCAATGCAATATCCAAAATGCCTCTGGAGTATTCCGGCCGTATCAGCTGCCCTGCCGCCATGCGCAGACGAAGATCCCGAATATAGGCAAAAACAGGCTTATGCAGAAGGGCCTTAAACATGCGCAGGGCGTGGCGCTGAGAATAGCCTGAAACGCGGCATACCGCCTCCAGCGAAATCGTTTCGTGGATATGCGCATGAATGTAATCCTGCATGCGGATCACCGCCTCAACTTGGTCCAAGTCTTTCATGTCCGCCTCCAGTTCAAGTATACGCCGTCCAGACCGTTTTTGCTTGAACGCCATTGCCATTTTCGCCATTTTATCAAAGGTTTACTGTTTTGTATACATTGTGCTTTATAGCGGAATATGGTATAATTTTACTTGTTCTTGTCGCGCGTGCGCCCTATCGGCGTGGCAATTTCTATGCATGGGCGCCGCATGCGCGGCAGCCCATTTTTTATAGCAAGGAAGGCGTGGAGGATGGATTTTTTTGAAAAGGTTGGGCGCCGTCTGGCTGGCGCCAGCCGCGACGTTGCGCAGAAAACGCAGCAGCTTACCGAAACGGCGCGGCTTAACGGCATGATTGCTGATGCGGAAAAACAGATACAATCGCTGTACGCTGCCATCGGCGAGGCCTATTATCAGCGGCACCGCGAGCACCCAACCGAACAGGAGCGGGAGCGGATTGATCAGATCAATGAGCTATACCGGGCGATTGCTCAGCACCGCCAGGCGATCGAAGAACTTAAAGCCACAGACAAAAAGGATGACGCAGGCAAATGCCCCCAGTGCGGAGCAGATGCCGCGCAGGGCGCAGCCTTCTGCAACCGCTGCGGGGCGAAACTGGACGCACAGCGCCCCAGCCCGGATTCGCATGTCTGCCCTCAGTGCCACCGTCCTGTCGATGGCGAGAGCCAATTCTGCGGATACTGTGGAACCAAGCTGAACTAAGGCCTTACTATAATAGAAAGAAGGACAATGCGTCATGTTTTGCTCAAAATGCGGTACTTCCAACCCCGACGGAGCAGCCTTTTGCCGCGCCTGTGGCGCGCCTATGCGTGGTCCACGCCCCGAGCCCAAGCCGCAGCCCCCAAAGCCGCACCCCATCACGGAGCCGGCCGCCGTCCCTGAAGCGGCTAAATCATCGGAATCCAACGCCCCCGGCCAGGCACCGGCTCCTACCGAATCGGGCGGCCATCCGGAACCGGCTACCTCAACAGAAAAAATCTTTAAGGAAGCGCCGGGAAAAGATCCCGACTTTTCCACCAAAGCGGCGTCCAGCCCGACAGCAGCCGGCGATTCCGCTTCCAGCCAGGGAACGCAGGAGCCCGTCCATATGCCATCCCCGTCTCCTGCCTCCCCGGACGCGCACGCCGCCGATAGCAAGATTGCGTCCCCCGTTCGCACGCCCATGCCCCCTCAGGCTGCGCCCACTTCCGGCGGCGGTCAAAAGCCGCCGGATTCAGCGCAACAGGCCCGGCACTACCGCCGTATCGGCATCGCCGCGGTGTCGGCGGTTGCTTTGGTGGCGGTTGCCGGGATTATCGCCCTGTGCTTCTTTCTTTTCGGAGGTACCTCCTATCAGCGGGCCATTGACAACTTGATGCAGGCCTCGCTGGGGGCGGACGCCAAGGCGGCCTATAATATGTTTCCTAAGGCCTATCAGCAAAAGATGTTAGACGAGCAGGGTTACGCCAACGAACGAGAGGCCATCGAGGACATTTCCGACGAGCTTGACGACGCTAAGGCAGCGCTGGATGAAATGCTGGGCGAAGGTTGGCAGTATAACTATAAGGTTCTTTCCGCAGAAAACCGTTCCGGCCGCGAGCTTCGGGAGCTGAAGGAAGAATATCTTGACGACTACGATATTCAGGTGGACGCGGCCATGACGGCCGAGGTGGAGCTGGCCATCCGCTGCGACAAGGGGAACCAATCTTCCACCATGGAAATCCCGTTGGTGAAAATAGGACGATCTTGGTATATCGATTTTGCCAACGCCTCCAATATACTAAGCGATTTCCTACGCGGTTAGCCATAAGCCCAGCAAAAGGAGGGTCATGAGCAGATGTATTGCACCAAGTGCGGAAAAAAGCTGGAGGACGATTCCCAATTCTGCATTTATTGCGGGCATAAACAGGAGGCGCCGGTTCCCACGCCGGCTTCCGGCCATCCAGCTTCTTCCCCGCCGCCTAAGGCGGATCCCGCTAAAGCGCCCAAGCCGCCGAAAAAGAAAAAGCGGCTTGTCCCGCTCATCTATATTATTTTGGCCGAGGTCGTTGCGCTGGCAGCTGTGGCGGTCGTGTGTTATGTATGGTTCCTCAGCCCTTCCGCCCGCATGAACCGAGCGCTGGAGCAAGGGAATATCCAGCTGGCAGCAGACCTATACTACGACCATCTATACGGCGAAACGCTTCCGGATAAAAGCGTCGAGTTGATTCGCTCCGCCGCCGCGCGCACGGTGCAGGACTATACTGCCGGTACGCTCAGCTATGAAGACGCATCAAATAACCTCCGTGATCTGGAGGATTTTGACGCCAAGGGGGCGGAAGATGACCTTGCGGCAGCCCGTCAGGACGTGGAGGATCGGTATGCCGTAAACAATCTCATCGCTCAGGCTCAAGAATCCTATGCCGCGGAGGATTATGCCGCCGCGATCGACGGATATAGCGATGCGCTGAAGCGGGACGAATCTGTCCAAGCCGCCGCAGACGGGCTGGAACAGGCGAAGAAGGCCTATCTGGCCCAAATTGAAAAAGGCGCGGACGAGCGCCTAGCGCAGGGCGACTTTGAAGGAGCAACCAAATACCTGCAGCGGGAAGGCGATGCACTACAGGATGACGCCATGCTGCAATCTGCCCTGGACGCATTACAGCAAAGGTATGTAGCCCAAATCGGCGATGCGGCCCGCGCCGCTGCCCAGGGCGGCGACTGGGATGGCGCCCTGGAGCTTATTGACGGGTATACCGCTCAATATTCCGCCTCTGCGGAACTGGAAGAGGTGCGCACGGAACTTGTAAGCCAGATGCCCATGACCCTAAAGAACCTAACACAGGTCAGCGCGCAAGACGTCGACGTGATCAAAGATGCCATCACCGACCGCTGGGGTAATGTGTACGACGGGGCGGTTAAATTCGAGGCCAGCAACGATGCCTTTGGGCTGTATAATCTCAATGGCCAATACACACGCCTGACCGGTACGGTCTTCGTCTCCAAAGACTCTTCCAATGGTGCGAACGTATCCTTCTCGGTTTACCTAGATGAAAAGCTTGTGCAACACGTGGAGAATATCACGGTAGAAACCGCGCCCATCGCATTGGATATCGATGTGAGCGGGGCTACCACGCTACGGATTACAACTGCCCACACCGAATGGCCTTGGGGAGAACTCTGCTTTGCCAACACCAGCTTAGAAAAAGCGGCCCAATAGCCCAATCGGCTTAGGCACCTTCGCCTATTGAGCGGCCAGCGTGGGAAAAAGAAAAAAATATAAGGCAAGGGCTTGACTTGGAGTCAACTTCAGGGGATATGCTAAAGCTACCACAAGGTATTTAAGCAATTGACGCAAGGAGGCCTCTATGCAATACGTCAAATTAGGAAATTCTGATCTCAACGTTTCGCGCCTGTGCGTGGGCTGCATGAGCTTTGGCGACCCGGCAAGCCAGATGCATGCCTGGACCTTGAACCCCGAGGAGAGCGAGGCCATCATTGGGCATGCGCTGGATCTGGGGATTAACTTCTTCGACACCGCTAACACCTACTCGGCCGGCACCAGCGAGCAATACTTAGGCCAGGCGCTGAAAAAACTGACCTCACGCGATAAGGTCGTCATCGCCACCAAGGTCTATTTCAACGAAGGGCACCTTTCCAAAGAAGCCATCAATCGGGAAATCGAGGGTTCCCTCCGCCGGCTTGGCACGGACTATGTCGACCTCTATATCATCCACCGCTTTGACGCCTTCACGCCCATGGAAGAAACCATGGAGGCGCTGGACGGTCTGGTCCGCGCCGGCAAGGTCCGGGCGCTGGGCGCCTCCGCCATGTATGGATACCAATTCCACAACCTGCAGCTGATCGCCCGAGCCAATGGCTGGACGCCTTTTGTATCCATGCAGAACCACTATAACCTGCTCTATCGGGAAGATGAACGGGAGCTTATCCCCATCTGCCGTCAGGAAGGCGTATCGCTGACGCCCTACAGCCCATTGGCTGCCGGGCGATTGGCCCGTCCCAACTGGGACGCCGATACCATGCGCAGCCGGACTGACAAAACCGCGGTATCCAAATACGACGGGACGCGGGATGCGGATATGCGCATAGCCAAGCGGGTGTATGAGACGGCGCAGGCGCGCGGATGCAGCATGAGCCAAGTTGCACTGGCTTGGCTTTGGGCAAAGGGCGTAGCCAGCCCCATCGTAGGCGCGACGAAGAGCCGCTACCTCTCCGACGCGGCTGGCGCGTTGGATATCCGGCTTTCTGCCGAAGAGATTGCCGCGCTGGAAGCCGACTATCTGCCCCATAAGGTGGTCGGCGCCCTTTAATCAACCTGGACAAAGCGCTAAAACCAAAGGAGGAAATCACGATGCGCAAGAATTTTGGAGCCAAGCCTTATACCTATCCGCAGCCTGTTTTTATCATTGCAACCTATAACGACGACGGCACGGCCGACGCCATGAACGCCGCCTGGGGTGGAATCCATGACTCTACCGAAATCTACATGTGCCTGAGTGCCGGCCACCGAACCACGAAGAACATCTTGGCCCGCGGCGCCTTCACCATCAGCATGGCCGATGCGGAGCATGTGGCCGCCTGCGACTACGTGGGCATTGTTTCCGGCGCAAACGAACCGCAAAAGATGAAAAAGGCAGGCTTTACTACGGAGAAAAGCAGCTTCGTAGACGCGCCGGTGATCGTGGAGCTGCCCATGGCGCTGGAGTGCCGCCTCATTCGATACAATGAGGCGACCGGCGAACTGGTGGGGGAAAT
This sequence comes from Candidatus Parachristensenella avicola, assembly GCA_904420205.1. Classification (GTDB taxonomy): domain Bacteria; phylum Bacillota; class Clostridia; order Christensenellales; family UMGS416; genus Parachristensenella; species Parachristensenella avicola. The sequence continues at coordinate 35,897 of CAJFUN010000018.1, read as the reverse complement.
CGTCAACGTAAGCGCCGATGAGCGCGTCTTGGACGATCAGGGAAAAATTGATCCCTCCCTGCTACGTCCCATTACCTTTGATCCGGTCAATAACGCCTATCTCGTGCTCGGAGAGAAGGTCGGTAACGCCTTTTCGGACGGCGCAGCGCTGAAATAGGAAATAACGAAACGTACGCCCAGCGCTCTGGATCATACCGGGGAGCTGGGCGATTGTTTTTGAACCGAACACGTGGGATACGATGCATCGATACACAATCTTATCCCTTTATTACGAATAAAAGATCCCGCCGGTACATACACCGGCGGGATCTCATCGTTTAGGACTATTTCGCTTTGCTCTGCCTCATGCGGACGAACAGCATGGCGGCCAACGACATCAATGCGACAGCCGCTACCACAATCCACAGGATCAGGCTTGCCGTATCGCCGGTTTTGGGTTGGTCGGGCTTGGCGGTCGTGGCCGCAGGAATTTGCTCGGCGACAAACACCCAGTCCACCTCGCCAACGCGTTCGGCATACTTGTTATCCAGCTCGGCGGGTACCTTCAACTCCACCGTCAGCTCGACGCTTTCACCGGAGGCAAAGCTGCCCAGCAGCACATTCTGCGCCAGGCCGTTCAGCTCGTCGGGCGAGGCTTGATAGATCACCCGGTCGCCCTGCTTCACGGTCATGGAAAGCTGACTGAGGAAATCCGTCATGGAGACCACCGATTCCTGAGCGGCAACCGATTCGCTCAAGGGATTGCCCGCCAGCGCTCCGTGAGCCTGGGCGCGCAGGTAAAGCTTTACGGTATCGGATCCGGAGAGGCGATTGGTCACCGTGATCTTCTGCGTTACAGTATCGCCGGGCATAACCCCCTTAAATCCGTCAAAAAGGTCGGTGTCGGTATAATCGCTTCCGGGAAGGAAAACGAACTGCTCTGCGCCCCCTTCATAGCTCACCGAGGCGCCCTCCGCCAGAGCGGCCGCGCCTAGGCTCAGCACCAGGATGACCGCTGTCAGGAGGGAAAAGCTTATCTTCATTTTACGTTTCATCATGATCCCTCCTTAGTTCCCGGCAGGATAGGGCGTAACGCTGCCTTCGGCAATCGTCACGCCCCAGGCTTCGCCAGCTGCCTGGGCCGGCTCGCTCTGGATCGCTTCGGCCAGGATTTCCAGCGCCTGCTTTTCGCCGTCGCCATAATCCTCTAAGGTCATGGAGGCAATCAAATCGGGGGTAACTTCGGCGCCAGGAGCGACAGGCTTGGTGTAATAATAGTACTCGCCCGACTTAACCCAGCCTGCACCGGGTGTGAAATCCGGCACCGTGGCCTCTCCGCCGATGGTCTGCCCCGCCTCATTGACGCGGTAAGTCACCAAGCGCACGCGGATATAGGCGTCAATATCACTGGTATTTTTCACAGAAACGCCTTTTTTGCTCAATCCTTCAAAGGAGTCCTCCACAACTTCACAATCCACATGGCTGGGCTTAAAGGTATTCTGGATCGTTTGGGTATGGTCGATCAACCAGGCCAGCGTGCCGCCGGCTGCGCCGGCCAGGCACAGTGCCAGAGCCAGGGCGGTCAGCGCTGCCCGGCGGCCAACCAGCCGCTCCCGCAGATGGCGGCGGGACGGACGAGCCCTATGGGTTCTTCTCATGGCTTATTCCTCCCCCCTATTTGGCAGTCGCAGCGTTTGGGTTATTCACCTTTGCCGCGCTGTAGCCGTTGAGCCAGTAAATCAGCTTGTTAGGCGTATTGGTGCAGGTGATGGCATCCGCATCCTGTTCGGCTGACAAGATGGCCGCCTTATCGGCTGCGCCGTCGTAACGCCAAGACCAGGTTTCCTCTTCCTCCACGGTATACGTTCCGACGGGCAGCTCATAGACCGTCTTGGACGCATTGCCGGTCACCTGAACGGTCATGTAGAACTGGCCATCACGCTTGATGTTGAACACATAAGTATCGCCTTCCTGACCGCCATCCTTCGTCAGGGTCAGCTGGCAGGTCTTGATATGGACGGTGTATTTTCCATCGGTATCCGGCGATGTGCATCCAACGCCTGCGGCGCAGGTGGTGGTGATAGCAGCTTCTACCGGGGCTTTATCCGCCTTCTTTACGACAGAAACGGTAACGTCCATGTCCTTCTTGCCCAAGGCGCTTCCATTTGTAAAGCCTTCAGCCGCATAGGCGAATTCAAGGTCGTCAGCCCCATAGGGCGCAGTGCCTTCCGGCGTACCGGGCTTATGGTCCGTGTGGGTATCCGCCCACGTTACGTCAATCACGCCGCCCGCGCCGTCGCCAAGGGTGCAGGTTTCGCCGAAGTACTTCACAACGTCGTTGACCGTGGCCGTAACCGAAGGCTTGAGCACATGAACATGGGCCGTCGCCGTATCAGAGCTCTGCGCGGTGGCGGGCGTACCTTTGGAGGTAGCCAGGGCGGGGTGCGGCGTCAGCGTGACTGCATAACCGTAATCGCCGCACTCTGTCTGATCGATGGATGCAGGCTTGGTATAGCTGATGGCGACAAAATCGTCCATCCAACCCTCGGCCACGGTATAGGGCGTATACAGTTCATCCACCGCGACCTCTTTGCTGCCGCCCAGGTAGATGGTCTTATCCGTCACCTCCAACGTGGGCTTGACAACCGGCACATTGACATAAGGAACATCGAAGGAACCAATCAGCTGTCCATCTTTGTCGTATACACCGGAGTCCGTTCCGTTCGTCGGGACATTGTTGCCGCCAAGGAAACCGGGTTTCGGGCTCACGGTAAAGGAGATTACCAGCTTACGGCCATAGAAATTCTTCTCTCCCTGGTCGGTCACTTCCTGGCGGGGCGTAGCATTCACAAAATTCTTGGCAAAGTCAAAACCCGTCACAGAGATGGCCGTGCCTTGGATGGTTACCGCATCCGAAAGCGTGGTCGCATTTTCCGTGTCCCATAACGGCGTATCGCCCTCAAAACCCGTACAGTCAACCGTCTTCACTGTAACTGCGGAAGCATCCGCGGGCATGGTGAAATAAGGCGTAACAATATCCTTAATCTGGGTGGTCTCGTCCAGATCCAGGGTGGGCGTCGCGATTTGATCGGAAATCTTCTTGAAGATCTCTTCCAGGGAATCTCCGTTGTTGGTGGTCAGGTAATAGCTTGCGTAGCTGCCATCCTCCTGCAACACACCCGTGCTGCCGCCGGTACCGATACGATCCATCCCGGATGCGTTCGGATAGTTACTGGAAAGAAGATGCATGAAACGGTTCAGCTTATTTGTGTCTCCGCTGTTTGCCGGAAGATTCCCGCCAGCGTTAACCGCTGCACCTTTGGCAATGCAGACCGTATAAACCGTCGTGCCGGTATCCTTCAGCGCCTTCGCCGTGCTCAAGGCGTCATTGGCCACATCATCATCAAATCCACTGCCGTGGTTCGGTTCGCCATCGGTAAAGACAATGACCACTTTATTGCGGTCGCTGCCGGTATTGGCAAGCTGGCTTTGCGCATGCTCCAATCCCCAATCCACCGCGGTGGCGCCAGCGGCAGTCAGCCTATCCACCGCATTCTGCAGCTCGCTGGAAGTTGCAGTGTTGACCGCTGTCATGGTCTTAACCACCTGGGTGTGATTATAGGTATACCAACCATCTTGATAAGTCGTATTTCCTACCCTATTGGACTTTGTCCCTGCAAACTTCACGATGGAGATGCGGTTCTGCTGAGCAGGATCGGTGATCCCCTCGTTCTGCTTTTCCGTAGAAGCGATAAACGCTTTTGCCGCAGACTTTAACGCCGCCAGCTTATTGGTGGAAGTGGAACCCGACGTACTACGGGTATAGAATTGTACTACCTGGTAAGTTTCCGCACGATTGGCATTGGCCTCCGCCCCCTCCTCTAGCAACGGGTAATAATAGGTGCGGTTATACCGGCCGCCGGTGGAATAGTATTCGTATCCATTGTCATCCCGGCCTCGATAGGACACCTCGTCGTATCCACCCGAGCTATTGGCAATATAATAGGTTGTTCTTCCAGGATTAAATCCATAGCCGTCCTTCTGCTGAAACCACTCCCAATAGGTATAATGGGATCCCTTCACCGGACTATAGGTATAGGTGGTATTGTTGAAATTCTCCGACATACTGCCGGATACGTCCAACACCAACACGATATCCGAGGGTTTAGCCGTCCCACCGGTTACCGTGCCAGTGGTATAAGCCTCCAGGTTGATGGTATAGGTGCTGTCCGGGTTCACCGTGACATCCTTATTGAGTTCCAACCCTTCCGTCTTGGTCGTGGTATCCGCGGCGGCGGTCATGAGCCTTGCGGCTTTTTTGACAACGGAACTCGCCTTTTTCATCAAGGGCGCAACATTGGTAAAATTCTCCGCAGCTCCGCCTACTTCATCCGTCTCTTGCTGTGCTGCCCAATAATCGAACAGCGCCTGCGCCTTTTCCTCGGTCAGGCTATCCATGGCCAGCATGAATTCCTCGCTGCTCATAGCATCCAGGATCTCGGCCAGCTGCTCTACCGATAACGCATTATAATCAATAGCGTTGGGGTTTTCCGGTACTTCCCCTGCCGTAGTGTCCGGTACCGTCGTAATATCTTCGGCACCCGTCGTAGTCTCCGGTACGGTCGTGGTCTCTCCGGAAGCTGTGGTGGTTTCACCGGAAGTTGCTGTTGTCCCGTCCACGGCCGTTGTGGTTTCCGGCGCGGCTGATGTCGTTTCAGTTGGCGTCGTGGCGGTTTCCACCGGAGTCGTCACCGCTTCCCCGGCCGTTGTGGCCGTTTCCGCCGGCGTCGTCTGCCCGCCCGTGGCCAGCGCCAAGCCGGAGATGGGCAGCGCCAGGGCCAAGCAGAGCAGCAAGGCCAGAAATCTTTTTTTCATGGGCTACCTCCTTTTAGGCTTCGGGCCAGCCGGCGGCCTCCAGGGCGGAGCCACCGTTGTTGGCCGTCTGCACAGCCTGGGCGGATACATCTACCTGGGCGGTGCAGTTCTGATACAGATTCCCCATATCCTTATCAAAGGACACCTGGGTAAACAGCGGCTCAGTCGTTTCGCCGGCTGCCAGGGGTTTATTGTAGTAATAATATCCGTCCTTCTCCGTCCAAGCCGCCGTATTGATATCCATGGTCACCAGGGATAGGTCAGGCTCGCCCTCCACCCCTTGGGCCAACGTGATGGACTTCGCCAAGCAGACGCGTACCCAAGCCTCGCTGGCGCCGGTATTGGCTACCTGCACCACCTTGCCCACCTGCGCGCCGGGCATAACGCCCGCTACATCCTCAAAAGGAACCGGCTCCTCGCCCGGTTCAGGCAAGGAGGCCCATTCCTCCAGCGCGATGGCCACGCCGCCTGTGGTGATTACGTTATGAGCCGTCTCCTGGGCGGTAAAATAGGCGGATGTGCCCATGGCGGTAGCAGCCGCAATCAGGCACAGGCCCAGGGCCAACGCAACGAATCGCTTCTTCATGTCGTCGGAACTCCTTTCTTTTCACTCCGCGTGTCCCGCGCGGATCTTCTTCCCTCTCCCGCTGCCGGGCAGGGCATCCCCTCGCCGCCTCTTCGCTGTGGAACAGGCGGTAGGGGGATACCCTGCTCCCATGGAAGAAAGCAGGGTAATAAGGAGAGGATGAAAAGCTTAATTCATGCCGCAGGTGGTAAACCACGCCTGAATCTCTTCCAGGCTCATGGCCTGCACCGCGCTCCAGGAGGGCTTAGCGCCCTGAGCCTGCACAGCCTCGGCATACACATCCACGGAATAGGTAGCCGTGGCATCACCGTTGGTCACCGTGGTCGGGATCACGATGGAGTCGAAAACCGGCGTCGTCTTACCGTCCAGGTCCAGCACCTTGGTATAGTAGAAGAATCCGTCGCCGCCGTCTACCCAGCCCTCGCCCAGGGCATCGACCACATAGTTGGTACGATAGTGGATCAGATTATCCGCGCCCAGGGTATCCAGGCCGGTCACCTTAACACGGACAAAGCAGGGATTAGCGCCCGTATTCTCTACCGTGGGATCCTTAGCCAAGGCCTCGCCAGGGTATACTTCAGCGGCATCCTTGGAACCGGTCGCATCCCAAGCAGGCTCTTCCAAGGTAATGTCCACATTGCCCACCGTGAACACATTGTTCTTGGTGTCGGTCGTGTCAGTAAAATAGGCCAGCGAACCGCCGACCACGGCCACGGCCGCCAGAGCGGCGACCAGAGCCAGGGTGATGAGTCTCTTTTTCATGGTTGGTCCTCCTACTTTTGCTTACACAGTAAGCCCTATTCATTACACCGCACCGCGGTGTAAGGTTTCCCGACGCTACTTGCTGACCTCGGCCCAGGCATCTTCGGCCGTCGCAAAGCCGGTCTGCTGGATGGCGTAGGCCTGGAAGGTAAGATCAAGCCCCTCCGCCTCGACGGCCTCCATCATCGCTCTGGTCACCGTACCCTTGACCGTTACCTGGTTATTGGTCAAAACCGGGATGGTCTTATTGGCGGCCGCTACCTCATCCGCCGCAACGGTGGTATACCAGACATCGGTCGTGCCGGATACCTGCGTCCAATGGGTTGTGTCAATGCTGTAGTCCAGATAATCATCCACATTGACGCCCGCAGGAGCGGTTTTCTTCAGCTGAACAAATACATAAGCATCCACATTGGCGCCGTTATCCAGCTTCTTCACCACAACGGACGGATCCTTCGCCATGGCCGGGCCGCCGGGGATCATCTTATAATCGCTATGTACCTTGGTTTCCTGATCGGCATCCAGCGTGGTCTTGCCATCCGTTTCCTGCAGGGTGATATCAAGGTTGCCGATGGTAAAGTGATTCCGGATGGTCGCCGTTTGATCGGTCAGCCAAGCCAGGGTTCCGCCCACGGCGGCGCCGACCAGAAGGACGGCGGCCAGGGCCAGCGCAAAGGTCTTTCTCTTCATTTGGATTTCCTCCCTTTTTTCATGTTTCGTCCCCTTTTGAGGGCGGATTTATGGGCAATCCATCGCTGGATTTGCTCCGGTGCTTCGGGCCGCTGCTTTTTCCCCATCGCTCCGGCAGAAAGGCCAGCGTCAGCACAATGGCCACGGCGGCCAAGGCAACATAGAGGCCCGGGGGCTGGCGCACATAGGCGGCTACATAACCCAAAATGGGGATACAAAAAACTGGCTTGCCTAGCAGGTTCTCAAACCGGACGGGCGCGCCGTCGGCTGCTTCGTTTGCGTCGCCTTTGGTGGTAAAGCAACGGTTTTCCTCATCTATGGCCACGACGCGATGGGTAGCCACCACTAAGTCTTCATTCAGGACAAAGGTAATAGGATCGCCCACCCGTACGGTTTCCGGATCCACCGCCTTGACATAGATAAGCGAACCGGTGGGATAGGCCGGCTCCATCGAGCCGGATAGCACGGCATACGCTTCTAACCCCAGCAGGCGCGCGCCCACCAGCAGCAGCGCGGCCAGCAACAGCAGCGCCGTTATAACCCAGGCTCCGGCATTGACCGCACGGGCCCATCCTCGGCCTGCGCGCCCGCACTTGGGCGTCTGATCTTTCATCGCAGTCCCTCCCCCGCAAGGCTGCGGCAGAAATCGCTTAAAAAGGCTTTCGCTTCCTCCTTGCTGGAAAAGCTCCGAGAGACGCCGGCGATATATTGGACAGCGTCATTCCACTGCCAGAGGCTGAAGCGCTCCGCAGGCAGAGCCGGCAGCACATCCGCCAGCGACACAACGGCCCAAGGCAAATGCAGATCCGAAAGATACTGGCAACCTGCATGGGCAGCCAAAACTTCCAGCAATTCTTCCTTCATAGCGCTCCTTCCAAGCAGTATCTTCCTGTCACGAAACTTAAGACAATTCGACCAAGGAAAGACAGGGCACATAGATTGACTTTTGGGGTCCAATATGGTAATTTATGGAAATAAAGGCTATTGTCCTATGGTGGATGGTAACGTTTACTATATCATCCAGTCATTTGCCGATACCGCATCGGAGAAATGGAGTAATTTTTCGTGTTCACCCGGTAATTCCAGCTCTAAATCAGGACTTTCCCACACAGATGCATACAGCTATCATGATAAAATCGCACACTCTCGAGTGCGATTTTTTTATTATTAACCTTATATAGATTATTTCCATTCTTTCACATCCCCGCCTTGCCTTTGCTGACATTCAGTCGATGTCAATTCAGATGCCATGCGATAAAAAGTCGGGGTTGCAACGAATGAAAATCATGATATGATGATAGCGTCCCCAAAAGGATAAGCCCGCCTTCGGTTAAGGCGGGCTTTCCTCTTCCCACGGGGACGCAAATGCTAACGCCGGCCGCTTATCCGCGGCCTTTTTTTATATCAAAAAGGAGGTAACCATGGCCAAAAATGAAGAGCGCGCCGCTCCGGCGCAATCGCTTTCCACACTGGAAGGCCGCATCCTAGCCCAGGGAAAGGCGCTGCTTGCCCGATTTGTCACAGCCGGTCGGGCCGATCACCGCCGCTATCAACGGGCGCGGCGCATCTATGCGCTGGACGACGATGAATTGGATGCCGGTCAGCGCTTAGCGCCCGGCGAGCGGACACCGCAGCTGCCCCAGCTGGTTACGAGTATCCGCAATGCGGTGGCCGATATGTGCGACAACGTGCCGGAGGTGCTATTCTTCCCGGAAACGGAAGGGTTGGAGGATGTTGCCCGTGATCTCACCGACATCATGGGATATACGTTGGAGCAGCGTCAATTCGCCCAGACCTACCGCCAGGTATGCGAGGACAAATTTGTGACCGGGCTGGGCGTATACCAAATCTTTTGGGACGAATCGCTGGAGCCCGGCGGCGGGATCGACGTGATTCGTTGGCCGGCAGAGGCCCTCTATACCGATCCGGCCGCCGACGATTACCGCCAGGGACGGGCGATTTTCAAAATATCCCGTCACCCCCGCAGCTGGTTTGCCGAGCATTATCCGGATCAGTACCCCTACATTGGCGCGGACGAGCCGCTCTTGATGGAGGAGCCCTCCTTTCCTGACGATGAACCCATGATCCATCTGGTGGAATACTGGTACCGGCGCTATGATGCCTCCAGCGGCCGTCATACCCTTCATACCGCTCATCTGGCCGGCGGCGCACTGCTGGACGCCAGCGAACCCACAGCGTCTCAGGGCGTTTACCTCCATGGACGCTATCCCTTTGTGCTGGACGGTTACCGACAGGTATCGGGCCGCTACCTGGGGATGATCGACGACCTCTACCCGCTTCAGGAAGCGGCCAACCGATATGCCCGCTACGAGGACCGAAACGCCCGGCTTTCATCCCGACAGAGGTTCCTGGTTAACGAAGCCTCCGGCCTAAATGCGGCAGATGTAGCCGACTGCGACCAGGAAATCCTAACGGCCCGTACGATCAATGAAAGCGCGGTACGCCAGCTGGCAGCCGCTCCACTGAACCCGCAGATCGCCACGGCCAAGCTGCGCTACCTGGAGATGATCAAAGAGGAAAGCGGTCAAAACCTCTTTAACCGGGGCGAAACCGGCGGGGGCGTCACCGCGGCCAGCGCAATCCAAGCACTGCAGGAGGCGGGCAACAAGATTTCCCGCAGCAACCTGGCCGCTACCAGCCAGGCAGTCGCCAGCTTATCCCAACAGGCCCTCTGGCTGATGTGCCAATTCTTCCAGCCTAGACGGAGCTTTTACATTACCGGCCGCAGCGGCGGCCTGACCCGCCTGCTGACCGAGGCGCGCACTGTGGGCCTTAGCGGCCGGGAAATTACCGCAGGTTTCGGACACCCGCCCTACCTGGCCCGAGTACAGATCCGAAAATCCAACCCACTTCGCATCCAGGCCCGCAACGAACTCATCCTTCAGGCCGCCCAATATGCCCAGAATGCCGGCACCGGTATTCGAGCCTCCGTACTCTTTAAGATGCTGAACCTCGAAGGCGACACGGACGAGCTTGTTCGTATCCTGGAGGAAGAAGAAAAGCGCGCCGTCCTGCCAGAGCCCGCAGCCACACAGCCGGACGCAAGCACAACCGGGGCTACCGCCTAAAGCGCACGATCGGGGTTCCATACTCCGTGCTCATCGGGCCCGGCCCCGCAAAATAACAGGAGGTATTCATCCATGACGACCTTTAACCGCAACGACGACACCCGCAACTATGTGAACCTGACCGACATCCTAGGGGGCCAAACCGCTCAGCCGGCCGCGGATGCCGCCCCGGAGAACGAAAAGCAGGCCCCACCCATACAGGCGCCCCAGGAACTGGTACTGGAGGTGCTGGAACGCCTCAGCCCCGGTATTACCCGGGCGATCCTAGAAGCGCTCAACCAGGACAAGCAGCTGGCTCAACGCGTCCAGCGCGGAGCGCTGGATCTCATTGACCTATACAAAATGCTAGAGGGCACAAACCGCACACCGGTGGCCCCAACGGCCCGCTCGGCCAACTCAATCGGCGCTGGAACCTTTAACGCCCACAACCTATCCGACGAAGAATATGCCAAGATTCAGCGTCTGGCCCACAACGGTACGAATGTCCGCATCTAAAGGAGGAAAACATGGCACTGAACACAAACACGACCCAGACCGCATCACTCCAGGCGACCAGCCTAAAAACCTGGTATGACCGAACGCTATTGGAAAACATGCGCCCCAAGTTGGTGCACTACGAATATGCGCAAAAGCGACCGGTACCCAAAAATGGCGGCCGCACGGTGGACTTCCGCAAGTGGACGCCCTTTGAAGCCGTGACCAGCCCGCTGACCGAAGGCGTCGTGCCTGAAGGCCAGGCCCTGAGCATGACAAACTTGACGGCCACGCTGGAAAGTTACGGCGGCTATGTAGCGATCTCGGACATGGTGGACATGACCAGTATCGATCCGGTCGTGAACGACGCAGTGGAACTGATGGCCGACCAGGGCGGGCTCTCCGTCGATACCCTGATCCGCGAAGAGCTGCATCGTTCCACCAACGTGATGTATGCTGGGGACGCTACCCGCCGCGCCCAACTGACTTCCGACGATAAGCTGACCATGGCCCTGATCCGAAAGGCTGTCCGCACGCTGAAAAAGGCCAAAGCGCCGCGCTTCAGCCGGGGCGGCCGTGAATTCTACATCGCTATCGTCGGACCGGACACGGTCTTCGACCTACAGGACGACACCACGTGGCAGGCAGTCGCCGAATACCAAGACAAAGAAAAAATCTTTTCCGGCGAAATTGGCCGCGTTTTTGGCGTAGTCTTTGTCGAAACGACGGAGGCCAAGCTTTTCCAGGCCCCGACGCTGCCTGATGGGCTGACCGTATCCTCCTACACGGAGGGGACAACCACCGTGACGCTTTCTAAGGCACTAAGCGCGCAGGAAGCCGCTGATCTAACCCAAACCGGACGCGTCAAAATCGGCTCAGCTTACTACGATGTGGAATCGGCTAACGGAACAGAGCTGAAACTGGCTGCCGGCGCTTCACCCGCACCGACGAGTTCTGCCGCTGTAACGGCCTGCGGCCCAGCCAGCGATGGCTCTGCAGTAGCCTCCACCGTGGTCTTTGGCCGCAATGCCTATGGCTGCGTCGATGTGGAGGGCAATGGTAACGTGCATACGCTGGTCAAACCCGCAGGCAGCGGCGGCTCTTCCGATCCGCTAGATCAGATTACCACTGTCGGCTGGAAGGTTGCCGGATTCGCCGCCAAAGTGCTGCAGCCCACCTGGCTGCTCAGAATCGAGCACGGCATCAGCGCTTAGAATGTCCCGCTGGGACATGACCCAATGAACAAAGGGGCCGCTTAGAAGGCGGCCCCCTTTTATTTTCCTTATTTTTTTAGACAGGAGGACATCAAGATGTTTCGCGAGCTCGAAAACGAACCTACCCGTACCGTATTGCTCCCCAAAATCCCAGGCGATGAATCCGGCGTAGTCGAGGTGGGGCTAAACGGCCGCTTCTACTTGCTGACCCGCGGCGCAACCCTGGAATTACCGCTTTCCTTGGTAGAAATTCTGCGTCACGGAGGGCTGATTTGACATGACAGCGCTGGAGCTTACCGATCACACGGCCAAGATGCTAGGTTATGACGGCGCAGAAGATCTGGACACGGGCCCCCGGCTTTTGATCCGGCAATATCTGGATCAAGCGGCCGCTCAGGCAGCCCAGGACCGGAGCCTGCCGCTTGCTTCCCAGCATGTGACGTTAGACGCAACCGGCTGTTTAGCGGAATCGCAACTTACACACACGCCCCGCCAAATTTTTTATGTGGACGTAGAAGGCGCGCCCCTACCTTTTCGCCGGATCCGCCTGGTGGGTTCGCCCTTTATCCATGTGCCCGGTGCGGCGGAAAAAGAAGCGGTGGTTACCTATGGCTACACACCCGAACCTATGGGGGATGAAGACGAGCCGCCTTTTCCCTTTTGGTTCCATCCACACCTGGCTGACTATGCTGCCGCACGCATGTTGAGCCAGGGCGGCAATGACCAACAGAACAAAGCGCGCTTCTTCCTGGAGATGTGGTACGCCGCGCTGGCTCGCCTTTCCGGCCCGGAACATGACGCGCTTTGCTGGAAGAACCTTTATCACCAATAAAAAGGGAGGCAACATGCCGGAAACTACCATTACCATGAAACAATTCACCGGTCTGGAACAGGCATGGGGCGAGGCCTCCGGCCAGATGGGAACTGCCTGGGACGCCGCCAATATGGATACCCGACACGGGCGGCTTGCCAGCAGCCCCGGCTGGAGCAGCGCCTATCCTCCGCTGCCCGTCCAGGCGGCTGTGATTACGCTTGCGCGCTTTTACCGGCGCAACGAGCCGGATCTTCCGGAGGTACTTATCGCTGCTACGGCCGATACGCTTTTCGCCTACACCGATACATGGACAACGCTTGGCACCGGCTATAAAAGCGGTAATTGGGACTGGGTATGTTACGAGGATACCGTAACCGTTACCCCAGGAGACGACGGGGAAAGCGAGCAACAGATGGTTGACATCATGCTATTAACCAATCCGCTGGATGGGATGATCGCGATCTACGGCCATAACCTATCGGTACGTCCGCTGGAAACGCCGGATAAGTTTGGCTTTCTGGCCCGGTACAAGGAGCGGATCTTCGGCTCCGGCTCCTTAGCCAATCCGGACAGCATTTATTACTCCCAGCCCTTTAACCCCACGGCCTGGAATACGGTGGAGCAAGAGGGCGTATTGCTGCCGGAGCTTTCCGGCGGGCGTATTGACGCGCCCACATGGGATGGCGACCGCTTTATCGCTCTGGCACCCTATGGTACCAGCCTCTTAGCCTTCAAGCGAGAAACCGTTTTTCGGCTGTACGGCGCGGATCCAGGCGAATTCTATCTGCGGGATCAATACGGCGCGGATGGACCGATTGCCGAAGATACGGTAGCGGTGGATGCTGACGCCGTATATCTAGTATCCGGCGCGGGGCTATCGCTCTACGATGGAGCGGCCGTGCGTCCACTCCGGCGCGATAGCCTGCAATATTTTTGGGCGAAGATCGACCCGGAGCGGCTTTCTCTGTCCCAGGGCGCTTTATGTGGCCACCGATACTATCTTTCGCTGCCGGTTGCTGGCGGAGGCTGGAAACTGATGGAACTGGATCTGACCCGAGGAAGCTTTATGGCTTATGAAGGGCCGCAGCCCACGGCCTTGCTTGCGCTAGGCGGACGCCTACTGTACGCGGATGCGCAGCATCCAGGCCAACTATATATGCTGAATCTGGAAAACTTTGCCGCTTCAGAAGCTTTTGAAAGCCGATGGATCACCCCCTGGAACGATGGCGGCGCGCCGCATTTATCCAAGAGTCATTTCCGCCTTTCCGGGACTGTCAGCCTCCAATCTACGGGAGAACACGCTCAGCTCCGTGTCACGCTGGAGACTGATCGCGGCAGCAAGACGCGCGTAATCGATTGGCCTTCCGGAGAAACGATGCAGCCCTTTACCGTCCGCCTACCTTGCTATGGGCGTCGATTCCGCCTGAAGATCTTGGGGCCTGCAGGGCATCGCTTTATCCTGCACGGCCCGCTGGAGCTCACCTATTATACCCATGGAGAAGGAGGGCTAATTTGATGGAGAACCGGGCAATTCAAGCATATGTGCATGACTTTCAGCCCCTTGCCCAACCTTTCGCCCGGGAGCGGGCGATGGGGGTGACCCCTACAGCCGCAGCTATGGCTCGGGGCGTCGACGCGTTGGCCGCAGCTGTAAACGACCGGCTGGAAACGCTGGACGCCAAGCTCTATGGACGCGTATCCATCCGCGATATGAACGGCGATACGCAAAAGCTAATCTCGAACAAGCTGGACGGCGACGGCATTTCAACCTGGATCAAGCAGAATCCAGACGAGATCAATGCAGTGGTCTCTCGAGAGGGTCTCGTTCAGATGGACGACTATCTGAAAGAAAAGATCTACCGGGGGACGGCTCCGCCTGCTATGCCGACGAAAGGCATGATGTGGATTGATCAATCCACTGAGCCCAGCCAGCTCAAAAGTTGGGACGGCTCTGCCTGGAAGAGCGAGGGCATGGTAGCTGACGACTACTACACCCAAGGGCAGGTGAACTCCATGTTCGCCCAAACGGCGGACGAGATCGCACTGAAGGTAAGCCAGAGCACATACGACAGCGAGAAGGTGATCCGGTCGGCCACGGCCCCGGAGAACCCCACAACCAACATGCTGTGGTTGGACATTTCCCTTTCCCCCAACATGCTCAAACGCTGGACAGGCTCCGCCTGGGCCGTGGCCGGTACCAACGCCGTCACCGCCAGCGGCGTCACCATCCAGGACGACAACGTCACCATCTCCACCCCCAACTTCAACCTGGAAATTCTCGACGCCTCCGGCGACCCCGTGCTGACCATGAGCGCCGGTGATGCAGGCTTTGACAAGCTCTACGCCGACAAGATCGTGTCCGATTCGGTGGCCTCTTTGGGCGCACGAGGCAACCTGAGCTATTCGGTCGGCACAGGCGGCACTTTCGCCACCATATCCGACTGCCTGGAAAACCTGCCGACCCTTCAACGGGGGTATGTGCAGATCAACTTGGTCAGCAACCTGACCGAGGATGTGCTGATCGAAAACCGCACCTTCAATAATCTCGTTCTCAACCTGGGCGGTTACACCCT
This sequence comes from Candidatus Parachristensenella avicola, assembly GCA_904420205.1. Lineage (GTDB taxonomy): Bacteria > Bacillota > Clostridia > Christensenellales > UMGS416 > Parachristensenella > Parachristensenella avicola. The sequence continues at coordinate 20,841 of CAJFUN010000018.1, read as the reverse complement.
CAACGGTTACCTGCTGATCCGCGCCACCAAGGGGCCCGTCACCGTTCAGAACGGAAAAATCGTGGATACCCGCACGACCTACAGCGACGGGCAATACACGGTGCTACTCTACGATTGCCGGTTCACCCTCTACAAGCTGACGGTAAACACCAACGGCGCGGCCAGCCGGGCCCTGAACATCTCCAACTGCTCCGGCTGGGTGCGGGACTGCGACATCAACGCCAACTACGGCAGCGACGGCTGGGGATGCTCCGTAATGTGCACGCAGACGTCCCATGTATACATATCGGGCACCAAAGGCACTGCCCGCAACGGCGTATTCTCCTATGCAGGTTCCGTCGCCTTGCTATCAGGGATCGTCCCCTATGGGACGAATGCAGCCTATGTGGAAAACGCAGGCAAGGTCTTTGACTTTAATTCCACCCCCACCCAGACGGCCCAGGGCGGCGCGGTGGCCGTGCCGGTGACCAAGAGCTTCACCTCCACCGGCGGAGGCAGCGTGCGCGCTGGCGACCTATACCAGGAGGGCGACGTGTTCCAGGGTGCCTACACCAGCGGCAAATATAAGCGCGGGATGTGGTTCTTTGACTACAGCGCCATCAAGACTGCGCTATCGGGCAAGACCATCCAGAAGGTAACCTTTACCTGCCGGCGGTATGCCACGGCCAACGGCAGCGCTTCCCCTCAAAAGCCTACCTTCTACCTGCACAACTATACCGCCCTGCCCAACGCTGTGCCCTCTTTCACTGGAACCGCTACCAGCAGCATCGCCTGGGATCGGGGCGACACCAAGACGATCACACTACCCAATAGCTTTGGGGAGGCGCTCAAGGCGGGAACGGCCAAGGGGATCGCCATTGCCGCGCCGAACAACAGCTCGCCCTATATGAAATTCTATCCGACAGGTGCGGTGCTGACGATTACCTACGTATAGGAGGCGAGACATGATCTATTTCGACGGCCACCCCGTGGCCCAAACGGGCGAGGACTGGGTGCTGCTGGCCGATGGAACCAAGGTCAGCGGCATTCGGAACACGGCGCTACTCACCGACGACGCGGAGGGCGCGGAGGTATACGGAGCCAAGCTGGCGCTGCTGCGGGAGCGGCGGAACCGGCTGCTGAACGAAAGCGACTGGACGCAGATGATCGACAACGACCTTTCCGACGAGGCGATCTGGCGTTGGCGCGAATACCGCCAGGCGCTCCGCGACCTGCCTCAAACCGTGAACCCGGACAACATCGACGAGGCGGATTGGCCCATACCGCCTCCTGCCGAGCTTCGATAAAGGAGTAAAAAATGGCTAAGTATTATACAACCGGCTATCAACAGGCTGCTACGAACGCCGGATATTCCACAAACGACCAAGTGAAAGCTTTGCAACAGCAGCTAAACGCTCAAGGCGCGGGACTTTCTGTGGACGGCATCTGGGGACCAAAGACCGACGCCGCCTACCGCCGCTATCACGCTGACGCTCCTTCTGGCAGCAGCAGCGACTATCTATCGCAGCTAACCCAACTGCTAAAGCAGAAACAGAGCGCAACGTATGAGAATCCTTATACCCAACAGCTGTTAGAGCTTATCAAACCGAAAGACGATGAAACATACCGGCAGCAGGCGGAGGCAGCCCTGCGCCCCGGCTTAAACGCACAGCTAGAGGCCCTCAGCCAATCAATGGAGGCCACCAATCAAAGCTATGAGCGCAACAAGGCTGAACTGCAGCGCCAAGCGGAAGCAAGCCGCAGGCAACTGGGCAGCGACTTTGCCTCCATGCGCAGCGATCTAGAAACCTCGGCCCTGCGGCGCGGCATGGGGCGCTCCAGCTATCTAACCGATAACCTAGCTTATCTTGGCGCACAGCAGGCCCGCGCGCAGGCTAATGTAGAAAACCAACTGGCGCAGGATCTCAAAGACATTGGCGAAGCGCAAACCCTTGCCCAGCAGCACTATCAGCAAACAGTGCAGCGGCTGCAAGACGATATGCTGGACGATTTGGCCAGTTACGAAGCCGCACTGCGTGAGAAAGATAAATCTGCCGCCCAACAGGCCTATCAGACGCTTATGGCCAGCTATGATGCATATCAGCGGTATCAACAGCAGGATGTACTGGATTTAACCACTCAGCTATATGCGATTGCCGTCCAACGGGAAGCCGATGCAGCTGCAGCGGCGGCGGCCGCAGCAAGTGCAGCCACATCCCGAACCTCCTCATCCAAGAAAAAATCATCCTCAAGCAATTCCAAAAAATCGTCTTCCGCCAAAACGTCCGCTACGGTTTCCCGGAACCCGCAGCGCTATGCCTTTTCTTCCGGAGATTCCCGCGGCGAAAATGAATACCGCTATTTAAACCATCCTACCTCGCCCAGCTATTAGGAGTAGCGACATGACAAATAGAAAAAACACCTGGTTTTGGCTAAGGCTTTGCGCGCTGGCCCTATCCAACCCGGAGCAGGCCCGGCCTCTTTACCAGGAGGCCGCCCGCTTGGTCCTGACCCCGGGCAACGCACTATACGATCGGACGCTGGACTTGACCCGTCCCCGTGGACGCCATCAAAAAAGAAGGTTTCACCGCTCCCTATCCCGATTTTTTGCCTTTAGGTTAACAAGAAGATAAAACTCGTGCCCTAGGTTCACCTTTCGGCGCGAGAGATGCGCGCCGCCCTACAAAGAGAAGCGGAATGACCCTGTCGCCATTGGATCGATACAAGCGAAAAGCCCCCTGTACCAAAAATGGGATGTACATTCCATATCAGCCGCTTCCCTCTTGATCTATGGAATCAATTTCCCTATAATAGCATCAGAACATATGTTCTCATTAGTCCATAAGAAACATGGAGGAGGGACAAAGATGATACACAGAGAGGAAACGCAAGCAGACCGTTTGCTTGAGCGGCTTTATGAATTGAGTCTATCCGACCGGATGATCGCAGCACTATGCGCAAGCACACCGGCGCGGGTAGCAGCCTGGCGACGGGAGCAGGGTTACCCGCCCAACGACCATGATCTACCCTACAATCCCGGCACAGGCCGCCCTTTCTCGCCGCAGGAAATGCGCCGGGCCATCGAACGGGTGTTATCTGAATCAAAGGAGGGATAACAATGATTCGTCAAGAATGTTTCCGAGCCGTGGAAGGACGGCTCTACCATTATGAAGATATGAAGCGCCAGGTGGCCAGCTTTCAAAATGACCAATGGCGCCTGCGGGCGGGCCAGATAACGGGGATGCCCCGCGGACAAGCCGTCCGCAGCGACCCCACCGCCCAAGGCGCCTTGGCGCTGGCCGATCCGCCTCCCGAGATTATCCGCTGCATGAGGTGGATTCAAAGCATTGAAAAAGCTTTGGAACGGATCGCGCAGGAATCGCCGCTACTAGAGCGGCTTGTCCGAGCCTACTATCTCAACAATGAATCCATCGCCGTGCGCCAACGCACGGCACATATCTGCGCCAGCCTCAATTTGGAGCGTTCCGTTTTCTATCAATACCGGCGCAGAATTGTACAGACGGTCTACCTGCAGGCCGTATATGACCACCTTCTGGAGCCTGAATAAGCCCCCTGGCTTCCCGGTGGAGGTCATGTTATAATAGGAGCAAAAACCAGCGGAGGAACGTCATGAAGATCGTAAAAGTTGAGGGATACACGGTCCCCCCTCGATGGTATTTTGTGAAAATTATCACCGACGAGGGCATTTGCGGCTGGGGCGAGCCGGTGATCGAAGGGAAGGCTTATACTGTCGCCGCCGCTGTGAACGAGCTCTCAGACTGCCTGATCGGCACGGATCCCATGCGCATTGAGGATCACTTTCAGAAAATGTATCGGGGCGGTTTCTATCGGGGCGGTCCTGTGCTGATGAGCGCGATCGCCGGGTTAGAGCAGGCGCTTTGGGATATTAAAGGCAAATATTATCAGGCTCCGGCCTATGACCTAATGGGCGGCGCTTGCCGCGATCGGATCCGTGTATATTCCTGGATCGGCGGTGACCGGCCCGACGATGTGGCCCATGAAGCCCTGGAACGGAAAAAAGCAGGCTTTACCGCTATCAAGATGAATGCGACTGAAGAGCTACATTATGTGGACAGCTATGCCAAGATAGACGCAGTCGTCGCCCGGGCCATGGCGGTCCGGGAAGCATGCGGCCGTGACTTTGGCATTGCCATCGATTTCCATGGACGGGTACACAAACCCATGGCTAAAGTGCTGGCCCGTGCTCTGGAGGAAGCACGGCCAATGTTCATCGAAGAGCCGGTGTTGCCGGAGAACAACGAAGCCCTTACCGAGCTATCCCGCCATACCTCCATTCCGATTGCCGTAGGCGAGCGGATGTTTTCCCGCTGGGATTATAAGCCCCTCTTCGAGCAGCGGGTAGCCGACATCATCCAGCCGGATCTTTCCCATGCCGGCGGCCTGTTGGAGGTGCGAAAAATCGCCGCTATGGCGGAGGCCTACGACGTGGCCGTTGCGCCTCACTGTCCGCTGGGGCCCATCGCGCTGGCGGCCTGCCTGCAGCTGGATGCAACCTGCCCCAACGCTTTTATCCAAGAGCAATCCCTGGGGATCCATTACAATCAGGGCAGCGATCTTCTGGACTATCTGGCTGATCCGAAAATATTCGCTTATCAAGAGGGCTTTGTGGCCCTGCCCACCGCGCCGGGCCTTGGCATCGAAATAAACGAGGAAAAAGTAAAAGAAATGGCTGCTAAGGGGCACCGTTGGCGCAATCCAATCTGGCGGAACGAAGATGGGACGGTGGCCGAATGGTAAGGCTGTTGGCAGTGGACTCCGGCACCACCAACACCCGATTGCGGCTGGTGGAAGACGGTCGGGTTATTCAAAGCTTCCAGGCGCAGGCTGGGGCGCGAGACGGCCCGAAAGCCATCGCTTCCGCGCTATCGGCGCTCTTGCACGAAGCCCGTGGTTCAAGGGCGCAGGCTGTGATGTTCTCCGGTATGATTACCTCCCCCACAGGGCTAATAGAGATTCCCCATGTGCCCGGACCTTTGCCGCTGGATCGTTTACGGCCGCTGCGTCACGATTTTCCTAATCTAAGCAAGTTGCCCTTTTACTTTATTCCCGGCGTGCGTATGGGCGAGCCCGGCTCCTCTCCTGCTTCCGGCGATATCATCCGGGGCGAAGAAACGGAGCTTGCCGGCTATCTGTCGCTCCATGGCGTATCCGGTCGCCGCCTCTTCGTCCACCTGGGCAGCCATCACAAGGCGCTTCAAGTGACGGACGGAGTGCTTACCGGCTCGTCCACCGCCATGACCGGCGAGCTATTCATGGCCGCTGCAGAACACACGCTTTTGTCCTCCAGCCTCCAACTAACCGACGCATACGACTTGGATTGGGCTATGGAAGGGGCGAAGGCAGCCGAAAAGGAAGGGCTTCCTCGGGTGCTATTTGCGCTGCGGCTGATGGACATCCGGGAAAAGCTCCCCATGGGAGCGCGGATGGGATGGGCGCTGGGGGCCTTTGCCCAGCAGGATATCATGATGCTTACGCCATGGCTGCAGACGCTTTCCGACCAAGTGGTGCTCTACGGCCGAGAAAGCTTTGCTCAGATATTGGCTTTCCTGCTTGCGCAGCGCTGGCCCAGTCTGGACCTTACCGTCCTCACCCAATCGGAAAGCGACGCACTAGCGCCGGCCGGGGCGTGGCTGGCCTATCAAAATAGAGAGGAGATGGATCATGACCGCTAAACAGCTTGAGCAAAAGCTTTTGTCCGTGCCGTTAGTCGCCATTGCGCGCCATATTCCTTGCGAACGCCTGATTCCGGCCGCCGAGGCGCTCTATGCTGGCGGCGTACGATTTATTGAGGTTACCATGAACTCTCAGGGAGCGCTGGACAGCATTCAAGCGCTGAGCCGAGCCTTTGCGCATACGGATATGTCCATCGGCGCAGGTACGGTGCTGGGGCGCGCGGCAGCTCGGGATGCCCTGGATGCCGGCGCTTCATTCCTTGTATGCCCTCACACTGATCCGGCCGTAATCAAAGCGGCGCTTGAGGCTGAAGCGCTGCCTCTGCCCGGGGTGATGACGCCGACCGACGTGGCCCAGGCGCTGGATGCCGGCGCGCGGGTCCTAAAGCTCTTCCCTGCCGGCGCTTTGGGCGCAGCCTACGTCCGCCAGTTGCGCGCCCCCTTTGACCGGGTTCCCTTTTTCGCTGTCGGCGGCATAGATCTGGAAAACGCTGCTCAGTATCTTGCCGCTGGCTGCGCCGGCCTAGGCCTGGGCGGCGCGCTGGTGGACGCTAAGGCTATCGAGCGGGAAGATTATGCCGAATTGACCTACAAGGCCCGTCGCTATCTCGACCTTATCTCCGATTCATCTTATCCACAGGAGTAATTTATGCGCATTTTATCCCTTCTTCTTCTCATCATGCTTTGGGTCAGCGGTTGCAGCGGTCCTATTCCGTTGGCCGAGGCCGAACCTCCTACTGCATCTTCCACCACCAGCGCACCCCCAGAAGCTAACCCAACTACAGCTGCTTCCGAACTAGTTCAGGGACCTTTTGCTCCCTCGGATCTGGTCTGTGGCCCGGTTTCGGCCGGTTGCAGTCTTGATGCGGCCAAAGCTGCCCTCGGTACGCCCGACGCGGAGCAAACGCAGACGGATCCTGGATCCGGCGAAACGCTGATCGTACTGAGCTATGGTGCCAACCGGCTTACCTTTACACAGGGGGTGCTGACCGAAGCCGATTTTCATGACGTAGAGCTAGCCGGACCCCGCGGCCTTCGGATGGGCGATCCTGTATCCATGGTGGAATCAGCATATGGTTTAGTTGGGGAAGGCACGCCCTATTATGAACAGGCAGATGGCCTGCCACCCAGGGGTGAAAAGCTTGCGCTGATGGGCGATACCAGCTATACCATCCTGCTGACCGCGCCTATATCGGACTATGATGCGGAAGCGCTCTCACAACCGCTGGCCTATATGGAGGAGGAGCACGCACAACTAGTCTATACCATCGACGCTGAAAGCCAACGGATCACCGCTATTCACTGGATCGTTGCTCCACTTAGCGAAAATGGCGGATAACCTGCTGTTTTAGCCTTTCGCCTCTTCCAGCACCGCGCAGCCAGCGCCACGGAGGAGGCGTATTTTTTCTATGTTCTTCAACAACAAACTGAATGGAGTTCCCTATGCATCAAATTCCCGATCCCAACGTCGTTTTTCCCAACGCATATCATACATCCTGCTTCCTCAAAAACGTAGTCACGGCGCCAAACATTTTCATAGGCGACTATACTTATTATGATGACCCGGTAGCGCCTACGGATTTTGAAAAGAACAACGTGCTCTTTAACTATCCGGAATTTGGAGATAAGCTCATCATTGGCAAATTTTGTTCCATTGCCTCGGGGACGACCTTTATCATGGGGCCGGCCAACCATCGCATTAGCAGCGTGACCACCTATCCCTTCCACGTTTTCGGCGGTCTATGGCAGGAGCGTACACCCGATCACATGGCTCAGCTACCCTTTAAGGGGGATCTTGTTATCGGGAATGACGTGTGGATCGGCCGAGAAAGTGTTATCATGCCCGGCGTGAAGATAGGCGACGGCGCAATCGTCGCCGCCTACTCGGTGGTGACCAAGGACGTACCGCCCTATGCCGTGGTAGGAGGCAATCCTGCGCGCTTGATAAAAAAACGATTCGACGAAGAGATGATCGCCCTTCTGCTGAAAATCCGATGGTGGGACTTCGATCCTCAGCAGCTGGTCGATTTTCTCCCGTTGCTTTGCGATCCCGACCTCGCCGCGGTGAAATGCCAGCTACAAGCATATATAATGAGCCAAGAGGCTTAGGATCACCTTGACTTGTCCCTTGGGGTATGGTTTATCCTAAAGCCGGAGGTGGATCGATCATGCGTATACATCAGGCATGTCAGGCCAGCGGGCTGACTCGCAAAGCCATCTTGTATTATGAAAGGCAAGGGCTTATCCAGCCATCTTTGAGGGAGAATGGATATCGGGACTTTTCGCGGGACGATGTGGAATCGCTCAAGCGGATCGCGCTGCTGCGGAGGCTTGGCCTATCCCTGGAACAGGTTCGGACGGCTCTGGACAGTCCTGACGGAATAAAAGACGCGGCGCGGCGGCTGCGACTCCAATGGGCGGAATATCAAGAGCGGATGGAACTGCTGGACACCCTGGCAGAAGATGGCGATTTTGATCGCGCGACGCGGCAGATGGACGCACTGGAAAGCAAACGTTCCATTTTATCCCGCCTGCTGACCTGCTTTCCAGGCTACTACGGCCAATACCTTAGCCTGCACTTCGGCGCCTTCCTGGGAGAGCCCATCACGACACAGGCACAGCAGGATGCGTTCAGCACTGTGATCGCTTTTCTCGACAGCGTAGAGCTGAAGCTACCGCAGGATCTGCGGGAAATGCTCGAAGAAGCCAGCCAGGGCATGGATGACGCCTTCCTATCCATACAGGCCGCGCATATGCGTCAGCTTGCAAAAAATCCCGCCCAATATCTTGATGATCACCGTCCATCCCTTGAGGCATACATGGAGTATTTACGCGCGGCGGATTACCATGCCTCTCCAGTGTACCAGCTGCGTCAGGCGCTGATTGATTTTTCCCGCCAGAGCGGATATGAAAGCGTATTCCTGCCTGCCATGCGGCGGCTAAGCCCTCGTTATGATGCCTATTGCCGCAGTTTGGATACAGCAAACGCCCTTTTTCTCGCTCAATACCCCGATGTGGCCAATCTTCTGACCCCATAGTTCGCTTAGCAAAGGGACGGCGCATGTGCGCCGTCCCTTTGCTAAGCGCGCATATCTTTTTCCAACGGAATTCTTACCGGCCGCTTACATCCATAAGAGGACTTGTTTTCACCGAACCGGCTACAATACCTCCCGTGAGGTGAAACATGAAAAAGAACGCAATGATTCAGTGGGGCCTAGTAGCGGTCTTGGGCGCGGCGCTGGCCGCGGTAGCCATGCTGCTGAGGCCCGACGCCTCCCTGGCAAAGCCGGAGGCCAGTCCCTTCTTCCCTTCCCCTCAGCCTATATCCGGCGCAGCGTCTCCTACTTTCCTATCCGTCGGGACGACGACGCAGCCAATACAAGCTGCCGGAGGCGTGCCTGACCGCTTGGTGCTGGTAAACAGCAACCACCCCTGGACCGGGGGCACGCCGCAAGGGCTATGCACAATCGCCCAGCAGATCAGCTGCCAAAACATCCGGCTGAAAAATAAAGAAATGCGCGCTCAGTCCGAAGCCGTCCTGGCGCTGCAACAAATGGCTGACGCCATGGCAGCCGAAGGGGCCGGGCCGCTCATCATCGTAAGCGCTTATCGCAGCGTAGACTATCAAGACAAGCTTTTCCAAAATAAGGTGCAGCGCGTCATCGCATCCGGCACGCCCATGTCCAATGCCGAGCAAGTCGCATCCCAGGAGGTTACGCGCCCAGGCGACAGTGAGCATCATACCGGGTATGCTTTTGATCTGGCCGGGACGGATAACTTGCTGGACAGCTTCGCCGGAAGCGATCAGGAACGCTGGCTTTTGGAGAATGGGCCCAAATACGGTTTCGTCATCCGCTATCCCTCCGACAAAACTGAGGTTACGGGGATCATCCACGAGCCTTGGCATATTCGCTACGTGGGTGCGGAAGCCGCCTCCGATATGCAGCGCCTGGGAATGTGCTTGGAAGAATACGTCGAACGGTAAGCTCCGATATGTTTTTTTGAGCTGAACAAAAGTCGGACAGACAGTTTTTCCCCGCCGAACGAATACCCTAGAGCAGGAGGTGGGGATATGTCCCTGAGGGTATGTGCGACCGTTATGGTAAAGTTAGGTGCTGCCGCCGTGATACTGGGATGGGTCGCCTATATCGGCGGCAGTTCCGTCCGGGTGCCGTGTGCGGCCGCCGCCGTGCTTGCGTTGGTCGCCGTGTGCATTATTCATCGGCTTTTCTGGCGCTGCCCGATCTGCGGGCACCGGCTGGGGGCAGCCGTAGGCGGCTACTGCACCTGGTGCGGAGAGCGCCTGCGCCGGTAAGCCGACCTAGAGCGCAGCCGACGCGCTTTGCTTAACCGTCCCGCAATTTTCCACGAATCGCATAACAAATCCGCAGAGGAAAAACGCCAAAGGTGTGGTATAATGGCGATGTGAAAATTTTTGGAGAGAGCCCGGTATGGCGCGAAGCCTGCCAGGCGCTTTTCCGTTATAGCAAAGGAGATAAAATAAGTGGGCGGATTTTTCGGGGTTGCTTCTAAAAACGACTGTGTGTTTGATCTTTTTTTCGGGACGGATTATCATTCCCATCTGGGCACAAAGCGGGGCGGTATGGCCGTATATGGGGAAAACGGCTTTCAGCGTGCCATCCATAACATAGAAAACTCGCCGTTCCGCACGAAATTTGAGCATGACGTGGACGAAATGAAGGGCTCCTTGGGGATCGGGTGCATCTCAGACAACGAGCCTCAGCCCCTGATTGTCCGCTCCCATTTGGGGAATTTCGCCATTACAACCGTCGGCAGAATCAACAACGTGGACGCACTGGTACAGCGTGCCTTTACCGAAGGCGCTACGCATTTTTTGGAGATGAGCGGCGGCGACATCAACGCTACCGAGCTTACTGCCGCCCTTATTAACCGCAAGGATACCATTGCCGAAGGTATCCAATATGCCCAAAGCCTGATCGACGGCTCCATGTCAATTCTGGTGCTCACGCCCGACGGCATCTATGCTGCCCGCGATAAGCTGGGCCGCACACCGGTCATTATCGGCAAGAAGCCTGGCGCTTATTGCGCCTCCTTCGAGTCCTTTGCCTATCTAAACTTAGGTTATGATCACGCTAAGGAACTGGGGCCGGGAGAAATTGACTTCATTACCCCCGATTCGCTTCAGGTCATCACCCCTCCCGGAGAAGAAATGAAAATCTGCACCTTCCTATGGGTGTATTATGGCTACCCCTCCTCCAGCTACGAGGGCGTAAACGTAGAAAAGATGCGTTACCAGTGCGGCGACATGCTAGCCCGCCGCGACGACGTTCAGGCCGATAGCGTAGCTGGAATCCCGGATTCAGGGACGCCGCACGCCATTGGTTATGCCAACCGCTCAGGGATCCCCTTCTCCCGGCCATTCATCAAATATACGCCCACCTGGCCTCGCTCCTTTATGCCGCAAAAGCAAAGCCAGCGCAACCTAATCGCCCGGATGAAGCTGATTCCGGTGGACGATCTGATTCGGAATAAGCGGTTGATTCTAATCGATGATTCATTGGTGCGGGGCACGCAGATGCGGAAAACCACGGAATTCCTTTACCACAGCGGCGCAAAGGAGGTTCACGTGCGTCCCGCCTGCCCGCCGCTGATGTTCGGATGCAAATATCTTAATTTCTCCCGGTCTTCGTCCGAGATGGATCTCATTACCCGCCGGGTTATCGCCCAGATAGAGGGCGACGGCGCGGAAAAGAAATTGGAGGCTTATTCCGACCCCGACGCTCCCGAGTATGGCCGCATGGTCGATGAGATTCGTCGCCAGCTCAAATTCACCACGCTGAAATACCATCGCTTAGATGATATGATTGCTTCCACTGGCGTTTCACCCTGCAAGCTGTGTACCTATTGCTGGAGCGGTAAGCAGTAACCCGCTCCCTTCTTTCCTGCCTCGGCATCGCCGGGGCTTTTGCATAGGCAGAATTAAATTTTATATTGTTTTTTCTTGTTGTCTATTGTATTTCGTTGTTATATCTGGTATTATATTGTCATCAGCAAGAGGGCTCCCTCCACTGTGGTTTCTCCTCTTTCCACGGTTTACCTCTTGCCCATCCCTTTGGATGCAACGGTATGCGCATCCGAAAAACACCGCTGGTTAGTCCCACCAGCGGTGTTTTTTCTCTTCTGTAGCCGTCGCTATTATCGATCCGCTATGCTCATGGTGGCATATAGGCAGCATAACCAAAAAAATCTTTGTTGTTTTTTCTTGTCAACTATTGCATTTGATTGTTGTATCTGGTATTATATTGTCATCAGCAAGGGGGTTCCCTCCACTGTGGTTTCTCCTCTTTCCACAGTCTACCTCTTGCCCACCTCTTTGGATGCAACAGTAAGCGCATCCGAAAAGCACCGCTGGTTAGTCCCACCAGCGGTGTTTTTTCATGTGCCCGCTTTCGGGCTGTTGGGATTTTCCCTTCCCATCCCTTACGTTGCGCTTCGTTTTTCCACCGCAGCAGCATTTTCTATGCTATAATAATCAAAAAGGAAGAAAGGACCGCACGCTATGCAACCCAATGTCGTATTGATTATCGTGGATCAGATGCGCGGCGACTGTCTCTCCCAGTTGGGGCATCCGGTCGTGGAGACGCCGTGGCTGGATCACCTAGCCCGGGAGGGCGTGACCTTTACCCGTGCCTACTCGGCCGTACCCAGCTGTATTGCCGCCCGCGCCGGCCTGCTGACCGGTCTGTCTCAGGACCATCACGGACGCCTGGGCTATCAGGATCGGGTCAGTTGGAACTATGAAACGACCTTACCCGGCGCTTTCCGCGATCAAGGCTATCAGACCCGCTGCATCGGCAAGATGCATGTCTGGCCAGCCCGCAACCGGTTGGGGTTCGACGAGGTGGAACTCCACGACGGCTACCTTCATACCGAACGGAACTTTTCCATCCCTGTCAATGAATTTCATGAAAACAACGATGACTATCTCACCTGGCTGCGTCAGCAGCTGCCTGACGCCGACTTAAACGATTCCGGTCTGGAGTGCAATTCGTGGCTGGCCCGCCCCTTCCCTTACGAGGAGAAATATCATCCTACCAATTGGGTCACGCAGCAAGGTATCCAATTTCTCAGGCGCCGCGATCCCACCCAGCCCTTCTTCCTAACCTTAAGCTATGTGCGTCCCCACTCCCCCTTGGATCCTCCGCAATACTATTATGACATGTATGACCGCGGCGAAATAGATCCCCCGCTGCATGCGGCTTGGGAAGCTTCCGATGACGAACGCCTCGCGCAATTTGTGAATCCTGTCGCCGGCGAAGCCCGTCCTAAGGCTTTACGCCGCGCCCGGGCTGCCTACTATGGCGCGATTACCCACCTGGATAACCAGATTGGCCGCTTCTATATGGCCCTGCAGGATTCCGGCGAACTTCGCAATACAATTCTGCTCTTTGTCTCCGATCACGGGGATATGATGGGCGACTTTAACTTTTTCCGCAAATCGCTGCCCTATGAAGGTTCCGCCCGGGTACCGCTGATTCTGTCCGATCCTGGAGGCCGCCTAAACCTGCCCATGGGCGCCCGGTCCCAAACGGTCGTAGAGCTGCGCGATGTGATGCCCACACTGCTGGATGCCGCAGGGCTTTCTATTCCGCAGGGGTTGGACGGCGTAAGCCTCCTAGAGGCGGCGCGGGGCCATTGCGCGTCCGTGCGTCCCTATCTGCATGGCGAGCATACCATGGGCCTTCTCTCCAACCACTGGATTGTGGCAGGTTCGCTCAAATATGCCTGGTTCAGTCAAAGCGGCCGTGAGCAACTCTTCGACTTAGCCCATGATCCCCATGAGCTGGAGGATCTTGCCGCAGATCCGTCCCATCAGGCAGAATTGATCCGGCTTCGGGGATATCTGATCGACGAATTGGGCCGCCGGGGCGACGGTTACAGCGACGGCAGCCAGCTCATTGTTGGCAACGAGCCTGCGGCCTTATTGCCCTTTATGCAGCCCTGTGTCACCCCCGCCCGGGTGCCCTCCGCCGCGCCAAACGTAAGCAAATGACCCATGCCATCACGCTATTAATCAAGCCCGCTTCCGGCGCCTGCGACCACCGGTGCCGTTACTGCTTCTATTCCGATGTGGCAGATCATCGAGCGGAGAGCTTCCGGGGTATCATGAGCCGAGATACCCTGGAGCTTGTGCTCCAGCGCGCCTTTGAAACGGGCGCCAAGCAGATCAATCTGGCTTGGCAGGGCGGCGAACCTACTTTAGCAGGATTGGACTTTTTTCAACATATGGCTCTTCGGGTCAAGGCGCTTAAGCCGCCGGGCGTGACGGTAACCCAGGCGCTGCAGACGCACGGTGGCCTGCTGGATGACGAGTGGTGCCAATTCTTCAAAGGGGAAGGCTTTCTCATCGGCCTTTCCCTGGACGGCCCCAAGGAATATCATGATGCACTGCGGCTGGACAGCCAGGGGCGCGGCACTTTTCAGAGCGTCATGCGGGCTGCCGCTCTTCTGGCCCGCTACCGGGTGGATTTTAACATCCTTACCGTGGTTAATGGGTATAACGCCCGCCATGCCGCCCAGCTGTATCGCTTTTTTCACCGCAGCGGCTTCCGCTATCTGCAGTTCATTCCCTGCTTGGAGCCGCTGGATGCGCCCGATCCCGCGCCCTTTTCGCTGACCGCATCCGCCTATGGCCGGTTCCTTACCGAGCTCTATCACCTCTGGGAAGCCGACTGGCGTGCCGGGCGCTATGTATCCATCCGCCATATCGACAATGCGATCCGGATTCTGGCCGGGTATCCCTCTGAAGAATGTGGAACCCGTGGACGCTGCAGCCTCTATACGGTGGTTGAAGCGGACGGGACCGCTTATCCCTGCGACTTTTATTGCATTGACCGCTATGCGCTGGGTAACTTAGCTGATTGCACCATCGAAGCGCTTCAGCATACCCCGGCAGCCGAGGCCTTTTTGGCGCCCTCCCTTACCTTGCCCCAAGCATGCCAGCGCTGCCCTTATGGCTTTCTGTGCCGGGGCGGCTGCCGCAGGCATCGAGATATTGGCGGCATACTAGGCGACAACCGCTTCTGCCAGGGATTAAAAGCCTATTATGAGGCATGTCTGCCCTCTATGAGCCAGATTGCACGCACCCTGCGGTAACACGATAAGTCGCCGCAATCGGATAATATGCCGATATCCTCCTATCCCAGCAGCATCCCCGGGCGCCGACAATCATCCCAATATGCGGATTGATACGGGATGGCCGGTCGATAGGCCCGCTAATGCATGGCACGTTTGGTGTTCGGCCGTGTGCAGGCTGTCTTGGGGGAATGTGGTGCATATGCCGCATGCAATTCACAATCCCGGTTGAGCCGCTCTCGCTGAAATGCGGCTTTCTGGCATATGGCTGGATGCCTGCGGGATAACGAATCCAACGCGGCCTTGGGACAATGCCCTTTTCTGGGGATGGTAAGTTTATTCCGCATATCGCTATATCATGCTAGCTTATCCTATGGAGGAATCTCATGAACGAATCGGTCACTTTCCGCCCGGGGCAGCCCGGGGATGAACCCCTCATTCTACGTTTTATTCACCTGCTGGCCGAATACGAGCATATGCAGGATCAAGTTGTTGCCAACGAAGCGCTGCTCACCGAATGGCTTTTTGAAAAGCAAAAGGCCGAGGTGATCTTTGCCATAGCCGATGGCCGCGAAGTCGGCATCGCCTTGTTTTTCCACAACTTTTCCACTTTCCTCGGCCGCGCCGGTCTCTATCTGGAGGACCTTTTCGTGCTGAAAGAATATCGGGGCCGCGGTTATGGCAAGGCGCTGCTGCGGGAGCTGGCCCGAATCGCCCTGGATCGGGGATGCGGCCGTCTGGAATGGGCCTGTCTTGACTGGAACCAGCCTAGCATCGATTTTTACCTCTCCCTGCATGCGCAGCCCATGGAGGAATGGACCACCTATCGCCTGACCGGCAAGACGCTGGAAGATATGGCAAAATGAACCCTGAAGCGAAAAATCCCGCCGCAAAAGCGGCGGGATTTTTGCATCGCATTATCTGCGGGTCATGCGGTATGTTTTTCCATTTTTATGGGCATAAATGCGGATTACGTCTCGGCTTTCGATTTCAATCGTGAAAAGGTCGCGGAAATCATCCTCATCATCCTGTTTATATAAGTAGATGGTTCCGTCTCGAATACCGTATAAATCGCCATAATCAAACCAGGGCAGGTCATAGGAAATGTAGCCGTCTGATTTCATCACAAAGTAATAGCCCTCTCCCCGCCACGTGCCTTTCAAGAAATCCATCAGCATATTGGGGCTATAGATCAGCTTTTCAGCTCCCGCATCGCCTAAATAAGGAAGCAGTTCAAAGACATCGGTTGTCGATAAAATCTTCACGTATTTTTTGCTTTGCTTATAGTCCCCTGTTTTAGCAAAATACTGCAGGGCTTTTGTTGCTTTGCCTTGGTTGTAGTAATCGACCGCCTTACGATAAATCCCGTCAATGACCGCTTCCCACAACGTTTTCAGTTCGGGGACGTCGCGATATTCTTTCAGCACCGCATAGGCATTCATCAGATTATCCTTTTCCATCAGCTCCGTCGCATAACCCGCCAAAGCATATTGCAACTGTGTCTGTGAATCCGCATAATCCCCTAATGCTTCAAACTGGCTAATTGCTTGGCTGTATGCGCCATACTGCATATATAGGCAGGCCAGATCGTACTGGGCCAAGGTTACGGTCTCGGCATCGACAAGAGGCTTTTCCTCATCCCGCTCCGCTTCGGAGCCGTACAAGAAGGTGTCCACCCGCTCCTTTGCCTGCTGAAGATTGCCCGCTTGAATGAAAGCGCCGACTTCGTCCATCATATACCGGTAGTCCTGCTCTGCCAGCCGGTCCTGGGTCTGCTCCAGCAGCTCCGGTGCAACCAAAAAGCTTCCCAACCGTTCAAACTGCGCCAGCGCCTGCTCATATTCGCCTTGATTGAAAAGCATACCGGCCGCTGCCAGCGTCCGCAGCTGTGCTACATCGCCCTTAATAAAGGTTGGCACACGCTGAAGCAGGTCCGCTGCTTCTTCAAAGTCATAACGTTGCAGGCATGCCACCGCCCGGTTGCGCTGATCTAGCTTTATCGCATAAAACCCTACGCACCCCGCAAGGGCCAAAGCTATGCAGGAACTACCAAGGATTCCCGCCAGACGCCTTTTGTTTATGGGACGGCGCGCCTCAGGCTGCCGTGGCGACGCCATACGTGCAGGCATAAGCGGCTGCTCAATCTCCATTGCCTGCAGGAAGCCGCCCATTGTCGTATACCGTTCGGCCGGCTTCAATTGCAGCGCCTTATCCAGCGCGGCACGCTGTGCCGCATCTAAGGGGAGCTGCTCCAGCGTCCGCTTTGTCTCACCGTCATTCTCATAGCGGTTCAGCGGGTGCGGCAGCGCTTTGCCTGAAAGGGCATGGTACAGCAGAGCGCCCGCTTGATATACTGCCGTCCAACCGCCGGTCGCGCTTCCCCGCAGCTGTTCTGGTGTCGGCGTGCCCACCTGCCGTGCAGGACGGCTCAGCAGATATGCCCGGCCGCTGGCGGCCGAAACCCGCAGATTCTGCCCACCCAGCTGCGGCAGCGCCTTGCCCGCCGCCTCCTGAGCCGCCGCTTTCTGCAGCACGCCGCCCAATAGATATACTGCCATGGGAAAACTCAACGGTTCGCTTCTTGCCAGGTAGTCCGCCAGCGGCATGTCGCGGCGGCTGGGCCTGACGCCGTTGGCCTTCCGCCTCCGCCACACAACAAAGGCAAGGCCGGCCATTGCTCCAAGAGCCACCAGCAGCGCGGCAATCGCTGCGATCCACCATCCACCGGTGTTTGCGCCCGCCCTCGCGCTATAAGTTCGATAGGCAATCCCCCGGCCCTCCAGGCTGTCCAGCAGCTCCTGAACGGCCACCGCGCCGTTCATATTTAGATCCGTGGAGGATCCAAAGGTATTCACCCCGACCACCACGCCCTGCTCGTTCACCAGGGGGCCGCCGGAATTTCCTGCGGATAGCGCAGCATTGATCTGCAGGGCCATAATATCCGGCCCGCCCGCCACATAGGTCATCTTGCGTACCGCGCTGACAATGCCGTCGGTCATGGTCACATCCTCGGCGGTATGATCCCCTCGTGTAAAAAGGTCGCTGGCCGAACCAGGGAACCCCAAGGCATAGACCTTTTCACCTGCCTGGGGTGGATCCGCGCTTAATGCCAGCGGCGCCAGGCCTTCCGCCGGCTCGTCCAGCTTCAATACGCACAGATCCCGCTCCGGCAGGGTGTAACAGCATGCGGCTGCCGCCTTGTCGTAAGCCCCATAGAATACGGTACAGGCCGTTCCCTCCGCCCCGCCCACATGATCGTTGGTTACAATGTAAGCGGCCGGCTGGCCCGGCTCTCCAATAGCAAATCCCGATCCGGCCCCGATCAGCTCTCCGTCTTGCTCCCGGTACACCTCGATATAGACCACGCTGGCGCGTGCGTCCAGCACCGCTTGCGGTATGCCCTCGGCCAAAGCGCTTCCCAAGCAGCATATCAGCGCCAGCAAGACGATCCACAGCTTTTTCATGGGTTTTCTCCTTGTTGTGTTTTCGAGGATTTTCAAGAAAATCTAAAAACAGTATAGCACCAAATTCGTTGGTTGCTATACTGTTTTTGCACTTTATCAACTTGAGTCGGTATATTTTTTATTTTTTGTTTGGATTTGTACTCAAATTCTCCAATTCCATATGTTTAGCTTCCTCCTCCACTTGCCGCACCAGTTCATGCGGATACATATTCAATGCAATCGAAATGCGCCATATTGTTTCAAAATTTGGCTGCTTATCCCCGCTTTCGATCATGGCTAGATGGCTGCGGGCTAAACTTGCAAGCCCGCTGCACACCTCTTGGGATAACTTTTTATCTTTCCGAATTCGCCGAATCACCCGTCCGGCTGCAAATCGATTAAACTCTACCATCTTGCACACTCCTTTTTTTGAGTGTAGGCAACTTTCTATTATTTTTTGTCTGCGATGGTAGACTATTCGCGTATTGTCTGTAAAAGTAGATAGATTAAATCATTCGTATATGTTGATTCTGGAGGTAAGATATGGCATGACTGCTACTTTTTCAGACAAAGATCAAGACCTAATCAGAAGAATGCGGCAATATCAACACAGAAAGGGATTATCCCATTTTATTGATGCTGTTCGTCAGCTTTATAATGATGCCTTACAGCTAAAGGAAATAACAGATTTTAAGTGCTCAAAGGCTATGGCTGCATCCTTTTTTTAGCGATGGTTCTTATAAGCGGGTAAACGCTTCAATAGAAACAGATTATGAATTATTCCGAGCTGACGATGAAGGTAGCTTTACTATTGATATCCGAAAAGATACAATTGTTTTGATACCTATTGAAGGAAAAAAGCACGCGTTCACATATTCGCCCTATAGAGCGATAGAATGAAAGTTATCTGGGGATCCGATGAACTGACCGGCATGGAAATAGAAGAATAAATTGAACCTTGCCCGCGGCGCTTTCCAGCTGTGTTCTGTCTTAACGACTGGGCACAGCTTTTTCCATGCTGTATGATACGTAAAAAAATACCCTTTCCGGGCGCTAAGCCAAGAAAGGGTATGATAACCGATGAAATGAATTACTTGCCGCAGCAGCACTTGCAGCCGCCGTCTACCTTAGCCATGTGGCAGATGAGGTCGACGACCTTGTTGGAGTAGCCCCACTCGTTGTCGTACCAGGCTACCAGCTTCACGAAGGTAGGATCCAGCATGATGCCAGCCTTGGCGTCGAACACGGAGGTGCGGGACTCGGTGATGAAGTCGGTGGATACCACGTCATCCTCGGTGTAGCCCAGGATACCCTTCATCGGGCCCTCAGCCGCAGCCTTCACAGCAGCCTTGATCTCGTCATAGGTGGTCTCCTTGGCCAGCTCGACGGTCAGGTCGACAACGGACACGTCCAGGGTCGGCACGCGGAAGGACATACCAGTCAGCTTGCCCTTCATCTCGGGGATAACCAGGCCTACAGCCTTGGCAGCGCCGGTGGAGGAGGGAATAATGTTGTTGGAAGCCGCACGGCCGCCGCGCCAATCCTTCTTGGAGGGGCCGTCAACGGTCTTCTGGGTGGCGGTGGTGGAGTGCACCGTGGTCATCAGGCCGCGCTTGATGCCAAAGGTATCGTGGATGACCTTGGTCAGGGGGGCCAGGCAGTTGGTGGTGCAGGAGGCGTTGGACACGACGATCATGTCGCTGGTGTACTTATCCTCGTTGACACCCATAACGAAAGTGGGGGTCTCCTTATCCTTGGCGGGAGCGGAGATCACAACCTTCTTGGCGCCGCCCTTGAGGTGAGCAGAAGCCTTCTCAGTGGTGGTGAATACACCGGTGGACTCCACAATGTACTCAGCGCCGCACTCGCTCCAGGGAATTTCGGCGGGATCCTTGCACTCATACACGGAAACAGGATTGCCGTTGACCACGAGCTTGCCGTCCTTGATCTCGATGGTGCCCTTGAACTGGCCATGGATCGAGTCATACTTGAGCATATAAGCCATGTACTCCAGATCAATGAAGGGGTCGTTGATGCCGGTTACGACTACGTCGGGGTTGTTCTGGGCGGCACGGAAGACCAAGCGACCGATACGACCAAAACCATTGATACCAACCTTAATCATTTTGGGTTTCCTCCTGTTTATCTTAATGGTATTTCCCGAAAACTAGGTTTCTTGTACCTTTGCTATTATACCCTATTTACCCGCTGCATGGCAAGGTTTTGCGCGGCAAAAAGTGGCCGGGCAGAATTGGACACTTTATAGGGGCCCGGGCTGAAAGCGTCCCGCTTTCACCCCTACCTGCGGTCGCTAGCCTCA
The DNA here is from genome assembly GCA_904420205.1 of Candidatus Parachristensenella avicola. Classification (GTDB taxonomy): domain Bacteria; phylum Bacillota; class Clostridia; order Christensenellales; family UMGS416; genus Parachristensenella; species Parachristensenella avicola. The sequence goes on along the minus strand of CAJFUN010000018.1, from coordinate 268 downwards.
CAGAAGGCTCCGGCGGCCTTCGCCCGCCTTTGCCATAACTTCTCGTCCTTATCTGGGGCCCGGGCTGAAAGCGTCCCGCTTTCACCCCTACCTGCGGTCGCTGGCTTCACAGAAGGCCCCGGCGGCCTTCGCCCGCCTTTGCCATAACTTCTCGTCCTCATTTGGGGCCCGGGCTGAAAGCCTCCCGCTTTCACCCCTACCTGCGGTCGCTAGCCTCACAGAAGGCTCCGGCGGCCTTCGCCCGCCTTTGCCATAACTTCTCGTCCTT
>CAJFUN010000017.1 GCA_904420205.1 Candidatus Parachristensenella avicola | reverse complement strand
GGACATACTAAGACCCCCTATTGTAGTTCTATTTTCCTACATTAGGGGGCCTTTTGTCTATTGTCCGTTTTTACTGGGGCCGTTCAAAGCAACTGTGACGCCTTATTTTTCGGATATCGCGGCGGGTGCTCTGCTGGAGGACGTGGCCTACGCCCCGCAGGTTGCCGCTTATATCCGCTGGCATTTTGAGCATATCAATTCGGCGGAAGAAGATAAAAATGCGGTCGCCGGTACGATATATGATTATACGCTGCAAGTGGAACAGGGACGTGTGGTGAGGGAAACAACCGATCAATCCTATGACTCGATTGATTCCTATGCGGCGACTTTTCTCATGCTGCTATGGCGCTACTACGAGACAACCGGCGAGCTAACGCTGATTACGGAATATCAGGATCGTTTGACGCTGGTGATTCAGGCGATGGAGCAAAGCTTTGATCGGGACGGCCTTTGCCGTGCAAAACCGGACTATCCAATCAAATATTTGATGGATAACAGCGAGGTTTACGGAGGGCTGAAGGCAGCGATATCGCTGACCAAGGCGCTGGAGGATTGCGGCGTTTCTTTAGAGAATGTGTCGCTGGAGAGTCTGACGGAACGGTACGATAGGCTGTCCGGACAGATAGAGGGATTGCTGTGGAATTCGGCGGCACAACGCTATGAAACCGGGCTGGACAACTATAATAAACCGCTGGATTATACAGGATGGACGGAATTTTATCCCGATGCTACGGCTCAGCTGTATCCGATCGTTTTCGGCGTGATCGCGCCTGATTCGGAGCGGGCGGGGATGCTGTACGGAAAGTTATGCGATACCTATCAATGGGAAAGGTTCGAGCATGTGGATGACGGCGCATCGAGCTTTTATTGGGGTGTGCTGGCCTATACCGCAGCGATGCAGCAGGACGAGCAGCGCGTTAAGGCGTTTATGCAGACCTATCAAGCGCGCGTCATGCCAAACCACGATTATCCTATCTATTGTGCAGATTCCGGATGGATGATTCTGGCCTGCGGCCGGATGGAACGTTATTATGAAGAAAAAATGAAAGATGTAGACCCCCTGAATCTTGTACCGATGGATGATATGATTTCGTTCAAAGCCGCCGGGCCATGAATCCCCGGCGGCTTTGAACGCGCCATGGGGAGCTGGCATAGAATACCTTTAGACGATTTGCTCGTTGTATACGTCTAAGCAAAATAAAGGGAGGCGGAGCCATGGCATCTGATTTATCAGCCTATACGGTTTGCGAGCTTATGGGGTTGATTCGGCTTGATAGTAACGTTCAAATGCGTTGTGCGCGGCATCTAGAGACGCTGGCGGCCGAGGTCTTTCTACCGGACGAACTGGCGCTGGGCCTGCCGGACGATGAGCTTTGGACGCTAACGGAATCGCTGCAGGAGGAAGGAGAAGATGAGCAATTAGCTGGGGCTGTGCCTATGGCAAGCCTGCCAGTGTTGGAAGCGCGCATGCAAGCGAGGCTGGAATGGTTTGTGACCACGCTGATTCGAGAGGAGATTAAGTATCTTATCAATCTGCATGGCAGCCATAATGACTTCGCTCAAAGTCTGCTCTGGGGAATGCTGGCTCCGCTTCGCCAGAAAAATTGGCGTGATGTCGTGATGTCTATGGGATATCTTGCAGCAAAACGATGCATTCCACAGCAGGAGGGCGTCTTCCTAGTTTGCTTTGAGGCTGCCTTGGATCGATATCATGAAGTATACGATGTTTAGGGGGAGGGTTTCCCCCTTTTTTCTTGACGGAAAGCCATAAAAAGCCTACAATAAATATTCATGTGTGCATAAGGCGCCAAGGAAAGGGGTTGTTCCTTTGATTTGGCCGATGCATGACCATTAGGCCAGGAAAGGAAACATTATGATTTTTGAAGAAACCCTATCCCGCCCATTAAAGCGAGCGATTGATGAAATGGGCTATACTGAAGCTACCCCAATCCAGCAGGCTGCAATTCCGATTATCCGGCGAGGGAGCGATCTAATCGGACAGGCCCAAACAGGGACGGGGAAAACGGCCGCCTTTTCGATCCCTGCTCTGGAAAAGATAGATCCGCTGCTCCATAAACCGCAGGCCATCATCCTGAGCCCCACCCGAGAACTAGCTGTGCAGATTGCCAATGAGGTGGAGAAGCTAAGCCGTTATCTTTCGGTCAGATCGATGGCGATCTTTGGCGGGCAATCCATTGAGCTGCAGATCCGCGCCCTTCGGCAGGGCGTTCAGGTGATCGCTGGAACACCCGGGCGGATCAAAGACCACCTGAATCGGGGGACGCTTGAAGCAGAGCATATTCGCTATGTCGTGATGGATGAAGCGGACGAAATGCTGGATATGGGATTTCGCGAGGATATCGAGTCAATCTTGGCTTATCTGCCGGAACGGCGGCAAACACTGATGTTTTCCGCTACCCTACCGGAAGAAATTCTATCCTTAGCATATCGCTATATGCAAAATCCCGAGCAGGTACGAATTGCCAACACGGAGGAGACCCTACCGGATATTGAACAGCACTACATGGTTGTCCCTCCGGCATCCCGCAGCGATATTGTAGGCTTGCTGCTGGAAAAGCTAGATCCAAAGCTGACGCTTATTTTTTGCAACACACGCCGCCATGTGGATGAAGTGACAGACGCCCTGCTGGCTCGCGGGGTGCGCGCCGCAGCGCTGCACGGCGAAATGCGCCAAACGGAACGAGATACGGTCATGGCGCGCTTCCGCGGCGGTCTGTTGCCTGTGTTGGTGGCTACCGACGTCGCTGCACGGGGGTTGGATGTGGAGCATGTAGAGCTAGTCGTTAACTTTGATCTGCCGAGGCAAATGGAAAACTATGTGCATCGTATCGGACGCACGGGCAGAGCAGGAAAAAGCGGCAAGGCCGTTTGCTTTGTCACCAGTAGGGATTATAGTTATATCCAGCGCCTGCAGCAATTTACCAAAGTCCCTATGCAACGCATGCCGATGCCGAGCCTTTTTGAGCTGGAGCAGCGGCGCGCTAACGTTTTGATTGGGCAAGCTGTCGAGGCGGGCGCACAGGGAATTCCCCTGCGCTATGAGAAATGGGCCCGTCAGCTGCTGAAGGCGATGAGCGAGCAGCCGACGATGGCGATTGCTGCCATAATGCAGCTGGCGCTGAAGCGTCAGAATGCCGATATCGATGAAAATCTGCTGGAGAGGGAGTTGCCCTTTGAGCCGGAGCGGCTTCGGTCTGCCCGGCCGAATGGACGCAAACAATACAATAACTCGAAAAGTATGGCGAAGGGAAAGCGAAACGGCAAGCGCGGTCCCTATGAAGCGCCTGGCAATGCAATGCAAAAGGTAGATGACAGAGAGGGACATTATAAAAAGACATCTGCGGCTAAGCCGAAAAAAAGCGAATATAACGAACCGAGCTATTATGGCGCTGCAGCCCGCCGCAAAGCGCAGGTAGCTAGGAGCAAGTCTGCTTCAAGATCCGATAAGCGACAGACAAAGGGATTTTAAGTAAATAAAATCTTGGCAAAAATTGAAATTTTTTCAAATGGACGCTTGACTTTTTTGAGGAACGTGATATGATAGATACATAGGTGAAACAATTACAAATTTACAACAAAAATAAACTGGAGGTGCAACATGAAAAAGTTTGTATGTCAGGTCTGTGGTTACGTTTACGTAGGTGACAGCGCGCCCGAGTTCTGCCCGCAGTGTAAGGCGCCCGCTTCCAAGTTTAAGGAAGTGACGGATGAAGCGAAGAGCTATGCTGCCGAGCATGTGGTAGGCGTGGCCAATGGCGTGGATGAGCGCGTCATCGAAGGACTGCGTCAGAATTTTACCGGTGAGTGCACGGAGGTTGGCATGTATCTGGCCATGGCTCGCGTTGCCCATCGTGAAGGTTATCCGGAGATCGGCATGTACTGGGAAAAGGCGGCCTTGGAAGAGGCTGAGCATGCGGCGAAATTCGCCGAGCTGCTGGGCGAGGTTGTAACGGATTCCACCAAGAAGAATCTGGAGCTGCGCGTTGAAGCCGAGCACGGCGCCACTGCCGGCAAGACAGAACTGGCCAAGCTGGCTAAGGAGCTGGGCTATGATGCAATCCATGACACGGTACATGAGATGGCACGCGACGAAGCCCGGCATGGTAAAGCTTTTGCGGGTCTGCTGAAGCGGTATTTTAAGTAAGATAACCCCATTTTTAAGAGGGAACGGAGTTTTCCGTTCCCTCTTTTTTCGTTTGTTCTGATGCCCATATGGCGTTTTGTGTATGCGATTAAAAGCCTCTATATTGTAAATATTCAGAAATTCTATTCATTGAAATCGTTCATAGGGACTGAAAAGATTATGCCGGCCGCACAGCACGATTGGTGGGATTTGGGGTTTACCGCCGTTTCGGATTTTTATCTTTCGATTTTATAAGACATGGGCCATCTGCTGTAAAAACTTGAACGCGGCCTTTAGTCAGGCAAATTGCACGATCGCATGATACGAATGGTCAAAAGCGCCTATGCCGATTTTCAACTCAGCCGTGCTATACTGAATAAAACGGAAGGAGGTATAACATGATTCCGAATTTTGATTTGAAGGATAAGGTATTCGTCATCACGGGAGCCGCGGGTATCCTTTGCTCGGAAATGGCTAGAGAGCTGGCAGAATTGGGTTGCCGGGTTGGCATTTTAGATTTAAGTCAGGAGCGTGCGCAGGACGTAGCCAATGAGATTTGCCAAAACGGTGGTCAGGCCATGGCCGTTGCCTGTAACGTATTAGAGCGTAGTAGCCTTGAGTCGGCCAGAGATCAGATTCTTAAGGCCTATGGACGGATAGATTGCTTGATTAATGGAGCAGGTGGAAATCACCCGCAGGCCTCGGCTAGCGACAGTCTATCGTTTTTTGATATTCCGGAAGAGGCAATGCGCTTTGTGACGGATCTGAATTTTATGGGAACGCTGATGCCCAGCCAAATATTCGGTAAAGTCATGGCAGAACAGGGTTCTGGAAACATTATTAATATTGCTTCTATGGCGGGTATTCGCCCTCTGACGCGGGTGGTAGGTTACGGCGCGGCTAAGGCTGCCGTTAGCAACCTGACCCAATGGATGGCGACTTGGTTTGCCGAAAATGTTTCCCCCGACATCCGGGTGAATGCGATAGCCCCTGGATTTCTTATCACCCGACAGAACTACTATCTGATGGTCGATAAGCAGACGGGCGATCCAACTCCACGAGGCGCCCACGTGCTGCAGCAGACGCCCATGCATCGCTATGGTAAGCCTGAAGAGCTGGTGGGCGCGGTTGTTTTTCTCGCGAGCCAGGCGGCTTCTTTTATTACGGGCGTGGTTTTGCCTATCGACGGCGGTTTTAGTATTTATTCCATATAGATAAGCAATAAAGCGAGTACGCTGAAGGAGATATGCATGGTTCAATTCGATCAGTTTCCGGAGTCCGAAGCCCAATACCGGGAGGCGCAAGTATCTGCTGGGGGACAGCAAGTCTATCCGGCCTACGCCCGGGTATCAGCCATGCCATATAACACGGTATGGCCGGGGCGGCAGCGCCCGCTGGATCAGACGGAGGATGCGGGATTCGTGCTGATGCGGGCAGATCAACCCTTTGAAATGACGGTGACTTATTGCCGGCCGGTTCAAGAAGTAACCGTGCGCCCGCTTTCAAAAAAGATTGTCGTTCGTTGTGAAGGATGCGTGGCTCGGTTCACTTTGCCAGGTCCAGGACAGTATACGGTGGAAGCAGACGGCCCGCACCATGCAATCGCCATATTTGTGAATCCTCCGGGGCAGTTCGGCGTGGATTTGGACGATCCATCCGTTATATATTATGGCCCCGGTGTGCATCATGCAGGGCAGATTATGTTGAAAAGCGAACAAACGCTGTATTTGGAAGCTGGCGCCGTTGTTTATGGAAGTGTGATGGCAATAGGTGCCCGGCATGTGACAATTGCCGGCCACGGGATTTTGGATGGAAGTTTGGAAATACGGCATGATGAGGATTATCTCTATCCTGTGGCAACGATAGAGTCCGGAAGCGGCCAGGATGACAAAGACAAATCGTCGGTCTACTTACATCCGGTTTCACAGGCGCGTTTACCGGAAGATCCACCCAGTATGCTGGCACATTTGAAGGCGCAGCGGGTATTGAACGGCTGCATTCGATTTTATCATTGTCACGATATCCGCGTTGAGGGCGTTACGCTGCGCGATTCGGCTAGTTTTGCCCTAATCCCTGCAAACTGCACAGGAATCCATATCGCTTGGGTCAAGACTATCGGTATGTGGCGGTACAATTCTGATGGGATTGATCTGCTTAACTCTTCGGATGCGCTGATCGAGGATTGTTTCTTGCGCAATTTTGACGACTGTATGGTGCTCAAAGGTGTGAAAGGCTTTGACCAGCGCAATGTGGCGCGCGTTGCTATGCGCCGGCTTACCGTATGGTGTGATTGGGGACGGGCTCTGGAGATCGGCGCTGAAACCTGCGCGGATGCCTATCACGATATCCTCTTTGAGGACTGCGATCTGATTCACGGTGCGCATATGATGATGGATATACAAAATGGAGACCGTGCTCGGGTGCATGACATCATTTTCCGGAACATCCGCTGTGAATTTTCCGGAGATGATTTGCCGTGCATTTATCAAAGCGACATGGAGGAATCCTATGAGCATGCTGCAGCCCGCGTAATCCCGGCAACCAGCACGGATGGATTTGATCCGGCGCATATGGAATTTGGCCTGCTCATGAAAAGCCATAATTATTGCGGCGTGTTTTCTAACGATGGAAAGCTGGGCGGCGTCAAAGACGTACGCTTTGACCATATCCAGGTATATCTGCAAAAAGGTGCATCAATGCCGCCCTCCCGCTTTGAGGGCGTGGATTCGGAGCATATGACGGAAGATGTGAAAATCACGAATCTAAAGGTCAATGGGAAACGGATCTCCAGCCTGGAAGAGGCAGGCATTCTCTGCACGGACTATACCCGTAATATTACGATTCAGTAAGCCGCTGTTCGGCAAGCTATATGCCTCTCTGCGCCCATCAAGCGCGGGAGGCATTTTTATGGCGAGCGATAGGCAAAATAACGACGTGACAAAGGCCGCGCAAAATGATACAATAATTGATACGGTTAAGGGGGGAAGCCTTTTCCATAGTGAAAGGAAAGGATGTGTTGATTTGGTCCGTATCCCTGAAAAAGCTTGGATTCGATACATAGCCCCGTTAGTATTAGCGATATTGACTTGCATCGGCGTGATTGTGCCACCGGTGCTGTTGTTATGCGTCTATTTGTCGGTCTATTATGACGCTCGCCTTGGCGGTTGGGCGCAGACTGTAGTCATGGGCGTGGTGCTAGCCTTGGTAGGTGGATGGATATGGGGCGCGGCCGGATTTGGGCTATGGTTTATTTGCATGATTCCGACCATTGCCGCCTTATTCTTTTTTAAGAAGCGTGCAGGCTTTGCCGATGGACTTGTCTATAGCTTTGCAGCAGCTTTCCTCGCACTGGCCCTGTCCATGCTGCTGGTGTATTTGTTATACCGTCAGGATCCCTTAACGGTCTTACTGTCGGCGCTTGAGCAGCTTTTTCGGCGTCAAGGTGAGGGAAGCGCGTTGGTGACTATGGCCGCGGCCCAGCAGGCGCTACTGGAGTGGGCGATGGATGCCTCTGCGGCAGACTTCGCATCGCTTAACCGGCTGATGACTGAAATCGCTTCGCTTCCCATGGATAAGTTTATCGAGCGCGTGATGCCAACCTATGAAGGGATCATACGTCTATATGCGCCGACGGTCGTGATCATCTTAACGGCGCTAGTAGGTGCTGCGGCATGGATCTTTCCTGGATTTGCGCTAAAAAATCGATTTTATGGTCAAAAGTCTTTGGATCGATGCATTGTGCCGACCTCGCTGCCGCCATCCTTCATCCGTTGGTCGCTTCCCCGTTCCCTGCTGCTGGGCTGCATGCTGGTGATGGTTATTGCATTCTTTACGCAAACGACGACCAATACCGTGTTGGCTTCCGGCGTTAATGCGCTGTATTGGATTGCCCAAGCGCTTCTGATGATACAGGGCGTGTCCTTTGCCGCTTTTTGGCTGCGATCAAAGGGCGTACCCCTGGGCGCCAGGGTAGCGCTGCTGCTCATCGGATCTGCTTTCCTAGGCACAGCTTTTATGCTGCTGGGTATTGCGGATACATCGTTCCAATTCCGTAGAATGTTCCTGCTGCGGGGACATACAGTCCAGATGCAGGCGCTGGTGAACCGGTATAAAGATGATCCCAGAGAGTTGGATATTCATGTTCGGGCTTTTATCGCCAAGCTAGAGCGGGAGCAGGAGGAAGAGGCCTGTATGGAGCGTACGCCGCGTAAGCGGCAGGGAGGCTCCGACAGACAGGATACGACGAATTCATCCGATCCAGAAGACCACGTTTAACATCATATAGGATAGAGGAGGAGAGCATACCATGAAAGTGATTCTAAATGCCGATGTGAAGGGTACGGGGAAAAAAGGTGAGATTGTGAACGTATCCGATGGATACGCACGAAATTTCCTATTTCCGCGAAAGCTAGCTACGGAGGCGACCAGCGCAAATATTACCGCGCAAGAGAATAAGTTAAAGGCGCAGCAGCATAAAAAGCAGCAGGAAGAGGAAGAAGCTCGGGTGCTGGCAGCGCGAGTAAAACAGCTGGAGGTGACCGTTGCCATTCGTGTTGGCGAAGGCGGGAAGGTGTTTGGTTCCGTGAATACGCAGCAGATTGCCGACGCGCTGAAGGCACAGCATGGCCTGGAGATGGATAAGAAAAAAATCGTGATCAAGGATACCATCAAGGAACTGGGCGTCCATACGGTGCAGCTGAAATTATATGCCAATATAGCCGCTGAATTGAAGGTTAATATCGTCGCTGGAGAGTAGGATGAGCCAGGAACAAATTGGAGCGGCCAGGGTGATGCCGAACAGTCCAAATGCGGAGAAATCCGTTCTGGGCGCCATGATGATCTCGCCGGATGCTGTAGCCGCCGCGATGGAAGTCCTTACGGCGGAGGATTTCTACTTTGAAATCCATAAGCGGATCTATGAAGCTATGGTCACGCTCTCGCGATCAGCCCAGCCGGTCGATTTTGTGACCCTGACGGATCAGCTGGAAAAAGACGGAAACCTGGAAGCGCTGGGCGGTTACGAATATATTACCGAATTGAATCGCTTTGTGCCGACTGCCGCTCATATTGATGATTACATCCGAATCGTTTCAGGCAAGAGCCTGCTGCGCCGCCTGATTTCAGCTTGCGCTAAGATAACAGAGGATGCGTTTTCTGGACAAGAGGTTTTCGATATCCTTCATAATGCGGAACGGGCAATCTTTACGATTTCGCAGAACAAGCAAAAGCAGAGCTTTGTATCAATCCAAGAGGCTGTCAATAAGACGCTGGATAAGGTAGATTTGCTCATGAGGGATCCTGACGCTTTGGCCGGTTTACGCACAGGGTTCAATGCGCTGGACAATTGGCTGGGCGGCTTGCGCAATAATGAGTTAATCCTGCTGGCGGCACGGCCTTCTATGGGTAAATCAGCCTTTGTGTTGAATATTGCAGAGCAGGTGCCCCGGAATAATCCGAACGCTACTGTGGCGATTTTTTCCCTGGAAATGCCCTATGAAGATATTGCGGCCCGCATGCTTTCCTCTATTGGTTATATCCCGCTTCAAAATCTGCGCACCGGACGGATTCAGCAGGATCAGGAAATGGACCGGCTAATTCGGGCGGCTGGTACGCTCAGTGATACTTCGATTTATATCGACGACACATCATCCATTACAGTGATGGAAATGCGCTCCAAATGCCGAAGGTTGAAAATGGAGCGTGGGCTTTCACTGGTTATCATTGACTATTTGCAGCTGATATCAGGTGCTGGCGGAGGAAAAACCCCAGAAAGCCATCAACAAGAGGTGGCGGAAATGACGCGAGCCCTGAAAATTATGGCGCGTGAGCTTGAAGTGCCTATCATTCTGCTGTCCCAGCTTTCCCGAGGCCCTGACCGTCGGGATCCGCCTAAACCAATCTTATCAGATCTACGTGATTCCGGCGCTATTGAGCAGGATGCGGATGTGGTCATTTTTCTTTACCGGGATGCTTATTACGCCAATATGAAAAAGGATGTTGATCCGGCGACCATTACCAATGAGGCGGAAATTATCATCGCCAAAAATCGGAACGGCCCCACAGGTACGGTAAAAATGATGTGGGACAGCGCCAATGCATCTTATCGCGATTTGGATGCGCCAATAGGCGCCTCACGCGTTCAGCAATAACACACTAATTTTGCAGGAAGAAGCTTCTCTATGCGTGGCGGAGCTTCTTTTTTTGTGCCCGATTGAAGAAAAGAAAGGTGAGTTCATAGAAAATTCATATTTTCTGTTGGCTAATTGTTATGGTATTCATTTGTCTGTAGTTGCTTTAATTTATCACATTTTGTCCAAACCAAGTATTATATCCGTACATTACAAAAACAACATGAATCAAACATTCGATTTTACAGAAAATGCGTTATATCAGTCAGTTTTGCATAAAAAAATCCCTTCCAATTTGGCATATCATTTGATACAATGAAATCAATGATACACGTTTACCGTATTTTGCGGTGAAAGCAAATAAGGGGGAACAAAGTCATGAGAGAGTATAAAGCCAATGAGATTCGTAACATTGCGATGCTTGGCCATGGTGGCAAAGGTAAAACGTCGCTGACAGAAGCGATGATTTTTAATGCCGGCGCCACAGACCGCATGGGGCGTACGACGGATGGCACCTGCGTTACAGACTATGACCCTGAAGAGATCAAGCGTGGCATTTCCATCTCATTGGCATTGGCTTCTATTGAATGGAAAGGTGTAAAGATTAATATTCTGGATGTCCCTGGCTACTTTGACATGGTGGGCGAAATGTCCAGCGCTCTGCGTGTTGTCGAGGGCGCTGTTATCGTTCTAAATGCTTCTTCCGGCTGGACGGTCGGTGCGGATAAGGCCTGGGAGGCCTGTGAGGAGCATGGCGTATCGAAGCTGATTTATATTAGTCAGCTGGATCGGGAGCATGCCAATTTCATGAAAACCTTGGAACAAATAAAGGAAAAACATGACACTAAGGTTGCGCCGATTCAGCTGCCCATTATGGATGGCGGATTTAAAGGATATGTGGATGTGCTAAAAAACGTCGCCTATCTTTTTGAGGACAAGGGTTTGAAAGAATGCCCGGTACCCGCCGAGATGACGGATCAATTGGAAGAGATTCGGGCTGGGCTTATGGAATCGGCGGCTTCGGCCAGCGATGAGCTCATGGAGAAATATTTTGATGCCGGCGAATTGACCAATGAGGAGATCATAGAAGGCCTGCGCATCGGCATCCGAAGCGGTGAAATTGCCCCCATCCTTTGCGGTTCCGCATTAGAAAATAAGAATATTGCTCCGCTTCTAGATACAATCGTAGAAAATATGCCTACTGCAGCCCAAGCGAAGCCGGTGGAGGCGCAGGATCTCAAGACCGGCGAGCGCATCAGCCTCTCCGTTAGTGAAGAAGGCCATCTGGCGGCTTTTGTTTTTAAGACAATCTCAGATAACTTCGTCGGGAAAATTTCGATGGTTAAGGTCGTATCCGGTGTTTTAACGGCGGATAAGGCCAGCACGGTGAACGCTACGACCGGTAAACCGGAGAAACCAAACAATATCTCAACCATGCTGGGCAAGAAGCAGATCCCGCTTCCTGTGCTGCATGCGGGTGATATCGGAACGATGACCAAGCTGGTAGGCACCAATACGTCTGACACGCTAACATCCAGCAACCACGGATATCGTTTCGATCCGATTGTATTCCCAGAACCCTGCATTAGCTTTGCCGTAGCGGCTGAAAAGCAAGGCGAAGAGGATAAGGTATTCTCTGGACTCGCCCGCCTGCAGGAGGAGGATCCTTCCTTCCATGTGGGCAAGTCGCCGATGACTGGTGAAACGTTGATTTCCGGCCAAGGGGAATTGCAGTTGGATGTGATTATCAACAAGCTGCAAAGCAAATTCAACGCCAAGGCCATACTAAGCGATCCGAAAATTCCCTATCGTGAAACGATCCGCAAGGCTGTCAAGGTGCAGGGCCGCCATAAAAAGCAATCGGGCGGACATGGCCAATTCGGCGATATTTGGGTTGAATTTGAGCCGATTATTGGTTCGGATACCACCTTTGAATTTGTCGATAAGGTTGTCGGCGGTTCGGTTCCAAGGCAGTATATTCCGGCTGTAGAAAAGGGATTGCGCGACTGCATCCAAAAAGGCGTATTAGCCGGTTATCCGGTGGTGAATCTCAGGGCATCCTTGGTAGACGGCTCTTACCATCCTGTAGATTCTTCAGAAATGGCATTTAAGACGGCGGCAAGCTTGGCTTTTAAGAAGGGATGTGCGGAAGCAAGCCCCGTGTTGTTAGAGCCGATTTGTACGGTTCAGGTGCAAGTGCCAGAGGAAAACATGGGCGATATTATCGGCGATTTGAACCGCCGTCGTGGGCGTATCCAAGGGATGAATCCCATAGGTAACGGCATGCAGGAGGTGGTCGCCGAGGTGCCAATGGGTGAAATGTTTAAGTATGCGACGGATTTACGCTCCATGACGCAAGCGCGCGGCTCCTTTACCATGAAGTTTGAGCGGTATGAGGAGATGCCTGCCAATATGGCACAAAAAGTCATTGAACAGGCGAAAAAGGACATGGTGGACGACGAATAAATATGGTATGATAAGAAAAAGCTGTTTGATACAGCTTTTTCTTATCTTTTTATTCGGCGGCGTGCCGCCGGAAGGAGTACAATATTTTGATCAACGGCAATACACAGGGCATTCGTGAAGCACAGCTAGATGAGCTGGAAAAACTATATGACGCGGATATGGAATTGCTGCGTCATGAGATGATCTCTGAACCGGTCATGCGGGTGCTTGCCGATATGACGGGACGAATAAACCGTGAGATTTCCGTATATGTGGCACGGGACGGCATGGTAATGGACGTATCAATAGGCTCTCATGACCGCGTTAATCTGCCCGATCTTAAAGTGCGCCGCGGTGCGAGGCGGTTGAGCGGTATCCGATGCATCCATACGCACCCCGATGGAAACCCCTATCTATCGTCTGTGGATGAGCGTACGTTGCGCCGTATGAAATTTGATGCGATGATTTCTGTAGGGTGTTCGGACGGCCAGGTGACGGGTGTTCATATCGGCATGTTAACGGCGCTGGATGAAAACGGCGAGTATACATTCCAAACCTTGGGCCCCTATGCGCCGAATCAAATTCCCCACGAGCGGCTTCTGGACGATATCCGGTTTTATGAAGAAGCAATCAGCCGGTCGGCCCAAGTGCTGGCCGGGCAGGCGCAGGCAGAAGAGCGGGCAATTCTACTAGCGGTGGATTTAGACGGAAGAGGACGATCTTCTATGGAGGAGCTCGCCAGGCTGGCAGACACGGCTGGCGCTATCGTGCTGCACATGGAGCTGCAAAAGCGTCCGGCTATTGATAGCGCAACCTATGTAGGGAAGGGTAAATTGCAAGAGCTTGCTCTGCTGAAGCAGAGCCTAGATGCTAATCTTATCATCTGTGATGACGAGATCACTGGTGCACAGGCCCGACGTTTAGAGCAGGAAATTGGATGCCGGGTGATTGACCGCACGCAGTTGATTCTGGATATTTTCGCGCGAAGGGCGACGACCCACGAAGGTAAGCTACAGGTCGAACTTGCCCAATATAAATACCTTCTGCCGCGGTTAGCTGGACAAGGTAACGCCATGTCACGACTTGGAGGCGGTATCGGAACCCGCGGCCCTGGCGAATCCAAGCTTGAAACCGATCGGCGGTATATCCGTCGCCGGATCCGTGACCTGGAAAATGAAGTGGATGAGCTGGAGAAGCATCGGCAGGTAATGCGGCGTAGCCGCCGTAGGAACCAGGTTCCTGTTATTGCGTTGGTTGGATATACCAATTCGGGGAAAAGCACGCTGCTTAATACGTTGTCGGGTGCACAGGATGCGTTCGCGGAGGATAAGCTTTTCGCCACGCTGGATCCGCTCACTCGCCACATTCATTTGCCTGGCGGCACAGAGGCGTTGATTGTGGATACGGTTGGGTTTATCCATAAGCTGCCCCATGATTTGGTCGATGCCTTCCATTCCACGCTGGAAGAAGCGTTGTATGCTGATTTACTGGTGCATGTAGTAGACGCTTCCTCGCCTGACTGCAGGGCACAGTATGAAGTAGCTGAACAGGTGCTGAATACGCTGGGCGCTGGGCAAAAGAAAAAGCTGATTGCCTTTAATAAAATGGATCGTGAACCCGGCCAAGCGCATTTTCTTCCGGATGCATCGCCGTGGGTGGATATTTCCGCTTTGCACGACATCGGACTTGGCAAGCTGAAGGAGAAAATGGAGCAAGAGCTGGCGGATCAGGTCCAGCCGGTTGATCTGATTATCCCATATGATAAGGGAAAGTTGATGGGCGAGCTGCACGATGCCTGCAAGGTGTTGGAGCAGCGATATGAAGCGGATGGTATCCATATCCGGGCGCTCCTTTCCCAGGAAATGGCGCAGGCGGTGCAGGCAAAGCTGAAAGCCTAGGCATAGTCAAAAGAACAAAAGAAAACCCGCATCTTTGGGATGCGGGTTTCTTGTCAACTATGATAGAATAAAGAGGTCAAGATAGTCGGGCTTACTGGAAGGTACGAATCAACCCAATAACCTTGCCGGCAATGTGGACATCATCGGCAATAATCGGCTCCATGGTGGAGTTTTCAGGCTGCAGACGAAAATGCCCATCTTCTTTAAAGAATCGCTTCACCGTAGCCGTTGTTTCTGTCTCCAGCAGTGCAACGACAATATCTCCGTTATCGGCTGTTTCTTGGCGGCGGACCAAAATTAAGTCGCCATCTAGAATGCCGATATCAATCATCGACTCGCCGGAAACTCGCAAAAGAAAAGTCTCTTCATGATGGACTAAACTTTGAGGCAACGGAAGATATTCTTCAATATTTTCGGTCGCTAGAATCGGCTGACCGGCAGCGACATATCCGACCACCGGAACAGCGGCAACCTTCGAGCGGATTTCTGATTCGGGATCTAATACCTCGATAGCCCGAGGCAGGGAAGGGTCGCGGCGGATCAATCCCTTTTTTTCCAACCTTGCGAGATAGCCATGGGCGGTAGAGGTGGAGCGCAGGCCAACGGATTTGCAGATATCCCGTACAGAAGGGGGATATCCAACCTTATTAATGTGTTCCTTAATATATTCAAAGACCTGCTGCTGCTTCGTGGTCAATTCATCGAATTCGCTCATGTCGCTCAACTCCTTTATTGCATTATAACACAGCATCATGGGAAAATAAACAAATGTTCTTGAGAAAGAGGGAAAAACATGAAAAAGATGTGTATTCTGGACGAACATAAGCTATGTACGGATTGCGGCGAGTGCAATCGCTGCGACCTTGATCCAAACAAAATTTGTGACAACTGCATGAAGTGCGTTCAGACAAGCGATGCTGAGTATTGCGAAATCCTGATTGATGATATTAGTAAACCAGATCCAGAGATGACGCAAATGCTGCGCCAGATGCTTCATAAAAAGAAAAGCGACAGACAAGAAGGAAATTAGCTGGGAGAATCCTTAGATACTGCCGATGACATGGTAGAGTTTTGCGAAGTCTTTTTGGGATGAAGCTCAGTAACTTCGGCAGCAAGCTTTCGTTTATCTTCGCTCATATCTGCATAATGCCTTCGAGTAACGTTTACATCTTTATGCCCCAGAACGTCGGCCACCAGGTAAATATCGCCGGTCTTTTGATAAAGGGATGTGCCGAAGGTGCTGCGTAGCTTATGAGGCGTAATATGCTTAACCGGCGCTGCAATGTGGGCATATTTTTTGACTAACATTTGAACCGAGCGCTGTGAGATGCGCCTGTTTTGAAGCGATAGAAAAAAAGCAGATTCATGACCGGGCAAAGGTGTAATTAGCTCTCGGATTCGGCGATATGCGTTCAGTGCATCTAAAACCTCATCGTTAAAATAAAGGATCGCTTCATTGCCGCCTTTTCGGATAATCCTAAACCGGCGCCGCGCCCAGTCGATATCGTCAAGGTTGATGCCGACGCATTCGCTTACGCGAATACCGGTACCGAGCAAAAGGGATATGATGGCCACATCGCGCTCATGGGTAGAGAGCGCATACTGCATTTGCCGGTGGGTCAGCTGATCCGGTTTCTCTAGCGTATCAAACAGCTTTTCGACTTCGTCGGTTTCGAGGCGCACGATGGCTTTTTCCGGTATTTTGGGGACTTCAATCAAATCAGCGGGATTCTGGCTGATATACTTATGCTTAAAAAGAAAACGAAAAAACACGCGAACGGCAACAAGCTTGCGCTTTTTTCCGGAATTACCGTTTTGACGCTGCTTTTTGTATTGCGTCACCGTTTCTTTTTCTCCGGATCCGCTTGTGGCCTGAATGACCTGGGTATAAGAATTGAGATATTCAAGATACATATTGATATGTCTTGATTGAATTCGGCCGATATCCTCGACGGTAAATTCCGACACCGGCTTGTCAAAAGAATAGATGCTGGTCGCAATATAGGTAAAAAACGTTCTCAGATCATAAGCGTAATTCAGACGGGTCAAAGCCGTTGTGCGGGGCTCAATATCCATAAAAAAGTCAAAACAGACCTCCGGAAGCTGAACTAACACCTTGCGGATTTTTTCCGTCATTTCGGGTGATTGATTCAATCGTTTGGGCCTCCTTTGCATAACACTTCGCAAAACCTGCGTTTTGCGAAGTGTTATTTGTTCCCCACCTTATGGTTTTCCAGGCGCGCTTGGCGTTCCTCGCGATCCTTAAGGTACTGAGCGACTTGCGCTCTGGCCAGTTGGTCGCAGCGGTTATTATAAGGATTATCAGCATGCCCCTTGACCTTCACCCATTGGATCTGGTGCTGGCCAATAGAAAGCAACAGCTGATTCCATAAATCCTGATTCTCGACCGGTTGTTTTGACGCATTTCGCCATCCATTGCGCTGCCAATTGCGGATCCATCCCTTTTGAAAAGCGTTTATCAAATAGGCACTGTCGGAAAACAGCGTGATACTGCAAGGCTCCTTCAGCGCTCGCAATCCTTGGATAGCGGCAAAAATTTCCATTCGGTTATTTGTAGTTTCTTCAGAAAAGCCACTAAGCTCTTTTTCATGTTGCCCGTATTTGAGCACAACACCCCAGCCGCCAGGGCCAGGGTTATAGGAGCATGCGCCGTCGGTATAAATAACAATTTCTTTCATGGCTTTCCCTTTTTTACATGCGGCGTGATTTTTCAAAGCAAGCGGTAACGGCATCAATTACCGTAGCGGAAAAGCGATTATTCTCCAGTGCATAGACTGCCTCGATCGTCGTGCCGCCGGGCGTGCAGACGTCATCCTTAAGGTCGTTCGGCGACTTATCGGTAACTCTAACCATTTCTGCAGCCCCTAGCACCGTTTGAACCGCCATTTTGCGAGCTACGGCCTTGGGCAATCCATGCAGCACGCCTCCCTGTGTCATCGCATCAATAAACATGTAGACATAGGCAGGCCCGCTTCCGCTGATCGCTGTAACTGCATCGAATTGCGTTTCGCTTAATTCGACAACCTCGCCGCAAGACTCAAAGATTTGCTTAGCTAGAGAATATTCCTCTGAGGTAAGCGTATATTCTGAGGCCAGGGCCGACATGGCTGCAGAAACCTTTGCTGCTGTGTTGGGCATGACACGCAAAAGGCGGCTTTTGGGCAGTAGATTAGCTAGCTTTGTATAGTTCCATCCGGCAAGAATTGAAACGACAGCCTTTCCCTCCCAATAAGAGGCAGTTTCGTGGATAATTTGCGGTAGTTGATAAGGCTTTACCGCGAGAATAATCATTTCACAGATCTTAAGCATATCTTCCACCGATTCGGTAACCGCCACAGTGGGATAAGATGAACGCAGCGAATCACGACGACTCGCACTGATTTCCGCTACCATGATGGATGATGGACCAGACATGATGACATTGTGACTCATTATGCCGTTGAGTATGGCTTCCGCCATGGTGCCGCCACCTAAAAATCCAATTTTATACATAACGTTTGATTCCCTCTCTATACTTTGTTCATGATGATATTTCGCCTAAGCTATATTATACATGAAACACGCCCATTTTACCAATTGAAAATCGCAAGCCATTTTGATGACATTTTCCTTGACATAAGATGGTTATGTCGTATATAATAATTAAGTCGAGCGACTTTAGGGGAGTGGCTCAATGGTAGAGCAGCGGTCTCCAAAACCGCGGGTTGCGTGTTCGAATCGCGTCTCCCCTGCCAAACCGCATGAGTATTCATGCGGTTTTTTGTTGTGTGAATTTCCCTGTTATCTAAAGCGAATGATGCGTTGACAATATTTCGATGATTTCCTCATAACCTGCCAATCAGATGCATGCATGAAAAGCCAGATAACGGATAGGATATCGTTATCTGGGAGGCCTGCATGAAACGAATGATCATTTGGGAAGCGGTCGGCGCGGCTTTTCTCGCCTGCGCAGGCGCATTGCTTCACTTTGCTTATGCATACAGCGGATATCAGGTATGGGTGGGGCTCTTTGCTCCAGTCAATGAGAGCGTATGGGAGCACCTTAAGTTACTATATTTTCCCTCTGTGCTATATGGCACGATAGAATATCTCTTTTTCGGAAAGAAAGTTGCTGGATTTCTGTATGCTAAAGCAAAAGGAATATTGCTTGGGTTAGCGTTAATCATCGTATTTTTTTACACATATACAGGGATAATCGGACAGCATTATTTATGGCTCGACATCGCGTCTTTTCTTGGCGCCATTGCGGTACAATCGCTGAGCGTAGTTGCTATTTACAAAAACGAATGTTCCGTGCCTTGGCCCCGACAAGCTGGAGCATTGCTGCTACTGACAGCATTGGCGGCGTTCTTTTGCTGGTTTACCCTCTCGCCTCCGCACATTGGTCTTTTTGCGGATCCTACAAAAATACAATTGCCTTCCTCTTGACAGTAGTGGAAGAGCCTGGTATAATAATTTTTGTTTCTGGGCAGGCACCATAAGGAGAGATGTCCGAGTGGTTGAAGGAGCTGGTCTTGAAAACCAGTGATGCTGAAAGGCACCGTGGGTTCGAATCCCACTCTCTCCGCCAATCAGTTTCCGCCCCACTAAATTCCATATTTTTATATTCGGAGAAGTACTCAAGTGGCCGAAGAGGCGCCCCTGCTAAGGGTGTAGGTCGGGAAACCGGCGCGAGGGTTCAAATCCCTCCTTCTCCGCCAGCTAAAACGCCTAAATTTCAATGAAATTTAGGCGTTTTTTTGTTATTTGCTTTTTGTTTTATGACCCCATTATGACCCCATACGCGCCATTTGCTTTTTTCGCTTATGATAATTTTCCCGAGCTTTTTGATTGATCTCATCCCTATACGTTCTATATTCCTCTTGGCTCATGGCGTTTATTTTGTTTTGCCGCGCTACCCTTCGGCGCTCGTTACGCGCTATTTTGTTCGTTTTTTCCGTCCGCTCCCTATTTTCCCTCGATAGTTTTTGTTTGCACTCTTGAGAGCATGTCTTGGCCCCATTGGATGGTATAAATAGCTTGCCGCAAACTTTGCACGGGATTTCTGCCACCGTCTTTTTTCGCTCCAGTGCTCGTGCGCTATAATAATCATGTGCGGCATTCCAATCTTTTGATTGTTGCCGGTCTATTTTTTTTACCTCATCCTTAGCGCAGGCCTGGCAATAGCGTTGTAGTCCCCCGGTCACTGTATATTCACGTCCGCATGCCGCACACCGATCTACCGACCCAAGCGGCCGCGCCGCCCCATTGCGCTTATAAGCTGCCATTTGATCGCGTTTTCGATCCGATCTGCATTTTGGACAATACCAAGCGCGCGGCCCTCCCACAAACGCCTCCCCACACGCTTTGCATACCCTTTGGCCTAGCGTTGTCTGCCTGCGGGCTTTTACGCAATCCTTGCATGCGCTTGTATCTCTACCTCCGTCATATGGTTTACCGCAGTATTTGCATATTTTACGCATGCCTATTTGTCCCTCTCATATGCGTCCTAGTTGATCTCGCACCTATAAAATTTCCCTCCGTTTTCCGCCGAAAATCTGCTCATGGATAATATTGGCGGTTCCGTATTGGGATCCCCATCCCAATCTGCATATTTTGTCGCGTCATATACGCGCACGCAATCATTTCCAGCCGCCCTAAAATTATCCTTTAGGTGTTTGAGACTGTCGCGGCTATTGCTTGTAAACTCAAGCATTTGGGTGCTATCCCCGGTATATACTACGAGATATTTCATCCTGCCCTCATTCTTTGCATCCTCGATCGTTAATAGGTCACAAGGATTATTGACCCCAACGGCCTTAGCTATCCGATACGCCGTGCTCAATGTAGCTGTCCACAATTGGCGCTCCCCGTTTTCCAGCCGTTGCAGGGCCGTCATCCTCATCCCTGCCCTGTCGGCGGCCTCTGCCAATGATAGGCCCATCGCCTCTCTAAGCTCCTTTATCCGATTATCTACCATTGTCTTACCCTCCATATTTTTATAGCTTTGATTACCATTCGACCATTTCAGCCGCGTATTGTTCCACCCACGTCCCGCTGAAAACCTGCCGTAAGTTGTCGTACTCGATACCATCAAAATATCCAACCTCTTCCATCATGCGCTCTGCGTATGCGTCGATGATCTCGGATACATCCTCTGCCACATCCACATCATTTAGCAGTTCCTCGATCGCCGCGTCATCGTCATATTCTCCCGCGTTGTATTTATCATAGATGATCTTAAGGGCTGCCAGACGGTGTGATCCAGTAACCAATTCCTCGGTCTCCTCGTTAACCAGGATCGGCATGCCAGTCCAGCCGTTGCTTTCCATGCTTTTCACCAGATTATTGACCTTTTCTATTTCCGTGCCGTTGATTAAGTTGTAGCGGATGATTTCAATCGCTTTCATGGTGTGCCTCCTGCTGTTTTGTGTGGTGTTTTCCTCATCTCTTGACTATATTATACTTCAGACGGTGTATAATGTCAACGTTTTTCTTGCTATTTTCTTCTGTTTTTTGATCTTTTTCATAAAAAAACAAGCCCCTCCACCGGAGGGGCTTTCTGTGCCCTATGCCAACGGCACAGGATTATTCTTTTTTATTAGCGGCTTGTTTAACCAGCTGATTGCCATATACCGCTACGCCTGCGGTAATGACACCTTGCATGATCCCATCCACGGCTCGACCGCCGGTGGTTAAGGTGATCGTTACGCAAAATGCAATGCCGGCAGCCCCCAGCAGATAGGGGATCAGCCAGTCGGCCACCTTGGGCGTCCGCTTGAGCGCCGCGCCGATGCACCAGAGCACCGGCACCACGATTGCACAGTTTTCTACGAGGTATGTCATGAGCATATCTTCCATTTTGCCCCTCCTACAGTCCAAAATTGGACAGCGCCCAGGCAACCAGAGCGCCAACCACTACATAGATGATCTTGTCCACGATACCTTCCCAACGTTTGCCGGGCTTAGCCGTCAGGCTTTTTACATCGGATTTGATCTCTTTTACGTCCGACTTGATGTAGTCCTGCTCCGTGGCCAGGGCGGTGACGGAGGCCGCGATGCTGTCCAGATTGTCCTGCCTTGCCTCCAGCTTTTCGATCCGTCCAATGCACCGCTTAATCATTTGGTATTGCTCGGCCACCTGTACGTGGAGCGCTTCCAGGCTATTCGCTTCGTCCATGTCCGCCTCCTATAGCTTCGCCCAGGTTTTGGGGCCAATGTCCCCATCCTGAGACAACCCATTCGCCCGCTGAAACGCTTTGACCGCTTTATCGGTGTTCGGCCCGAAGATACCATCAGGCGTGCCGCAGTTATAGCCCAGCTCATTCAGCCGTTCTTGTGCCCAGCGCACATCCTCGCCCCGCATGTTGGGGCTGGTAAGCTTTAGGATGCGGGTCAGCTCCGGCTTTGTGCCGGCGTCTCCGGCCTTAGTGGTATAAGCTAAGCTTATCCAACCAGCGCCGGATTTGAGCCGTCCCCATCCGTCCTGCTCATCTACAATGGTGTAGCTGCCTTTATCCCGGATGCATCCGGCCACGTCATAATTCGTGCCGGGGCCCTTACGGATATTTAGCGCATCGGCTGTGACGCGCACGATATAAGGCGCAAAGGTCTTTTCGGGCTCCACGAGGTACTTCCCGTTTACCCAGCCGCGCAGCGCGCCCTGCTGGATCAGCACCCAACCGTTCCCGGCCAGGCCGTACACCTCCACTAGGCTGCGGTCCTTTAGCTCGCCCAGCTTCGCGCCCTTCGCGTTGGCGGCGTCCCGGACGTTTAGGGTGTCGCCGGGGGTGTTGACCATTTTCTGGCCCATGCTAGCGGGTTCTTGGGCTGCACCGTCACTAGATTTAATGCCCAGGATGTCGCAGATCAGCCTGGCTTCTAGGGCCGCCATGGTTTCCAGGTTGCCAGCCTGCATAAGCCATGCACACTCCGCTTTATTGGAATGGAAGCCGTGCTCAACGAGGAAAACGTGCGGGCAGCCTGCCGCCACGGCGGACTGGATCACGGTATAGTAATCCCAGTTGCCGCTACCTTTGCGGGTGCTTGCCCCACGGGCTCGGGTGCCGCCGTTAATCAGCCCGGCCAGCTCGTTGCACCACTTGGTCGCGTGGGGCTTGTCGGCGTTACGCTTAATGCTGTAGAACACGGTCACGCCGTTGGCACTGGCGCTGCTGGCTGCGTTACTGTGCAAGCTGACAAACATGTCCGCACCTTTGGCCTGCTTGCCTCGGGCGGTCAGGCTCGGGTTGTCGGTGATCTTGGTTCGGGTGATGCCTACATCCAGACCAGCGGCCCGCAGCTTATCTGCCAACCGGTAGGCGTAGTGGTACATAGCCGTCCCCTCATAGTAGCCGGAGACAGCACCCCTGTTGTAGCCCTCTACATGACCGGGGTCAAGGATAATTTTTGCCATGGTTTTCTCCCTTCCGCCCGTTTTCGGGCATAAAAATACCGCCTCCTGGCGGTTGGTGGGTTATTTGTCGTCCTGCGGCTCCGTTACGGTAGGCGTGTCGCCCCAAATCGCCATGACGGCAGCTACCACGTCTTCGGGCTGCTCGGCAGTGAGCGCCTCCCGGCCGCCGGTGCTGTTGACGTAAGCGCGGCGGTGGTTGCCCAGCGTGTAGGTTACGCCGCCTACGTCGATCGTTTGCTGGGTCAGGATGGATACGCTATCGGCGGTCAACATATCAACAGTCGTTTTTGTCCCCATAATTAGCCTCCTGCTATTGGATAATCGATACTTAATGCAATTTCGCCTGATTTACCGGCCATATCCTTGCATGCCACTTGATATGACCTCCCATTGCCGCGAAAGCATATAGCCCTAAGCCTTGATCCATCGGCTAAGCTACTGTATCCGGTCGCGGGATCATCTGCGTTGCCGTTTATGAGCACGATAGGTATCCATCGTCCCACCGTACCGGCCACATTTCCGGCGCTTGCATCAACGGCAAATGGCAAGCCGTAAAAGTCTAGAGATGCCGTCGATGTTTCGCCTGTGTCTACGGTATATGTCGCATCCAATATTACGTGGCATAATGAGCCTCGCCTCCACCACTTTGCGATAACATTGCTTAATGATCCGGCCTGTACCGTAGGCGTCCAATCGCCGGAGTCTATAGGATACGACGCCATGTCAAGCACCTGGCTATCCTGGTGGGTAAGATTCCCCTCTACCTCCAGGTTTCCGGTGATCGTTCCGCCTGTTTTGGGGAGTGCGTTTTCAGCGCCGGCAGCGGCCTGGTTTGCCCTATCGGCCGCCGTATTGGCCGCGCCTGCTGCCGTATTGGCTGCACCTGCTGCCGTATTGGCTGCGCCGGCGGCCGTGTTGGCCGCGTCCTTTGCGGCATTGGCAGCCGTTGCCGCGGTATTGGCTGCGCCGGCTGCCGTATTGGCCGCGCCTGCCGCGCTATTGGCCGCACCGGCGGCGGTATTGGCCGCGCTTGCCGCCTCTCCCGCGTCCCCTATAACCTCCTGCGCCTGGATGATGAGCTGATCCAGCAGCGCGAACTCGTTGGAGCTATCCGCCGCGTCGTCGCTGGGCGACGGGGCCACATGGATGCGCGGCCCCACATACCGCGAGTTGCTGGCGTCGCTCCAGGTGATCCGGACGATAACCTGCCGCATATCCCCGGCCACGGCGCAGCTCGACGACGTAAACGTAACCGATACAGTCCCGTTTGCGGCGTCCTCCACTACACAGGGCAGCTGCTCCTCCGTGCCGTCCGGCTTGGTGTAGTATAGGGCCACGGCCGCCGCTGAGGTTAGGTCAAGGGGCGTCCCATCTCCATCCATCATTGTGATGGATATCTCCCGCCCCTGGCTCTCCCCCTGTATAAGGATAATTGGCGGCGGTATCACTTGATTATCCGCCGCCGGGAAAAGGGTCCTTGTAGGTAATGTTATCATCTTATGCACCCTCCAGCGTATCAACTTTTGCCTCTAGCGCGCTTAATCTTTGGGCTAAACTATTTACGTCAACCATATACCCATCGCCCGTCCTTAAAATAATGTTATTGGGCTGCACCAGCACCGAGCTCCTTGCATTTCCTGTTTGTGCCGCCTTATGGATTTCGACGTAGCCCTCTTCGTGCGTGTCCACTCCATATTCGTATATATACACGCCCGATTCCTGGTCATATCCTACGAGCGCTGTTACATCCGGCCGTGTTACCCCATCCGTATCCTGCGATAGCCGCGACGCTAAATAGCTCGTTATGTATCCTCCGTTTTGCAGCGCCATACCATAGCCGCCGTGCATCTCGGAGTTTTCCCCCAGCCGGATTGTAATACTCGTCCCGTTAAACGTTTGGCGCAATCTGCTTGCCGATAGTGTCCCCGCTCCCAAATCCCAGTAAATATCCGGTTTTTCCGGGTTTATGATCGTCCCCGTAATTTGCACAAGGTTTGCGTTGAGCGTCCCAGCCGTCAAAAAGTCGGCATACATCCCGTGATCGATGCTCGCCGCGATGGTAAATGGTCCGTTATATCCATTGGATGATGCGGCCCATCCCTCATAGTTATACCTCCACACCTTTACGGCCTGTGCCGGATCCGGATTATCTGCGATATACAACGTATCCGGCTCTCCATCGTCGTTGGTATCCAATATGCGCACTGCGCCGCCCTTCGCGCCCAGGATATCCGCTGTAATCGCGTTTGCTATTGCCGCTATAGTGCTGGAGGACGGTACTTTTTTAAGCTCTGTCTCTTGGTTGGCTATGGTTGTGGTGATATTTGATTTTGCGTCCCCAAGCTCTACCGATGTATATTTGCCCTTAATTACGTCATATGTGGTCTTGATACATTTTGCCGTCGCGTCCACGCCCAGCTCTGGGTACTCGACAGTTACGGTGTCGCACAGCCGCACGCGCTCCAGGATCGCAATATCTTTGTATTCTTCGGTCTGTTCTAGCGGTTGGAATGCTACCGTTATGCTTACCTTTGGGATCCCGATATGATTATCCTGTACATATTTTTCAGCCCGCGCCTTGACCTCTTCCGGCGTGGGCTGCGCATCGAAATCCTGCGACACGTCCAGTGGGATCACCCGCGTAAAATTGTAGGTTCCCGGCGCGTTGACGATCTTTCCCGGGGCCTCGACGATGGTCCCGTCGGATCCAAGCCAATAGGGATATACGCCCGTCGCCACAGCCGCGACGTTTTCCTCCTGCGTCAGATCCGTCAGGTTTTTACCGTACCGGATTGATACCCCGTTATCCTGGCCGCGCTGGTTATATAGCCGGATCGTGTAGCCTTGCCATGCATACTCCCCTCCGTATACGTCCAGGATCGATCCTGCCTGGCCTCCAAGGAGCGCCCGCGCAGACGCCGGTACGTCCGACCTAAAATCCGCCTGCGTAGTCTTATCCGTCCAAAATACAAACGGGCAATCGACCGCTGCGTTACTCTTTATCCCTTGCAGTGCCGCCGCCGCGTTGCCCGCCTCATAGGGTGATATTGGGATCCCGGTTAGGTCATAGGATAGGTGCTGGGCGCTGATCTTTACCCGCCCGCCTATAGGTTTGCTGATCTGATAAATCCTAAAGGGTTCCGGCCCATCATATGGGTTTGGTTTTGCCGTGATAATGCATCTGTTTGAGATATCCGCATAGTGCAATCCTGTAATCGGGTACTCTATGGTTAGCTCAAAGGCCCCGTTGCGCTCCTCCGTGACTTGGCATGATATGGCGTCTGGCAGCGCTCCAAGGCCCTGCGTCTCAAAGGCCGTTGCCGTCGATGGATATAGCGTAATCATATCGTCCACCACCTTGGTATGATCTCCATGCGGGTTATCCCGCCGTCCCACCGGATGCTGTTCTCCCCGGCCTCCAGCGCCGGGAAAGTCTGATCCTTTAGGGTCAGGGTTGCGTTTTTGTTTGTGGTATCCTTATAGGCGTCCTGCAGCTCGCTGTCGATATCTACGTACCCGTCTATATCGCTGATCTCTGCCCACTGATCGCCTATATAAAACGTCCCGGCTCCCGATCCGTATACGCGGATCTTAGGCAAAGCCGGGAATAGGTCGTTATATAATGTTTTAGGCGCGGTTAGGGTTATAGCCTGCTCGCCGTCTTTGCGCCATCGCTGCGGCTTGCAGGTATAGGTAATTGTCATGCGTCCAAAAAGGTTTGCGGCGTTTTCGATGTCCGCCGGCCCTTGGTAATAGGCCATGCGGTAAAAATCCGGGTCATAGCTGTCCTCCAGGCGTTGGTATCCCTGCGGCCTCATAAGCCATGCGCGGACGATGCGGGCCGCCTCCGGCGTGCGGCCCGCCCCCGCGCGGAAGTATACCTCATAATCCTGGCCATAGTTATCCCACGCGCCCTGGTCTATCACCAGATCCCCGTTGCGGCCCGGTACTTGTATGGTATCTATCCTCCTGGATGGTCCCGGCTGGGCCGGATACCGCTCTACGACTACGCCGACGCTGGTAGACGGTACGCCCGCCCATATAATTACGCCCATACTGCATTCCTCCGGTCAAGCTGCTCCTGTAGGAGCTGTGCGACCCGCTGGGCTATGCTCTCCTCGCTTTGCCCTTCCGCCGCGTATACGTTGATGGTAATATTCGCCGCTGGCTGCGCGGCCGTTTTGCTGCCGGTCAGCGGCCGTACAATGGCGCGATTGCCGTCCATGGTCAGCAGCTCCGGCCCTGCCTCTCCGACAAGCGCCGATCCATCATATAGGATGCCGCCTTTGGCTAGATATGGAATTCCTTTGATTTTCCCGATATTTATACCAAATGATTTTCCGCCAACAAACGGCACCCAGTCCGGGATATCAAAATGGATCTTGTTCAGCCCGTCAATCATCCAGTTTATTCCGCCGATCAGATCATTAAGCAGGCCAATTATGAGATTGATTGGGCCCTTGGCAAGGCTCACCATGCTGTCCCAAACCCCGCCGAATATATCTTTGATACCCTTCCATACGCGATCCCAATCCCCAGTAAATACTCCTGCAAAAAATTCCATGAACCCGTTAAATATCTGTTTGATATTGCCCCATATGTTTTCCAGGTTTTGTGCGAACCCATTCATTACACCGCCCAGCACCGGGAATACCTGTGTCCAATCTGTCGTAAATATCCCTGTAAGCCAGTCGTCGAACCCTTGGAAAAACTCCCATACGGCCTGCACCTTTTCCTGGATCCATGTCCATGCAATGGTCAGTTTATCTTTGATCCAGTCTGTGATAGTCCCCCAATTTTGGATCGCCCATATCACGCCCGTAATCACGGCCGCAATTCCGGCTATGATCCCAATAATCGGCAATAGAGGGATGCCCAATGCAATTATGCCTGCAATCGCTGTTGCAATTGGCCCTACAATCGCAAGTAGCGCCCCAAATATCGTAATAAAATTTTGGATCGGCTCTGGCAGCCCTAGAAACCAGTCCACCACTTTTGTTACAGCGTCGATAATAGGAGGGAGGATTTCATTGATTAGCTTTATTAGCTTTTCGCCTATTGGTGCAAATGCGTCTTTAAGCCTCCTGATATTTCCCTCCAGCTTTTGCGATTCGGTTGTAGTGGCGTCGAAAAAGTTTTTTGCGTTCCCGCCTACATCGTCATAGGTATCGCCTAACGTGGTCAGCGACGTGATAAATTTTAGGTTCCCGTCCTCCGCCATGGTTCCAAAGGCCAGCGCCGCAAGGTTCAGCTTTTCCTGCTGGGTTTTTGCTCCTCCTATGTCCTTTACGATCGAGTCGATAACCTGTTTTTGCGTGGCCTCTCCATTTTTCCATGCCTTAAATAGGTCCTGCGTGTCCTTGCTATAGCTTTTGATCGACTTGCCTATCGTCCCATCCTCAAGCCGGGTTGTCACCTCGTTTATGGCGTCGTTGACCTTATCCAGGTTATAGGCCCCGCCATCCAGGCCGTTGTTGAGCAGCTGGAAATATTCTTGCGCGCTGTAGCCCGCATCCGCGAATGTACCCGTGTACTCCGACAGGGTATCGCCCATTTCTGCTGTTTTGTCCAGCCCGTTCTGGGTGCCGGTCACGATGTAATCCATCGCCGTCTGCGCGTCCAGCCCGAACTGCGTCATCAGCGCGTTCACGCCCCGGAGCGTTTCGTCCATGTCTACGCCGTAGAGTTCATCCAGCGTGATCACCTGCTTTGTCAGGTTCTCAAGGTCGGTATCATTCAGGCCGTCCAAATTCCTTTTGACGGTAATAATGGCGTCGGCTACATCTTCCGCGCTCCCCCCTACGCCCTCCTCATAGATATCTTGGATGAGCGCGCCGTTTTTTTCGGCCGCTTTTCCGGTCTCCCCAAAATAGGCGCTGACCTTTTTTGCTGCCTTTTCGCTGTTGTTATATAGCTCTATAGCCGCTTTCGCCGCATCCATGAGTTTATCGCCCACCTGGGCGATTTGGTCGGCTGCCTCCATCCACGCGGATGATTCCGCCGCGTCCGCCGCCCTTTTAAGATCGTCCTCCGCGCCGCCGGCCGCCCCGCCCATATCGTCCAGGCGCTGGCCTACCGTCTGCGCGCTGTTGCCTAGGTCGCGTAACGCTGCCGTCGTCTCATCCTGCTCGCGCTGCATGCCGTTGAGTTTGGCGGTTGCGTCGTTGATCTGCGCCGACAGCTTTGCCACCTCTGCGGCCTGTCGGTTATAGGCGTTTTGCGCTTTCCCGGCTTCCTCCGAGGTTTCGCCGTGTTCTTTTTTTGCCTTTTCCAGGGCTGCGCCCAGGTCGCCCAGCACCTTGACCTGCCGGTCATACTGATCCTGCAATACGCCCAGCTTGCTTTTCAGCGCGTCGATTGCTTTGCCCAAGGTCGCGCTCTTGGCCGCCAGCTGGTCCGTTGCCTTGTCATTTTCGCCAAACGCGGATGTTACGGCCCGCATTTCCGCGTCCACGCTGCGCAGCTGCGCGTTGATCGCCTTTAACGCCGCAGTAAACTGCGCCTCGCCTGTTAGCCCAATTTTCGGCCCGATATCCTCTGGCACCGTCTCACCTCCCTATCGCAGTTTCAGCGCGTCGTTTATGCTCATCTTCCGTTTTTTCGGTTTTTCCTTCGCCCCGTGGGCTATGGCATAACATGCAATAAGGTCACACAGCTTGCCATACCGTGTGACCTCAATTTCATGCTTACTCATACCGAGCTTTCGTCCGTAGTATTCGATCCATAGGGGCGTTAGGTCGTGCTTCCGTCCTTTTTTTTTGCGGGTTTTAGCTGCACCTGGGTTTCCGTGCCCTCCTGGATAGCGGTTTTTACCGCTTCCGCCAGGTCGCCCAATCTTGCGGCGGGTAAGCTTAGCAGGTCGTTGACGCCCAACGCCCGTGGCGCATAATCCTTACCCGCTGCTTTTGCGTCGTATTCTTTTGCTAATTCAGCGCCCTTGCTCATGGCCGCAATCATATAGCTGATGTTTTTGATCCTGCCTTTTCCGGCCATCGCCTCGTTGAGCTTGGCCAAATCCCCCTCCGGGCATATATCTGCGATTTCGGCCAGCGCTCCATTTGTCAGCAAAAGGTCGTATTTCACGCCCCGCACTTCTATGCTTGTCATTACGCCGCCTCCGTGATATTGAGCATGGCCTTCAGGATCGCTTCGGCTTCCGCCTCGGTAGATACGTCCGCCGCTACCTTTTTCCATGCGTGGTCTGCGCTATCGTCGCGCATCAGGTCGGCCGTCAGCTCTTGCGTCTGCCAGTCGATCTGTTCCTCTTGGGTCGCCGCCGCCTGGGTCGGCGTCTGAAACCGCACCTTGGTCAGGATCACCGGGCTATAGGATTCCACGCCATCCGACATATACCGGATGATAAATCCCAGGCCAAGGTATGGGATTTGCATGCTGTTTCCGTAGGTCGTTACCTGCGCCTTTTTGTCGGTGTCATAGGTGATTTCCTCTGGCTCCGGCAGGCCGAAAATCATCTTTTCTGCCGCCTCCAGCAGCCCATCCACTGTCAGGCTTACCGTCCCGCCCGTAAAGGTGCCTGGTACGGTTTCCGCCTCCACATTATCCGCGTAAAATGGATTGGCATCCCCTACCTCCGGCTCGATGCTTACATCCACACCGCGTGCCAGCTGCATCCCGCCGCTGTAGGCCGTCGTTGCGCCTGTGTTGCTGTACAGCGCCACATAGGGCTTTGCAAATCCTGTGCATACTTTACCTGCTGCTGCCATCCTTTTGCCTCCTTATCCCATAATCTTCTTGATTTCCTTGTCCGCCGTTTCGATCATTGCCTGTTCTGCGGCCTTTCTTGATGATTTCACGGCCGGCCTTACAAACGGGTGCTTTTTCCGCAGCGATGTCCCGCTTTCCACCGCTCTTGCAATCATTTGGTTTGGCTGTCCTTGCGGGAATTTTTTGGTTTTGGTCTTGTTATAGCCATCAAACCCGATTTTTACGTTGTAAAACCCGCCAGTTACCTGCATGGGCGATATGCCCAGGCCCTCCAGCAATCCCTTTTTTTGCGTGGCCGTGATCCCGTCAATCGGGTCTTGCTCGGTAGCGGTCACGCCCCGCACGACCGGCAGGCCCTCAATGCTCTCCCGTATTGCGTCGGTAATCACGCCCGCGCCCGCATAGATGCTTTTCCCCGCGACCTCCGGGGTTTTTGCCGCCAGCTGCGACAGCCGCAGCTCGTACTCTTTCAGGCTTTTAAACCGTATCGTCGCCGTCGTCCGTCGCCTCCCATGTCCATTCCAGGTGGATAAACCCGGTATCGTCCTCGTATTGCACCGATTCCAAGGCCCACGGGATCCCCATAGCCGTCATGGATTGCTCCAATGCTTCCGCCCATGGGTCAAATTCCAGCTTGGTAAATAGATCTGTCGTACCTGTTACAGCCTTTTCTGCGTGGATTCCGTCCGCCATAAAGTCGTCGCGGCTTTCCTCCTGCCATACAAAGTACCGGTCTGATTGCAGCCGCTCATAGTGGCTCACGGCATCGGTCACGGCGGTATGGGCGGCTATGATTTTTTCGTACCATGTCATTCTTCTGTCCCTCCCCGCCGCTGACGGATCGCCGCCAAGGTAATATCCAGCGACGGCGGCCATACGCCGTCTACCGTCTGCACCTGCTCCACGGCATAGCGCTTTCCGTCCTCGGTTTCGGCCTCGTCCTGGTTTGTGATCGCAATCCCGCGCTGCACACGGATCACCCGCTCAACCTGCACCTGGTTCTGTCGGGCCTCATAGTACCGTTGGATCCCGACGCGCCGCTCCGCATAGCGCAGCTTTGCTTTTACCTCCAGCTTTTTTTCGGGCTTGTATCCTGGCTGCGCCGCGTCGCTCACGCTATAGACCGTCACGATCCCGTCATTGTAATCCTGGCTAATCTCATGGTTCGGCCTGTTCGGCGCTTTCCACATACCGGGCCACCGCCCTTTCGTTTTGCATTGACAAGATCATGTTTGTGTAGTTGTTCTCATAGACGTCCAAAGCGCTGTCCCGCGCATACCGCACATACTCCATCAGCAGCATTCGTGGCGTCCCGTCCGCTGTGTAATCCTCTGCCTCCCCGCTTTTGCCGTCCAGATAAGCCATACCGGACGCAATAAGGCCACCGATCTTTTTGTCGGTGGCCTCATCGTCCCATGTAATGTCTAAATAGTTTTTTACATCCTCCAGCAGTCCGGCGGGCAGGTCTGCTCTACCGGCCATTACGACTTGGTAACGGTCACGGTATATGCCTTGGTCGTCGTGCCGTCCGCTGCCGTTACGTCCACCTTTACGGTATTGCTCCCGCTATTCCAAGTCGCAGCCGATCCGTTGTCGATCTCGCTGTCGTTTACCGTTACCTTAATTTTCGCACCCGCATCAGCCGGCGTAGCCGTCACCGTATTGGTCGCGTTGGTGGTAGCGGCCGTGTAGGTCGTCGTCCCCGAGGCAAAGGCCGGCGTTAGGGTCAGGCTGCCGATTTTAAGGTCGGCCAGGGTCGCGTCGTCCGACGGGGTGGGCGGCGTGACCTGCTCCACCCGGTACGCGGCCGGAGTCAGGCCGGAGATATCCAGGTAGACAAACGCATTATTATCCAGCGGCATACCGTTAGCATACGCCTTGATAAGATATACCCGGTTGTCCTCCAGGAATTGGTAGTGATCGCTGTACTCGATCCGCCCTTCGGGGCTGGTTCCCGCCGCCGCAAAGTAGCGGTAGCCCATGCCCAGGATTGCCGCTCCCCGATCCAGCGCTGCGGATTGGATCACGGTCATGGGATAAGGCAGGATATCGTTGCGGTAGGTGCCGTCCGGCGCCATAACGGTCGTAGCCGGCATGACCCGTTGGAAATAGTCCTGCGGGTTGACAATCAGCAGCAGGTCGCGTACCTGGCGGGGCTTACCATTGGCGTCCACCGCCATGAGCGACAGCAGATTGCCGATGGTTTCCGGCCGGAGGTCCGTGATCTTGACCTTGGCTTTTTCCGGGTATACGCCCCCGGTTACGGATACGCCGTCGCCCACCTTCCGGTTCATGCCGATGGGCTTTTTATTGCCGTCGCCCGTTACAATCCCGGCCTCCATGCCGTTGGACAGCGCCTCATACAGCACCTGGCGTACGTAATTATCCAACCATTCCGGCCCCAGCTCCAGCATGGCCTTGCACACCGGCAAAAATGCCGACAGCTTATATAGGCCCGTATCCACGGCGACAAATCCGGATGTCAGCTCCTTGACGATTTCGTCGCACAGTTCGCCCCACGTCGCCTCCTGGTAGCCATTTTGATTTACCAGCAGCTTGATCGCGCCGCCCGTCGGCATAAAGTTAATGCGCGACAGCAGCGGGTGCGCGGTTTGCAGCTCATCAAATACGGCGTCGACCACCGTTTCCGGCATGGTCACGCCAATGTTTGCCAGCGCCTGCTTGGGGTCGTTGGACTGCATCGCCTTGCCCAGGGCCTGGTAATATTCGCGCTCTTTGCTGGTCAGCTGCCGGATCCCTCGGGCCGCCAGCACGCGCCCGTCCATAT
Source organism: Candidatus Parachristensenella avicola (assembly GCA_904420205.1). Classification (GTDB taxonomy): domain Bacteria; phylum Bacillota; class Clostridia; order Christensenellales; family UMGS416; genus Parachristensenella; species Parachristensenella avicola. The sequence goes on along the minus strand of CAJFUN010000017.1, from coordinate 11,604 downwards.
CCTGCCGCAGGCTCTCAACATGCGCGTCGTAGTCCTGCCGGATGTCCTGCTCGATGCATCCGAGCATCTGGTCAAATGCGTCGTAAAACCCCTGGCTGTCGTTGTTGCGGAGCGCCTGCTGCATCCTGGCGCGTACTTCCTCGCGGTTGTTAATGTCGTTCGCTCTCATGTTTACCTCCATTTTTTCGTTAAAAAATCCCCGCCAGCGTTTCCATAATCCCGCTGCGGGGTGGTTCTTTTCCTTTTTGCCGTCGGGGTTCCTCGCCCTTTTCCGCCGCGTCCCTCATTTTTTGCATGACCTGCCTTTTTGCGCTTTGCGTTCGCCGCTGCATGGCGTCCTCTTTGATCGCCGTCGCGATACCCCGCGCCATGGCTTCCTCCGGCGTGAGCCATGTTTCTGCCTGCATGAGCGCGCGTACCTCATCCTCCGTCATGCCCGTGCGCTCCACAAAGGCCTTTACGCCGATCTCCGTCAGCCGGTCTGCCTCATCCGCCGCCTTGCGCAAGTCGTCCGCATACCCGTCTCCCCAGGTCATGACCTCGTGGAGATAATAGGCCGATAGCGTAGATGCAAACCGTTCTTCGCCGGCCAGGAACGGATAGAGCGCCGCCGACGCGACGAACCCATCGCCGTATGTCGTGACCCTCCCCCTAAACTGCCGCAGCGCGTTGTAGATCGCCCAGCCCTCCGATACCGATCCGCCGTAGCTGTCGATATGGACATTGAGCGCGTCGGCCTCCAGCTCTGCGATTTTATCCACCAATCTCCCCGCGCTCATGTCGCTGTCGTCCATCGGATACCGGGTAATGTCGCCAAATATCCAGATATCCGCCTCTCGCCCCATCTGCTGAACCGCATAATAAAGTCCCGCCATTTTTCCTCCCTTCTACCCGCCGTCTACTTGGCGGGTTATCTCGCTCATTGCCGCAATGTTTTTTGTCATATAGTGCTGATCCGCCCACGGTTCCGGGATTTCCGGCTGGTTTGCCGCCCTGCGCAGGTCGTTGATCGTATACGCGCCCGATCCCACCAATTTCTCGACGTTGGGTGCCTCTGCAAACATGTCAAAGTGCAGGATAGAGCTGCTATCTACCTTGATATATGTCCCGCGCTCCCATTGCTCATATCCGTAGCGTTTCCGCGTGATCTCCTCTTGGAGCTGGTCGCAGATCGGGTCGATGCAGCTGGTCAAAAATCGCTTGTTGGCGTCCTCGGTCCCCTCAATTTTGCCGTTGACCAAGACGGCCGGGATTAGCATAGCCCGCGCGGTAAAGTCAAAGATATCCTCTACCATCGCTTTGATATCCCGCGTGTCCCCCTGCCCGCTGTCGCCGCTCATGTCCTCGTATTTATAGCCGTCAAACTCAGGCAGTACCGCCGATCCGCTCTCAAAAAATGGTTTGACCATCTTGCTAATCATGACCTGGAAATTTTCCTGCCATCCTTCTTCGCCCTCTTGCACCTGCCCGACGTGCACCTTCCAATGCTTGCCTTTGCGCCATGCATAGTCCTTCATGGCCGCTTCGGCCATCCTCCAGTAGGCGGCATACATCCCGTCAATAACCGGCTTGATGTTCCGGTCGTTCAATCTTAGGTGCATGACTTCATTTTCTGCGAAGGTTTTGCTATAGGATACCTCTCCCACGGTTACGCCCCGGTATTCCTGTTTTTTTATCGGATACTCCATGGGGCGCTCCCAGGTATCGGCCACGGCCAGCATCTCCATGCCCGCCCGGCTGCCTACCGTTAGGATGAGCGCCTCGTTTTCGCTGCACAATTTTGCGATGAGCTTATGCAAAAACGCCGTCGAATTTTGATTCGTGTTCGGCTCGATGTTCCACAGGTAATATTCCTTCCCTTTGATTTCTTTGCCGTCTACAAAGGTCCTAAATTCGCATCGCCCGATTGCGTTGGCAATCATGTCCACGCATATCCAAAAGCACAGCTCCCGGATCCGGATTTCTTCCGCCGCCTCGCTTAGCTCTTTGCACGTGATTTCCCGGTATGCCGGCGTCCCCGACTTCGGGCGCAAAAACCGGAAAAAGTTAAACGCCATCCAATCACCTCCTTATAGCAAAATCGCGCCCATTGCCGGCGCTTTTATCGGTTTTCCCGTCCCCAATACCGGCTCGATAACCATGCTTGCCACAAGCGCCATAAATGGGTCGGTCTTTCTGCTCTTCCCCTCGATCTTGGCGTAGATATAATTGCCCGTGTCCACGCCTGCCTTTTTCGAGCTCCGCACCCGCTTGGTGTTGTTCACGGCCCACCTTAGCGGCGGGTTGTCTCCCCAGGCAAAATATTGACGGTCAAAACACTCTTGGATTACCGGCTCGACCATCATGATATCCGACGGGCGTATAAGCTTGACACGGTCTTTATCCCTTGCGTCAAACCCAATGGCCTGCATGGCCTCCGATACGAGCGTCCACCTAAAATGGTCCATAGCCATCATTTTGATGTTGTACCGGCGGCCCATCTCCCGGATGTATTCCGCCAGCATTACCGGGCTTATGCTTACGTCGTCCACGACGGTTATCAGGTCGCGCCGCCCCCACTCCTGCCACGGCGCTTTTACGCGCGGCAGCGTCCTTGACTGGCTGCACACCCATGACCGATTGATGTCGTACCGTTCGTTACCCCGGCGGAAATGCAGGTTCACGGCTGCCCAGTCGTTGAGCTCCGCATAGTCGAGTCCCACCGTGCATGACCATCCCCGCATATCCGGTATGGGCCTATTGGTCGCTTTGACTTTTTCATAATCTGTGACCGATATTTCTTTCTGGCCTGCCCGCAGTCCCATCCGTTTTGTCAAAAAGTCGCCGTTTTGTTCGGGATGCTCCCGCCAATCCCGGTATTCATCCTCGGTTTCTTGCAAGAGCTGCGGGAGGTATTGGAGAGACGGGTTTGCCATGTGCCAATTATCCGGGTCGTGTACCTGCTCCCGCGTCTCCAGGCAGCAGATAAATGGTAAAAATCCATTATCCGGTTCCCCATCAAAAAGTATCCTTCTGCCCCGTGCCAGATAGTCGTCCAGCGGCCCGTCGCTTACCTCGCCGTTTGATGTAAAGATCCCGACGCGCGGCTGCGCCACCTTTCCCTGCCCTGTGACAAAAACCTTGATGTTATCATAGTTTTCGAACTGGTGTACCTCGTTAAAGATCACTTTACCGGATCGCATGCCGTCCCGGCCCTTGGGGTTATTCGTCCGGCCTTTCATTACCCCTTTGTTTTTTCGGCCCTGTATAAGCTCTTTGGTGTGGTAGTAATGCTTTTTTAGCTTGGCCTCATAGGTCGGCGTCTCCAGCACTTCCGCCAGGTCTTTGACCGGCGTGACGGCCTGCTCCTCGTTGTTGGCGCATATATCCACGTTGTAGTGCGATACCGGATTATATGGGCTTATCGAGCATGCGCTATCAAAAGCGATAAATCCGTCCTTCCCTGCGCCTCTCCCTACCATGCAAAGCAGGGTTTTCCATCGCGGCCGTCCGTCCGGTTTATAGCTGCAATCCCATAACGCAATCAAAAATTTCTGCCATGCAAAAAGTTCAAACGGAAAATACCGCGCCAATCCCAGGTACTTTTTCAGCTGGTCGGTATCTACGCGGATTTCTTCCCGGTCAAAACATGCCCGAATCATAGCGGCCAGCGCGTGCTGTTCCGGGCATGCTCTCGGCGTGTTGCTTTCCACCTGTTCAAGGTATTCCAAAATTTCCGGGCATAGATTAGAGCTCATCGTCCTCACCGCCCTGCGGTTCGGCCAGCGCGTCCTCCTTAAATCCAAGCGCGGTAAAGATCGCCAGCATTTGCCGTGATACCTGCACCTCCAGCGATACGCTCCGGTTTTCTACCATCATGCCGCGCTTTTCGTCCATCACTGATACGCCCCGGCTGTCGATATCATCCTTTAGCTGTTTCCTCTGCACCCAAAAATCCATATATTCTTTGACTTTGTCGGTATACGCATGCTCTGCCAAACCCCGCGCTTCCAGGTTTTCGATCATGGATCGCTTTAGTTGCGCATACTCTTTTGTCCTGGCATATCCTTTCATTTCTGCTCCCCATTCCTCGGTTTCGGCCCTCCGCGCGCGCGTGGGCGCGGGATTTCCCCGAAATGTCATGGACCCTCACGAGTAAACAATTTTGAAAAAAATTGGTTTTTTTGAAGGGGGGGTATCAGTCCCAGCGCTCCCGCGTAACCGGCGGCTTTGGCTTATATTTCCGCAACCTCTCCGGGTGGCACTCCGTCTCGTGGCAGTCCTTGCACACGCTGATGAGGTTGCGCTGCCGCTGACCTCCATCATCCTGGTACCATATAGACAGCGCTAGATCTGGCGCGTCCTTTAGGTGGTTGATATGGTGCACCAAGTCCGCCCGCTTATATCTCCCTCTGGCTTTGTGGATCTGGCACTCGTGCCTGTCCATATCCAGCACCTTATCCCTTACGTCCAACCACGCCCGGCATGTATAAAACCTGTGCTCCTGCCCGTCCGCTATAATCTTGGTCATCCAACGCAAAAACGCCTTATCCATTGCCCTGTACGCAAAACGGCCGGAAGGCTTGCTCCCGGCCGTTGATCTATCCAACTATCTCAACTGTACCCAGTATACCAGTTTATACCCCCGCACTACTCGCATCTTTAACCCGCAGCCCTCGCTCTTGCGCAAAAAGTCGCCGCGCCATCCACAACCATCTGTATATTGTGGCGATATCTACATGGATTTCCTCCGCCGCCGCCTGTGCCCTCGCCGCGATTTCGCCGCGCTGCATCGGTCGGTCGGGCTCCGACATGTAGACGATCCGCAGCGCGTCCAGCATGCCCTCTCCCTGCGGCTTACTCTGTATGATCTGCATGGCCCTGTCCGCCGCCTCCAGGTCCTCCAGCACAGCCCGCTTTTCCTCCAGCGATCTTTCCGCCGCAATCACGGCGGCTTCCGTCGGATTCCCCAAGCCGCCCGCCGGGCCCTCCTGCCCAGGGTTTTGCGCCATGGCTTGATCCCATATCTTTGCAGCATATTCCCGGGCGCTGCCCAGCCTTGCCCGGATGCGGTAGGCGGCCGTCGCGTAATCCCTATAGTGCTCCTTTTTCATTCGCCGCCCCCGAATTTGCGCATGGCCTCCCGGTAATAATCCGTCAATACCGACAGCTGCGTCTCGTTGCATCCGACCCTCGCCCCGTTGTATGCATCAATGATCTCGTCCACGCAGGCCGGCATATGGTCCATGTCTAACCCTATGACGCAGTCCGGCAGCGCCTCTCCCTGCTCTACTCCCTCCATGCCTATCTGCTGCGGCTCGTTATCTTCCAGCTTTTCCGCGTCCTTTCGCTGCGCCTCCCGCCGTCTTGCCTCCATCACGGTATGCAGCGTGTTGGTGATATCCTCGCCATGATTAGATTCTTCCGCCGGCCATATGATCGCTATCGGCATCATGCCAACCATGGCGACGATCGGCATACTGCCGTCCGCCTCTTTGATGGTGCATAGCTGTGCCCCCGTCCGTGCAAACGGGCGGCGCAGCGCATCGTCTATGCTTGTTATCCCTCCAGCCGTCAAAGCAAATCGTATCGTGATCCCCCCAAGATCTCGATAGGCTAGTCTTGACAGGATCGTAGGGTGATCCGCTTGGTATAGGTAGTGGCCTACATCCCATGCCCGGTCTTCCGCCAATTCCATGACGCTTATGTTTTTCGGGTTATCCTCCACGCCCAGCATGCGCAGCATTTCATCCGGCCCCTGGCATTTGGGCATACCCTCCAGGCAATAGAGCGCATCCCGAGGCCCCGCCCATTGCTCGCCGTTGATAACCTCCCATATCATACACCCGTCGCGTTTAATGAGCTTGCCGATCTGCTGATATTTCATTCCGTCCATGTTTTTATCCCCCTTAATCCATCCTCATAAAATACCTTTTGCTTTAGCTTATTGATCGCTCGGTCGTGCTCCCGCCTAGCCCCCCGGCTGCTGTGCCATCCTGCCAGCATATAGGTGCAGTCGCAGTACCATTGCATGATCTCGCAGATCCGCATATAGGCCTCCCATGGCATCCCTTCCGGCAGCACCGCCGGGCTATACACCTCATGTCCCATTGCTTTCAGCGCTGTCTCCGCCTCGCGGAACCGCTTTTTATAGCCCTCTACCCCGGATATCGGGCCGGAAAGAAAAACCTTCATCGTTCGCCCTCCTTGGCGTCCAGAAAATACACGCGCCCGCTTTGCATTTTGACCTCATATAGCCCCGCCTCGTCCTCCAGCATGTACTTGCGCCCATACTGTTTTTTCATCCCGCGCCATATGGCCCACGGGATCATATAGCACCGCGCAAACCCAAACGATACCAGTACGCCCGCTTCCGCGCCCATAGCGGCGCAATGGTCAAGGCAGACGCGCTGCTCATCCGTTATGGCGCTATACTGCACCCTATCGCTATCCGTATGCTTGGCGTCAAATACAATCATCCGCCCGCCTTTGAGCACGCCCTTAAAATCCGGCTGCGCTTTTTTGGCAAACACGGCGACAAACTGTCCCGCCCGGCGGTCGTATGGCCGGATAATCCGCATAGGCTCCGGCGTCTTGTCAATCTGCGCCCGGCCCGTCTCCCGGTAATCCGCGCAAGCCGCCAGGATCATGCCCTCCAAGATTTCGCCGTTTCGGCGGTTGCTCCGTCCCATCGCCCGCCTTTTGATCTCCACCTCGGTCATGGCCGCCCCTGCCGTCGGGTCCTTGTATCCCTCCAGCGTGGTCCATCTTGTCATATCGCTTTGCCTCCTTTGCGTCTCCCCGCCGCTGTAGCATGGCGTACATATAAGCCCCTGGCATATAGTCCGATCGCTTGATGGTGATCTCCTTTAGGTCGTATCCCGTCTCAACCCTCGCCATGGCCTCCCTCGCTGCATCCTCGCCGCCCGCTGCCATCCTGGCCATTTGGCGCTTGCTTATTTTTTTATCCGCCGTGGTGATCTTTGGCTTTTTTAGCCCCTTGCTTGCGCCCCATCTCTTGCTATGCTTAGCGCGGTCCGTCCCCTTTGTGATATACCTTGCCAACGCCTCCAGGCCCGCGTCGTCCGGTTGGAGCCTTGCGGCGTTTGTCCTCCTGCCATCGCCCCATATTTCTTCCGCCGCCGTCCGATCCATACCCGACATGATGACATGATGATGGACGCGCTTCGCCTCGCCGTCGTCCTCCCACTCGATCACATATACATACTTGGCTTTCCCCATGCCATGCTTGGCCCTCCACCGGTTTATCCGCTTGATATAATTTTTGATATCCTTCCGCGCCTGCTCCTCGCTCGGCGGCTGCGCGCCCGGGTAGGTCAGCGTGATCCATATATCGCTACCATCAAAGTTTGCCTGTACTAAGCAGACCAGCCACTCTGCCGACCGCCGCGCATTATACCTCGCCTGCGTCTGCCCTGTCTCCCGCATCCGCTTGGCCCTCGTCGCGTCCTCCTTATGGATGTATACCGGATAGGTATGCACGTAGAGGTGCCGGCCTGCTTTGATTCGCTTTGTCCGGTACACCAGCACCCTATCATGCTTTAGCAGATCCTCCATGATCTCCCGTTGGTGCTCTGCCGCCTCCCTTTCGGCCTCTAGCTGCCTAGCCCATTCCTCCATGCCGATCTGCCGGCCGATATGCTCTGGGATCGCCCATCTTGCGCCGCGTTGCTTGCTTTGTTCATCGCCCACCACTAAGCGATTATATAATCCTGTGTACTGCCCTGCATCGTATCCCTTCCGCGCCATGCCTGCCCCCGCGTGCTTATTGCTTATGGTTGATATGTTAATACCTCTTACCAGGACGCTATCGGGCTCTGCCCGTTTACTTTTTTGCGATTATATGGTACGATAATCTTGCATCGTATCGCTTATCGATGCGCCCCTAGTCTCGGAGCTGCGCGGCGTCCTTCCGCGCGGCTCTTTTTGTGTTATATAGTATATAACGCACTAAAACGGGAAATCGTCGTCTACCTCTTGACGGCCCTGTGCCTCCAGGTACTCGGCCTCGCTCTGCCAGTCCTTATTTGCTTTGCTCCCCTGGGCCTCCCGTATCCGCCCGATGAATTTGACCTCATCCGCTATGATCTCGGTAACATACCGCCGTGCCCCCATATCGTCCTCATAGCTGCGCGTCTGGATCGCGCCCGCTACCGCTACCTGGCTACCTTTTTGCAGATACTTGGCACAGTTCTCCGCCGTGCCTCGCCAGGCTACCACCGGGATAAAGTCGGCTGTACGCTCCCCGTTTTGGTTTGCTGCCCTCCGCGATACCGCCACCGTAAAGCTGCATACGCTTAATCCTGTTTCGCGCGTCGTGCGCAATTCCGGGTCTCGGGTTAAGTTGCCGATAATCACCGCACGATTCATGGGCCCTCCTTGTCCTTTTTATTTGTCCGCATCCTGTCCGCCGCTTCTCGGCACGCGGCCATATAGTCCGCCCATTGCATAAGCCCCAGATTTGTCACGGCCTGCGCCGTGGCCTCCAGCTTTGCCGCCCACACGTTGGCCTCCTCTTGCAATCGCCTTATCATGGCGTTGATCTCCCCCGGCCGCTCCTGCTTTGCCTCGATGTCCAGGATCTTGCGTTGATATCCAGCGCCCTGGCGGATGAGCTGCCCGGCAAGCATCTCCTGTGTTTCCCTGTCAAGCATGACCCCCATCCTCCCTTTTTCTTTTTTTCGGCGCATAATGTTGGCATGGATCCCCGCCCCGGCTGTGTCCCTCTATCAGCAGGTAGTGGCAGCATCTCCATTTCGCGCCGTTCATGGATCCCCAATATTTGCATTTCCGGCACCTTTTCCGCTGCTCTGGGCTTGGTACATAACCGGCCATGGTTATCCCTCCTTATCATCCTGCGCGGCGGTTCCATGCCTCTACCGCTTCTTTTTTCCCGTCGCGCTGCTCATATGTGTCTACTATTGTTGCTCCTAATGCTTTGCATTTTGTGCATTCGACGTAATTTAGCGGCATGCTGTAAACATACCTAGCTTTCCCCCCGCAAAATGGGCATTTTTTGGGTGTGTCATCCATCGCTATCCTCCTTCGGTGGTTCGGGTAGCGGCATCCAATGGGCGACTTCATGCGTTGCATGAGAATCGAACATCCACTCGCCGTCTCCCCAATATATCGCTACGAATATATGATTCCCGTTCCAGACAAGGTAGCTATCGTCATCATCCGGCAGCCTGTCCTCCACGCTGATCCATCTATTGTCGGTTCGTCGGTTCCAGGCTTCGATTGCGTCCTTTTTATATATCCCATCCTCGGACTTTGCTTTGCAATCTGCGCACCAACAACGCCACATCCCCCAATTTGAAACAATGATATTTTGCGATCCGCAAAACGGGCATTTTTTCAGGTTATCACTCATCATAATCCTCCGTCTCTCCAAGCCATGTGAAATCCGGGTGGTATTTTTCATTGGTGCCCCTGCATGCCCAGCATTTATCATCCCATCTGTCGGAGTAATTTGCGCAAATAGAGCACGGGCGCACACTATAAATATCATTTATCGCCTTTTCTGCACGATCCTTGAATCCGTTTGCGGCATTTCTAAGGGATTGGTTATAGACCAACAGATCGGTGATTGCGGCAGCGGCTTCCATTGTCATACGCGGGATGCACTTGCTCATATCACCGCCAGCCCAATATGCACACGCTTTGCACTCATCAACTTTGGGTGTGCTTCCGCACAGCTTAATAGCTGCAATCAGCTTCTTGTAATCCATACTTATCCCTCTTTTCTGTTTTTAACGGCATACAACCATGTCATAAGGGCCTCCATGCACTCGGGACACATATCATATAGGCCCTGCGGGCAAGCTCTTTGATCCCAATTGATATTAAGCAGCCGAAACCCATTGCATTTTTTGCCGTTATTTTCGGTGTTATAAAGCTCATATAACTTCCCGCACCGGTCGCACTTTTTCGCTTGCATTGCTCATCCTTCCTGTTGTGTCATGCCTTCAAACAGTCCAAAACGCATCATGCCGGTATAATCCTCCATCCTTGCTCATCTGCCATATTGTCCAACGCGTCCTGTGCCAGGTTTGCCATTGCATATCGCCCTGGCAAGCTCCGTGCATACCATATCCCCCATTTGCTGCATCGCCGTGGCGATACCGTGATCCCCCACCACCCCTGGCGTTTATTTTCGTGGTACGCTACATAGGCGATTTCTCCTGGCGCCGGCGCGTAAATGTGCGCTTGCCTATTTCCCGCGCCGGTGGTATCATAGGGTTGTAATTTGCTTTCCGCCGTCTCGGTCTGCGCCAACAGCCGGGCGGCCTTTTTTTGTGCCTTAATCATGGATCATGATCTCCTTTGCCATGCGGATTGCGGCCATATAGGCTTTTTCGTGTTCGTTCCCGGCGTGGGTTTCGTGGACAGCGGCCTCAAACTCATCCAGTGTGCCGTTAAAGCAGCCGCAATTCACTCCTATCCCTCCTTGCTTGAGGCGGTAAAAGGTAGTAATATCGCTGCGGCTACCGATAGGGCCCATCGTGATGAAATCATATTCGCCGAACACCCGCGCTTTGCCGGACACCCGCGCTTTGCCGGACACCAGTGCATCGTCAGACACCCGCGCTTTGCCGGACACCCACGCATCGTCAGACACCCGTGCATTGCCGGACACCCACGCATTGCCGGACACCCACGCATTGCCGGACACCCGCGCATCGTCAGACACCCGCGCATCGTCAGACACCCACGCATTGCCGAACACCGACGCATTGCCGGACACCCACGCATTGCCGGACACCCACGCATTGCCGGACACCCACGCATTGCCGAACACCAGCGCATTGCCGAACACCCACGCATTGCCACTCTCGGGAAGATTCTCCTCAGCCTCAATCCATCCTCCGATGTCGCCCTTTTTCACACTCCCGAAGCTGGAAATGGCTTTGATTCGGTGCAATGTGCGCCCAAAGTGATTCATGGTTTCGCCTGTAAATTCATATTTTTGGTTCATGCCTTATCCCCTTTCATGGCGGCCCCTGCGGGCCACCAGCCCCATAAGCCCCCCTCCGGCAATCCCGCAGGCGGTCAGTAGAATGATAAGTCCCCAATAGGGGGCAGTCACCATACCCAATCCCAGCAGAAAGACAGCCAGCAGGGCTGAGGCGATCATCTCCATGGCTTTCATGGTTCTCCATCCTTTCTAGGGCCGGGGCCGGCCGTTTTCGTCGAATAGCGCACAGGGGTTGTCTACGCCCAGAGCCCGGCAGAACTTGAGGGCCGTGTCCAGCCGGGGCACATAGCGGCCTCTGGCCAAGGCGCTCACCATGGAGCTGGAGTAGTACAGCCGCTGTGCCAGTTCGGTCTGGGTCAGGCCTGCCGCCTTGACCGCCCGCTTGACGGCGTTATTCCGTCTTTTCATGTCCGGCTCCTTCCCGTCCGACTAGGGCCGCCGTCAATAGGGCTGATGCTATCAGTTCAAGTGCTTTCACGTTTTTCGCTCCTTTCTACGGCTTTGGGAGGCCGTTGTCGTCGTATAGATCCATCGTGTTCCGGACGCCCAATTCGGCGCATAGCTTTGCGGCCGTGTCTATCCTTGGCACATTGCGCCCGTTTGCAATGGTGCTTATCATCGTCCTT
>CAJFUN010000016.1 GCA_904420205.1 Candidatus Parachristensenella avicola | reverse complement strand
CGCGGATTCGTGCTACTACTTCTTCCCGTACCCCAACTGGATACTTTTTCATTCCCTTTTTCCCGGACATACTAAGACCCCCTATTGTAGTTCTATTTTCCTACATTAGGGGGCCTTTTGTCTATTGTCCGTTTTTACTGGGGCCGTTCATATGGCAGCTATGCTATCCGATTGCTTCTATTAACCGAATCGGCTTTTCGTGCGCGCTATTTGATTCGGCCCAAGGTGAAATCTACATGGAATCGCTGGCAGTCGGTCAGCGGAGCGGGGATCATCCCGCATTCCAACCCCAGGCGCATAGCGCCGGGGGCTTCATCGGTAAAGGGGCGCCAGGCAGGAAGCCCGTCGCCGTTGGGATCCCCGGTTTTGGCAAAATTGGCCCAGTAATCGGCCATCAGGTTGGATAGCTCGAAATCTTTTCCGATCAGGGGGCGCCAGCAGCGTAGCAGCGTCTGGAATACATACCAAAGCTCTGCGGAGTGGAAAGCGCCGGTCAGCTGGAAATAGGCGTTGGGGTCCAGCTCGCCGGGCATCTGGCGATCGAAATAGTAGACATAAGCCGGCCGGCGGCCCAGCTGAAGCTGCTGCTCGGCGAAAGCGCGGGTGGCGCAGTGCATGCTGCTGACCTGTGCGGCCACACGGGCAGCAGCTTCGTCGCTGGTAATCCCGCATGCGTCAAGAAAGCGCCCAGCCAGCGCCGTGCCATAGGTTTCCTCTGCATAGCGGCGCATGCCGGCCAGGTCCTGCACAGGGATTCCCTTGAATTCATCGCAGGTGTTGCCGATCAGATAGGGGATATTGCTGTGTTCGCCGCGCATCTGTATGGGAGAGGTACCGTCGGGCAGTACATATCCGTCCACATTGGGCCCCAAAGGAAGCCGATGCTGGGCAGCTAGAGCCACCAAGCGGGCAGGATCGATCCGGCGCAGCTCTTCTAGGTTTTGAGCGCCGGCCAGCTGCTGCAGAGCCAACCCGGTTTGCTCTGCTTTGGATAAGGGCGTGTCGTCCATGGCAAAGCATCCGATGCCGCCGCCGCTCATGGGGATGGCCTTGGCGATATCGTCGCGGCTCAGGGGCGAGGTAATCAGGGTAAGTACGCTTTTAGCGCCGGCGGATTGGCCGAATACGGTGATGTTGTCGGGATCGCCGCCAAAGGCGGCGATATTCCGACGCACCCAGTGCAGCGCACAGATCTGATCCAGCGTGCCATAGTTGCCTGAAACGCCGTGTTCGCTTTCTGCGGATAGCTCGGGATGGGCCAGAAAACCCATGACGCCCAGCCGGTAATTGATGGTGACCAGGATGCAGCCGCGCTTGCAGAAGCCCTCACCGTCAAATTCCATCTCAAAGCCGTAGCCTCCGGTATAGGCCCCGCCATGCACCCAGAAAAGCACCGGAAGCCGCTCGTCGACGGATTGAGCTGGCGTCCATATATTCAGATACAGGCAATCCTCGCTCATGGGCTCCTCAACCGGATAGAATTCCTTGGTATAGGGGAATTCCGGCGTATGCGCGCCCTGATAGGCGATGCAGGAAAAGCGGTCCGCGAGGCGCACGCCGGTCCAGTCCTCCGCCGGCATAGGGGCCTTCCAGCGCAGCGGGCCTACCGGCGGCTTGGCGTAGGGGACGCCTCGAAAGACCGTATAGGCGGGCACATTGCCAGGCACGCCTTGAAGGCGGCCGTTTTCCACAGTAACCTGGGTTAAAGGCATAGCGGTTCACTCCTTTTGTCGGGATAACTTAAGTATTTCACATTTATTCCCGCGCGTCCATGTCCGGATTTGACCAAAACATAGCGAAAATCCGGCAATAAAGCCTGCTTGCTGCGATCCTTTGGTAGACGCTTTAACGCCGGATATGCTATGATGAACCAGGGCGGCGATAAACGCCCGGGGAAGGATGAAAAGGAGGAAGCGAAAGATGGAAAAACAACGGATTGTTCAAACCCTTACCGCATGCGGCTTCCGGGAAAAGGAAAGCGTTTTTTACGGTGTGGTGGAAGAATATCCAACGATGGTTGCAGTGCCGGGCAGGGACCAAGCCTCCACGATTACGGCGACTTTTACCGTGAGGCAAGCGCCCGCAGGCGCGCTGCGCAAGGCGCTTGTGCGGGCGCTGAAAGAGCAGGCGGCCGTTAACCAGGTGCAGGGCAAAACGATCGTTTTGACCTGGCAGGAGCGGAAAGGGCAGCGGCTGGAAGAGATTGATGGGCTGATGCAGACAGCAGTTCAAACGCTGAAAAGCCACAATGTAGAAGGCCCGGAGGACCGCTGCCCCATCTGTGGGCAGACAGAATGCGACGCATATGTGCGCTATAACGGCCGCTATGAGGCGGTTCACCAGCACTGCATTGGTCAGATAAAGACCCAAGCGCAGCGGCAAGCGGCGTCCAATCAAGGCAGCTATGTATTGGGCATCGTCGGCGCGCTGGTTGGCGGCCTAGTGGGCATTATCCCCACCGTGCTGTCGATTTGCCTGCTGGAGCGTATCTGGAGCCTGCTGTACGCCATGATCCCCCTGGGCGCGTATTATGGATATAAGCTATGCGGCGGGAAGCTGAACCGGGCCGCGCTGGCGACTTCGATTATCGTTTCGATCCTGGACGTTTACGTGCTTCAGCTGGTGCTTGTGGTCATCGCCCTGATAACGGAATATCAGTATACGATGCTGGAAAGCCTGCAGCTTCTGCGGCAAATCGTGGGTGATGGAGAATTTTGGGTAAACATAACGACCAGCGCGTGGGACTCCTTCCTGTTTTTAGCGTTAGGAATCTGGATTGCCTGGAGCCAAATCAGCCGCACCCATAAGTCAGATCTCAAGGGCATAGAAAACGTGATGGAGACCATGACCCTAAAGGCCGGCGCCCAACCGATGGAACAGCAGGACGATGGCATGGAGCAGACGCTGGAAGGATAGCGCAAAGACGAATGTGCGCAAAAAGAGGAGCGAAAAGCTAAATTTTCGCTCCTCTTTTTTTGAGGCAGGTTCTATTTGGGGCGGCAATAGCGGTAGGACTCTCCGCCCTTGAGGGTATCGCCGTTGCGGGTAAGCAGTTCGGTCACGGTGACAAAGGTGAATCCCTTCTCCCGAAGCCCCTCGATGATCTGCGGCACAGCGGCTACGGAATAGTCGTGGGTATCGTGTAAGAGGATGATGTCGCCGTCCTTGGTGTCCTTTAGCACGGTGTTGACAATCTGGCTTGTGTCTTTCGTGAAGCTATCGGCCGGTTCGACGGACCACTTAATCACAGGGACGGTCAGCTGATCCCGCAGCTTATAGGTGGTTGCGCCATAGGGGGGACGCAGCAGCGTGGGTCGTACGCCGCAAGCCTGCTCCACCGCATCGGCTGTTTTGTTAATCTGTTGGTTTACCTCGTCCATGGAGATCTTGGTAAGATCTTTGTGGTCATAGGTATGGTTGCCGATCTCGTGCCCTTCCTGCTGGGCCCGGGCCACCAGTTCAGGGCGGGCGTCCACATTGACGCCTTGGAGGAAAAAGGTCGCCTTCACATCGTATTGCTTCAGAATATCCAATAGCTCTGCGGTCGTATTCTTGGCCGGACCATCGTCAAAGGTGAGGGCTACCAACTTTTTTCCGTCGCCGCTAGGCTCGCCGCCCTCGGGCGCCGGGGTAGTAGGGGGTGCCGCCAAGCGCTGTTTCGTCTCATCCACCAGCTGGCGGGATATCTCGGCCATCATGGCTTGTCCGGAAGGATCGGTTATGACAAGGGCTACGCCGTCTGTTTGGGCGATGGCGTTATCCCAGGCAGACCCTTCGCTCTGCAGGGCGTTAACCAACCATTCAGCCTCTTCGTTAACCGCTCCGCCGGCGGCCGCCTGGGCGCGCAGCTGCGCGGATAGGGCGTCTTGCATCTCTCCGGTCAGCTGGTAGCTGCTTAGCGGGTTAGCCGGCTGGCCGGTAGCCTTATCATAGCTGGAAAGGGAAATAAGGGGGGCCTGTCCCTGCGCCTGGCGCAGCGAATCCTGCTGGGAAAAGACAACGCTGATGATTCCATCGGCGCTTTGGGTGACGGCACATTCCAGCATAAAGCGCATCGGCGGCTCGCTTTGAGCCGAAGCGGCCTCGAATGCATCCATACGGCTGCGAGCCTGGGCGGCCAGCTCGTCGTCCAGGGCTTGTAAACCAGTGACCGGCACATGGGCGATTTCCAGCCGGTTTTCGTCGTGACGACGGATCTCCATGATCTGGATGCCGTCATAATTTTGGCCGGGCACCCAACTCATATCCAGCGTCATCCAATCGGCGGGTTCCGGCGGCGCAGCTTGCGCGACCGGGGTTTGTTGAGGGGCAGAGCAAGCGCTGAGCAAAAGCGCCGAGGCCAACAAGACGAGCAAGGGACGGAACAGTTTTTTGCACATTCGGATATCCACCTCAGGTATCGTTCGTTCGAGGATAAGACGTAGAAGGAAGGACATTAATTCCCGAAAAACCTTGGTAAAAGAGGAAAAATGGCGAAGATTCGCCGACGGCGTGTGCATTGACGGAAAGGGCGAATTGTGAAATAATAAGAAAAACGGCGAAAAGCCGTGCAGATGGGAAGTGAGGCAAATGGCGACGGGCAAATCCCGCCAGACGAAGCAGCGGGAAACCATTCTAGCCGTTCTCCAGGAGGCGGGCGCAGCGCTAAGCGCCGACCAGATCTGGGAAGCGGCCCGGCTGCGCCTGCCATCGATGGCCCTTACGACCGTATACCGCAATCTGGACCGCCTGCTGGAGCAGCGGATGATCAGCGCTGTGCTGCTCCCCGACGGAGGGGCTACCCGTTATATGCCTGCCGGTGGACACCGCCATCATCTGGTCTGCATGGGCTGCGACCGCACCATCGACCTGCCCAGCTGCCCGCTGGAGGCGGTGGAGGCGGAGCTGGAGCAAAAGACCGGATTTTCCATCGCCCAGCACAGCCTCGAGATTTATGGCTACTGCGCCCAGTGCCGTAAGCGCAACAAACACAAGACGCGCGAAGCATCAAAAGATCCGTCCCCATGAGGCAGAGGCAAAGTGGGCGGATGCCTGCCGGGCGCCATGCTCACTCCATGCTGAGCGATTGACATGATGAAAGGACCGGAAACCCGGCCCTTTTTCTATAAAGGAAGGAACGATATGCCATACGGAATAATATACGGGATTGCCATTAACCTGCTGGCCTTCGCGCTATGCGGCCTAGACAAAGCAAAGGCTAAAAAGCACGCATGGCGCATTCCTGAACGGACGCTTCTGGCCATTTGCGCTTTGGGCGGCGCGCCGCTTTTCTGGGTGGGCATGCAGGCTTTTCATCATAAGACGCGGCACAGGCGCTTTTCGGTAGGTGTGCCGATTATGGCGGCGCTGTGGATCGGGCTGGCTGCGATATGGATCGCCACTCGGTAAAGGAGGAAGCATGAAGCTATTGCATACGGCGGACCTGCATCTGGGAAAGCGGCTCAACGAAATCAGCCTCTTAGAGGAGCAGGGCCACATGCTGGAAGAGCTGCGGCGCATGGCACGGCACACGGGCGCCGACGCCCTGATCATCGCTGGGGATATCTATGATAAGGCAGTGCCACCGGCTGAGGCAGTGGAACTTTTTAGCGATTTTGTGTCGGGCCTGGCCGGGGACGGGATTGCGCTGTACGCAATTGCCGGCAACCATGATTCCGGTGAGCGGCTGGCTTTCGGACGCAGGATCCTGGCGCGCCAGGGCGTATACCTGGCGGGTCAGTATGGCGGAACGCTTGCCCCCATCCGCCAGTGGGACGAATATGGCCCGGTGAATTTTTACCTGATGCCTTTTTTGAAGCCAGGCCGTGTAAAGCGATGGTTCGGCCAGGTGGAAAGCTACGAAGATGCCGTGCGGGCCGTACTGAAGGCGGCCGCCGTGGATTTCTCCCACCGCAACGTGCTGGTGGCGCACCAATTCGTAACGGCGGGCGGGCAGGGGCCGGAGCGCTCCGATTCCGAGATGGATCCCATTGCCGTGGGCGGCGCGTATAATTTGGACGTTTCGGCGCTGGAGGGCTTTGACTATGTGGCGCTGGGGCATATTCATCGGCCACAGGCCATAGGGCGGCCCACGGTGCGCTATGCTGGTTCACCGCTGAAATATTCCTTTTCCGAGGCGCGGCACGAAAAGAGCGTCACCCTGGTAGAGATAAAGGAAAAGGGGCAGGTGGAATTAACGGCGCTGCCGCTGGCGCCCAAGCGGGATATGCTGGTGGTAGAGGGGCCGCTGGAAGCGCTCCTATCTGCCGGAGAACCCAGCGATTGCTTTGTTCGGGCTATACTAACCGATGAAGGCCCTGTGTTGGACGCTGCGGCCCGTCTGAAAACGATCTACCCCAATCTGCTGCGAATCGATTTCCCGATCCGCCCCCTTCAGGCGGAAGGCGGGCTGGCGGCCGAGGCCGGCGCGGTAGAGCGGCTCAGCCCAGAAGAACTGCTGGAGGATTTTTTTGCCGCCGTTCATGGCCGGACCATGAGCCAGGAGCAGCGGGAGATGGCGCGCAAGGCGCTGGAAGGAGGGAAACTGGATGCGGCCCAATAAGCTTGTGATGGAGGGGTTTGGACCCTATGCGGAGCGGGCGGAGGTGGACTTCGACCGGTTGGGCGGCGGGCTGTTTCTGATTACCGGCGATACGGGCGCGGGTAAGACCACGATCTTTGATGCATTGGCCTTCGCCCTATATGGGGAAGCCAGCGGCTCTAACCGGCCGGTGACATCGGTGCGCAGCGATTATGCCCCGGCCGGGCGGCGGACCTATGTGGAGCTTACCTTCACCCAGCGGGGGGAGCGGTACCATATCCAGCGCATGCCGGCCTATGAGCGGCCGAAAAAGCGAGGCGCGGGCACCGTGATGACGGTGGCGGAGGCTACGCTGACCCGGCCGGATGGTAGCGTCGTTACCGGATGCAGCCAGGTCACTCGCGCGGTAACGGAGCTATTGGGGATGGAGGAACGGCAGTTTAAGCAGATCGTCATGATCGCCCAGGGGGAGTTCCTCAAGCTATTGCTGGCCGACAGCCGCGAGCGCTCGGAGATATTCCGGCGCGTTTTTGCCACTGAAGGGTACCGCCGGGCCCAGATGACGCTAAAGGAGGAGGAGAAAGGGCTATACACGCAAATGGAGCAAGAGCGCCGCGGCCTGCTGCAGCGGGCCGCAGGATTTGCCGTGCCGGAGGACAGCCGCTGGCGGGACGCATGGACCCAATGGCTGCAGGCTGAGGCGATTTGTGACCTGCCGCAGGCCTTGGAAACGGCCGAGGCGATGCTGCGGGAGGACGAAAGCGCGTTGGAAGAGCTGACTGAACGGGCGCGCCTGCTGACGCCGAAACTCCAAGCCGCCCATGGCGCGCTGGAACGGTCCCTGCAGGCGGAAGAGAACCGCCAGCGGCTGGATGAGAACCGTGCAGCCTGGGCGCAGCTGGAGGCGCAGTCGCCGGAAAGGGAGGAAGAACGCCGGCGCTTGGCAGAGGACAGACGGGTTGCAGAGCTGACCGACGGCCCCGCGGAAAGCGAGCGCTTGGCCCGGCAGCAGGCGGAGGCTGCTCAGAAGGAGCTGCAGGCGCGCCTTTCCCGCCGGGAAGAGGCGCTTACCGCCTGGACCCAGGCGCTGGCCGCGGTGGAGACGGCCAAAGGGCGGGAACAGGAGCTGGATGAGGCATCGGCAGAAGCTGCTGCGATCGAGGGGAAGCTTCCGCTATACCGCCAGCGGGATGAACTGGCCGCACGGGTCGGCGCGCTGGAGAGCGAGGCGGAGACGGCCCGCCGGAGGGCGGATGAACTGGCTGCGCGCCGGGACCAGGGCCAGGCCTATCTGAGTGAACAGCTGCAGCGGGCGGAAACGCTGGCCGTGGGTCCGGGCGAGCAGGAAAGCCTTGCGCTGAAAACAGAACAATTGCTGGAACGAAGCAGCCGGCTGGCGTTGATCCAGCGGCAGTTCAGCGAAATTGCAGGGATCAGCGGCCTGAAAAGCAGGGCGGACGCCGCCTATGCTCAAGCGGAAAATGCTTACGCTCAGGCGCGGCAGCGGCATACCCAAGCAAGGCAGCTTTTCTATCGGGCCCAGGCGGCGCTTTTAGCGGGAACGCTTGAAGAAGGCGAACCTTGCCCGGTCTGCGGATCCCGCACGCATCCAGCCCCAGCGCGCCCTGCGGGGGATTGCCCGGATCGGCAAGCATTGGCTGCGTTCGAGCGCCAGGAAGAGCAGGCCAGGCAAGCGTTGGAGCAAGCGGTACGCGCGGCTGGATCTGAGGGGGCGAGGCTCGCGGCCGCAAAAAAGGCGCTGCAAAGCCAGCTGCAGCAAGAAGGCCTGGCAGCCGACTTGAATCCGGAGGCATTGCGATGGCAGATGGAAGAGAACCAGCGGCAGGTTCAGGCGCTTCAGGAGCAGGCCGAAGGGATAAAACGGCAGGCCCAACAGGCAGAGCAGGCTCGGCAGATGGCGCAGCGGGCCCAGCAGAAGCTGGAGATCCTAGAAGCGCAGCAGGCGGATGCGCGCCAGACCATGGACCTGGCCCGGCAATCAGCAGACGGCGCACGGGCCAAGATGGAGACCCTTGCCCAGGCCCTAGATGAAATGAATGCAGAGCAGGCGCAAACCAAGCGGGATAGGCTGCTGGAGCGCTGCCGTGGGATCAAGGCAGCCATGGAACAGGCGCAGGCCTCGCTAAAGCAGGAGGAGGCCGCCTTAGAGCGGGCAAGCACCCTCTGCGAGGAGGGAAAGCGCCAAGCGGAGGAAGGGCAGCGGCAGGCAAAAGAGGCCATGGAGCGGTATCGCCGGGCTTGCCTGGAAGGCGGATGGGAAAGCCCCGAGGCGTGCCGGGCGCGGCGGCTTTTACCCGAAGCGCGCCAAGCGATGGAGCGGGCGATCACAGAATATGACCGGCAGCGGCAGCAGCTTGAGCAGCAGCGCACGGTTCTGGAGGAGCAGCTGGGCCGCCTGGAGGGAGAAACGGTAGAAACGGCGTCTGCGGCGGCCCAGCAGCTGGAGGAAGCGCTGGAGCGGGCCAACGCCCGGCAGGGGCAGCTGCGGCAGCGGCTGGAGCAGAACCGCCTGGTATATCACGCGCTGCGCCAGGGCGCAGCCCGGCGGGGTGCGGCGCTGGCGCGCTATGCCCAGCTGAGGGAGCTGTCGCAGACGGCCAACGGCGAACTGGCGGGCCGCCAACGGATCACCTTCGAGCAGTATGTGCAGGCTGCCTACTTCTCCCAAGTGATCGCGCAGGCCAACCTGCGGCTGGCCGCGATGACTGCGGGACGGTATGCGCTGCTGCGCCGCCAGGCGCCCGCCGATCTCAGAAGCCAGTCAGGGTTGGAGCTGGATGTGCTCGATCACTACACCGGCAAAACCCGCACCGTCAAATCCCTCTCTGGCGGCGAGTCTTTCCAGGCCTCGCTGGCGCTGGCGCTGGGCTTAAGCGATGTGATCCAGCGGCTTTCTGGAGGCGTAGAGGTGGACGCGCTGTTCATCGACGAGGGATTTGGATCGCTGGACAGCCAGGCGCTGGAGCAGGCCATGGACGCGCTGACCGCTCTTTCCGGCGGGCGGTGCATGGTGGGCATTATCTCCCATGTGGCCGAACTGAAGGAACGCATTGAGCGGCAGGTCGTGGTGGAGCGCAGCCGTGAAGGCAGCCGCCTTTGGCTGAACGCATAGCTTTGCCTTTCCGCATCGGAGGCGTGGCTGACGGCCGGAGGATGTGGTAAACTAAAGATATCAATACCGGGAGGCATGATCATGAAGTGTACGTCCATGTGGAGTTACCGCCCGTACCGGCCGATGGATTGGCCGCATCAGACGGTTGAGGTGGCGCGGATGGCCCCTGGGCCGGATAGCCTGGAGCTGGATTATTGGCCGGAGACGACGGTCGAGGTGCGCTGGCGCGGCCCTCAAGAAGGACGGGCGCGGCTCGTCGGTGGACATGGCCGCCTGGAGGGCTTGGAGCCCGGGGGCGAATATGCGCTGTCCCTGGCGCTGCCCGGTGGTGTGTTCGGCCCCTGGATTCCCTTCCGTACGGGCTTTGTTCCCGGCCAAGTCGTCAACTATCTGCATCCGCAGGATGAACGTTACAGCTTTTCCGGCCGCTACCTGTGCAGCCCCAGCCTGGCCATGCTGCCTTCGGGCGCATTGGTGGCATCGATGGATGTGTATGCGCCCCGCGAGCCCCAGAACCTGACGCTGGTGATGATCTCCCGCGACGGCGGCATAAGCTGGCGGCCCCAGTGTCAGCTGTTCCCCTGCTTCTGGGGGAAGCTATTTGTGCACGGCGGTGCATTATATATGCTGGGGGTATCCACCGAATATGGCGACCTGCTCATTGCCCGCAGCGACGATGAGGGTGCAAGCTTCGGCGCGCCAACCCGGCTGCTGCCCGGAAGCGGGCGTTCGGCCCGGGGCGGGGTGCACCGGGCGCCTGTTCCGGTGATCGAAGCGGGCGGTCGGCTCTATACAGCGGTGGAATGGGGCGGATGGGAGATGGGCGGCCATGCCTCAGCTATGCTGTCAGCTCCATCTGGGGCAGACCTGCTGCGGGCGGAGAGCTGGAGCGTTACGCCTTTGACGGCACAGGATACGGCCTGGCCCGGCGCGGCTGCCGGCCCGGCCATGGGTATGCTAGAGGGCAACGCAGTGGAAGGGCCCGATGATCGTGTTTATAATCTGCTGCGCTACGCCATCGGCGGCTGCCGGCCCGACCATGACCGGGCGGTTATGCTGGCCTATCAAGGGCCCGACGAACCTCAGCAATTCGTGCGGATCGTGGACTTCCCCGGCGGCATTACCAAGTTCTGCATCCGGCGGGATCCGGAAAGCGACCGCTATGTGGCCCTGATTAACCGCATTACCCGGCAGGACGCGCCGGCGGCCAGAAATGTGCTTTCGCTGTCCACCTCCGAGGATCTGGTGCATTGGCAGGTGCATGCCGACCTCATCGATTACCGGGACAGCGACCCCGGACTCATAGGATTTCAGTATCCGGATTTCCAAATGGTAGGAGATGACCTTTTGGCGCTGAGCCGTACCGCCTTCAACGGGGCCCATAGCTTTCACGACTCCAATTTCATCACCTTCCATCGGATATCCAATTTCCGGGCGCTGTACCAGCGCCGGGTGGAGCAGGCATGAGCGGCCGGCGCAACATCGGCGTAATGGCCCATGTGGATACGGGCAAGACCACGCTGACCGAGCACCTGCTTTACCGCACCGGCACGATTCGCAGCCGGGGCAGCGTAGACGCAGGTACCGCCTATTCCGACCGCATGGCCGTGGAGCGTGAAAGAGGCATTTCAGTGGAGGCTACATGCGTGGCTATGACGTGGCGTGATACGGCGATCCACCTGATCGATACGCCTGGTCATGCCGATTTTGCCGCTCAGGTGGAGCGCTCCCTTTGGGCGCTGGACGGCGCGGTGCTGATGGTATCGGCGGTAGATGGGTTGAAGCCCTACGGCGAGCTGCTGTGGGAAGCGCTGGAGGCTGGGCATATGCCGCGGCTGATCTTTATCAACCAGTGCGACCGGCCCACCGCCGACCCTGAAACAGTGCTGGATGCGCTCAAGCGCCGGCTGGGGACGACGCTGGTGCCTGTGCCCCCGAATTTTACAGATTACGGCCCCGACGACGCACTGCCGGAACCGCTGCTGGAGGCGCTGGCCGACCTGGACGACACCTTGGCGGAGCGCTACTTGGCAGGCGAAATCGTGACGAGAAGCCAGGCGGAGCCGCTTCTGGCCCAGGCCGTGGGCAGCTGCCGGCTGACGCCGGTGCTGCAGGGGTCCGCCGCCCGGGATCAGGGGCTGGAAACGCTGCTGGATGCCATGGTCGATTGGCTGCCGCCGCCGGAGCCGACAGGGGAGGCGCTTTGCGGCGTGATATTCGGCGTGGAGAGCGACCGGCAACTGGGCAGGGCCGCCCATGTGCGGCTTTTTTCCGGCCGCCTGGCGCCTCGGGACGCCTTGGAGTTTAAGGGAAACGCTGCAAAAATCACCGCTATCCGGACGCTGCAACCCGTGGGCCGTAAGGATTTACCGGCAATGGCGGCGGGGGATGTAGCGGTGGTCTATGGCTTGCCGGATTGCCGCGCCGGCGATATTCTGGGCGATGCGTCGCAGCTGCCCCGGGACCTGACGCCGGGCAAGCTGATGGAGCCCCTCCTGATGAGCCAAGTGATCCCCGCAGAGGAGCAAGATATGCCGGCGCTGCGCCGCGCAATGGATGAGATTTGTGCCGCCGATCCGTTGATGCGGGTTCACTGGTCTTCGCTGACCCGGCAGCTTACCTGCGACGTGATGGGTGCGATTCAGCTTGAGATTCTGGGCGCGCTGCTTCGGGACCGCTTTGGATTGGAGGCGTCCTTTGGTCCGCCTAAGGTCGTATATAAAGAGACGGTGGCCGCTCCGGGCGAGGGAATCGCCGTCTACACCATGCCCAAGCCCTGCTGGGCCATCCTTAAGTTCCGGGTGGAGCCACTGCCCTTGGGCAGCGGGGTGCAGTATGCCTGCATTGCCTCGCCGGCGCGCCTGCCCTATCGCTACCGGCGCCAGGTGGAGCAGACCATCCCGCGGGCGCTGCGGCAGGGCATGCTGGGCTGGGAGGTCACCGATGTAAAGCTGACGCTGGTGGATGGGGAAGACCATCCCATCCATACCCATCCGCTGGATTTTGTATTGGCGACGCCCTGGGCGGTCATGGAAGCGCTGAAGGATGCGGGCAGCCAACTGCTGGAACCCATGCTGCGCTGCCGCATTACGGTGCCCCAAGCCCTGGGCGGCCGGGTGATGAACGAGGTGCTGCTGATGCGGGGCGAATATGAAGCGCCGCAGGCCGATGGGGAAATGACGACGGTGACGGCGCGCCTGCCGGTGTCGGAAACCCTTGAATTACCCCGGAAGCTGGCGGCGATGACCGGCGGACGGGCCGTCGTGACAAGCCGCTTTGACGGCTACAGACCCTGCCCGCTGGAGAAGGGTGAAACCTGCCCCCGGCGCAGCGTAAGCCCCTTAGATCGCGCAAAATACATCCTGGCCATGCGCAACGCTTTAGAGGGCGGGCTGCGGGATGAATAAGGAAGACATTCCACGAGAGAAGCCGATACGGACGGCTTCTTTTTTTGTGAAAAATTTGTCGTTATGAATCTTGACAAAAATAGTTGGGTATGCTACAGTAACAACGGATTAAAACTGATTAAATTAGTCGGGTATTGTTCCGGGCAGGATGGAAAAGGGAAGTCAAATGAAGCTTACCACCAAATCACGCTATGGCATGAACGCCATGTATGAACTTGTAAAGCGCTATGGCGAAGGACCGGTGCCGCTGAAGGTGATCGCCGAGCGGCAGCAGATCCCCGAGCCCTTTCTAGAGCAGCTGATGAACCAGCTGCGTCGGGCGGCGCTGGTCAGCTCCAGCCGGGGGGCGCAAGGCGGATATTGCCTATCCCGGCCGCCGGAGGAGATTAAGGTGGGCGAAGTGCTATATGCGCTGGAGGGCTCCATGGCCCCGGTGGACTGCCTGCTGGATGACGACAGCCCATGCCGCAGCGGCGGGTGCGCCGGACGGGTGCTGTGGGAAAAAATCTACGCCGCCATCACCGAGCTGGTGGATCATATGACATTGGCCGAGCTGGCGCAGGAATACAACGACAAGCAGGAAGGATAAAGAATGGATCGGATTTATATGGATCACGCCGCGACTACGCCGGTGAACCCGGATGTGCTGGCGGCCATGCTGCCCTACTTTACGGAGCAGTTTGGTAACGCCTCTTCCGTCTATACCGAAGCGCGGACGGCTCGGGCCGCCGTGGAAAAGGCTCGGAGCCAGGTGCAGCGGGCGCTGAACATCGCCCGCGAGGATGAAATCTATTTCACAAGCGGCGGAACAGAGGCCGATAACTGGGCCCTGAAGGGCTTCGCGTTGGCGAACCAGGCGAAGGGACGGCATATCATCACCACCAATGTTGAGCATCACGCCGTGCTGCACACCTGTGAGTTTTTGCAGAAACAGGGTTTTGAAGTGACCTATCTGCCGGTGGACAACCAGGGGCTGGTTACGGCCCAGCAGGTGGCCGAGGCTATCCGGCCGGATACGGTGCTGGTATCGGTTATGTTTGCCAACAATGAGATCGGCTCGATCAACCCCATCGCTGAAATCGGCGCGATATGCCGGGAGAAGGGCGTCGCCTTCCATACCGATGCGGTGCAGGCCGTCGGCGCGGTGCCCATCGACGTGCAGGCGATGAATATCGACATGCTATCGCTTTCGGCCCATAAATTCTATGGTCCCAAGGGTGTGGGCGCGCTGTATGTGCGCAAGGGCCTGCGGATGGAAAACCTCATCCACGGCGGCGCGCAGGAGCGGGGCAAGCGCGGCTCTACCTATAATCACCCGGGCATTGTGGGCCTGGGCGCGGCCATCGAGCGGGTAACTGCCGATATCGAAGGCCACAGCGCGCGGATCGCCGCCTTGCGGGACCGGCTGCTTGCGGGCCTGAAAGCAAACATCCCTGACGTGACGGTGAACGGCTCCATGGAACGCCGGCTGCCGGGCAACCTGAACGTCAGCTTTAAGTATATCGAGTCTGAGTCGGTGCTGCTGCATTTGGATATGTCAGGCGTTGCCGCTTCCAGCGGCTCGGCCTGCACCTCCGGTTCATTGGATCCCTCCCATGTGCTGCTGGCCATTGGCGTGAAGCATGGCGATGCCAACGGTTCGGTGCGCTTCTCGCTGGGTGAAGAGAACGATGAGGGGCAGGTGGACCGGGTTGTAGAGCTTTTGACGGGTATCGTGGCCCGGCTGCGGGCCATGTCCCCTCTGGATGCGGATCATCCCGACAACGAGGATGAGGAAGGAGTTTGTCATGTACACGGATAAGGTAATGGATCATTTTGTCAATCCCCGCAATGTGGGCGAAATCGACGACGCTTCCGGCGTAGGCCAGGTGGGGAACGCCAAATGCGGCGATATTATGAAGATTTTCATCAAGGTGGATGAAAACGACGTAATCACCGATGTGAAGTTCAAGACCTTTGGCTGCGGCGCGGCGATCGCCAGCAGCTCCATGGCCACCGAGCTTGTCAAAGGAAAGACCGTGGACGAGGCGCTGCAGATCACCAACAAGATGGTGATTGAGGCCCTGGGCGGCCTGCCGCCGGTGAAGCTGCACTGCTCCGTGCTGGCTGAGGAGGCGCTGCACGCTGCTATTGCCGATTACCGGGAGAAGCACCCCAAGAAGGAAGGATAAACCATTATACTGAGAAACCCCGACCGTTCAGGCGGGGTTTCTTTATGTGAATTTTGGTTCGCAGGACGATGCGGAGAGCCCCAAATCACTTAAGAATAGGAAAGGCGATTGACAGCGTCCGGCTGCTGCCTTATTATTATGCTATACGATATATCGTGAGACATAATAGTGAGGAAAGCATGAATGCACAGCAAGGGCCGATGACAGAGGCCATGTATTATGTGCTGCTAGCCCTGACAAAGCCGGGACACGGATACCGGCTGATGGGCGAGGTGGAGAAGGTTTCGGCCGGCCGGGTGGTTATGGGGCCAGGGACGTTGTACGGCGTGCTGACCCGGATGAAAAAGGAGGGGCTGATCCTTCTGGACGAGGATGACGGGCGGAGAAAGGTATACCGTATCACCGCCGCTGGCCGGGAAACGCTCGCCCGGGAATACGCCCGGCTCAAGGCCATGGTGGCCGATGGCAGGCAGATTGAGGAGGATGGGGATGGGCAGGCGTAAATACCGCCTGAATATGCCGTTCTGGCGCATTGGAGAGGCGGAGCACTGGTATGCTGACCAAGCGGCCCGGGGGTGGATTTTAAAAAAGCGGGGTGCATGGCTGACCCGCTTTGACCAGGGAGCGCCGCAGCGGCTTTGCTATCGCATTGAACTGGCGGAGGAAAACGAATCCTTTGCCGAGCAAAAGGCCCTGTATGAGCAGGCGGGCTGGCGATGGATCGCCGGCAGGGAGATGATCCAAATCTTTGCGGCCCCCGAAGGGACGGGCGAGATCTATACGGACTGCTATGAGCAGGCCTGGACGATGAAACGGCTGCGGGCCAGCTGTTGGCGCTGCCTCGATACGACGCTGTTTTTGGCGGTCGGCCTGCTCCCTTTGGCGTTGTGGAGGGGTGGAATCCCCTGGCTGAGCCTGTGGGCCCAAGGACTCCTGATGCTGCTGCTCTTGCTGGGCCCCCTTTATTTGACCGGGCTGATCGAGGCTGCCCTAGGATTTTGGTCGGCTTGGCAATTGAAGCGCAGGCTGCGCAGCGGCCGACCGATCGACCACAGCGCACCCTACCGTGGTGTCCGGCGGGCCAGAGCGGCGTTGTGCGCCATAGGCGCGGCATCCGTGCTGGTGGGAGCGGCCTTAGGACTGGCCATGTGGCGCCTCAGCGGCGAAAGCCCGCTGCCAGAGCAGGATGCGCCGGTCGTGTTGCTGATGCAGCTGGAAGGACCGGACTACCAGCGCAGCCCAGTTGAGGATGCGCTTGCTGTAGCCGATCATACGCTGGAACGAACGTGGTCGCCCTTTGCCATAGGCTATACGAGCCGGGAAACCGGTGAGGCAGGCGCCTGGATCATTCAGCGGGCCTTGTATACGGACTTCCCTCAATGGGGTGGGCAACTGGCTCGAGAGATGATCCCCCAATACGCCATCGGGCCGGAGACGGACTTTACCCCCATGGAGGAAACCGCGCTGAGCCTGTGCCTTTACCGGCAGGATGGCCCCCTTTTGGAGATGGCGGCCGCGCTACGGGGCAACGCCATCTTTGTAAGCTATTGGGGCGAAGCAACGCCGCAAGAAATGGCTCGAGCGGCGGAGGCGGCAATGGAAACTTGGGACAAAGTGCGATAAGGAGGACGTATGGAAAAATGGGATTTGTTTGACCGGCAACGCCGACCCCTGGGGCGCACCCATGAGCGCGGCCGGCCCCTGGAGCCCGGCTGCTATCACCTTGTGGCGGCCGTGTGCGTAGTGGATGGCCGGGGGCGCATGCTCCTGACCCTGCGGGATAAAGCCAAGCCGGTTTATCCCAATTGCTGGGAGAACACCGGCGGCGCTGTGCTGGCAGGGGAAACAAGCCTGGAGGGTGCGCTGCGGGAACTGCGGGAAGAGACGGGACTTACGCCTTCGATGAAGGCGCTGCGTTTTCTGGATACCGCCTGGGGTACCTCTTCGGCGGTGGATATCTACCTATATTCTATGGAGGGGACGGCGCAGATCCGCCTGCAGCCAGGGGAGACGGCGGATTATCGCTGGGTATCGTTGGAGGAGTTGGAGGGTATGATGGATGCGGGGCTCATCGCTGCACCCATCGTGCCGCGGTTGCGCCAGGTGTGGCCTGCGCTGAAAGCGGCCATGGCGGAGGCCCCAGGCTTTAGCGGATAAGGCTGTCCAACGCCAGTGCAGCCTCAAAGGCCAAGCCCAATACCTGGTCGCGGATGTGGACGCCCTGGCGGGAGAGCCCTCGCTTATCCCAGGCAGCGGCATCCAGGTTATCGGCGGAATAGAGAAAGGTTGCGAAGGAAAAGCCACGGAAGGCGGCGCAGGCGGCCAGAGCGGCGCACTCCATCTCCACGGCGATCGCTCCTGCCGCTTTCCGGCGGGCCATTTTGCCGGGCGTTTCACGGTAGAAGGCGTCGGTGGTCCAAACTTTTCCGCAGCAGTAGGGCAGGGAGAGACGCTCGGCACATTGAGTCAACAGGGCCACGCCCCGGGGATCAAGATCGATTTCGTCGGCAGGCGGGGCATAGTGGTAGCTGGTCCCTTCATCCCGAAAGGCGGAGGTGGGTAGGATCAGGCCGCCGTCCTGGATGGAGCGGTTCAGCACGCCGCAGGAGCCGAAGGTCAAAAAGGACTGCGCGCCCAGCGCGTGGAGCTCCTCCAGGGCGCCGACGCAGCAGGAAGCGCCCACAGGGGCCAGGAATACGGCGATCTCCACGCCCTGATAGGGAACAGACAGCACCGGGGTTTTGCCATTGGCACAGCCGATCTGCGTGAGCTGCCTGACGCCCGGCATCTGCTGGATGCTGTGGAAAAGGTCGCCGGAAAAGGGCCCGACGGCCACACGGGGAAAGCCATCCATGGGAGCAATGAGGGATGCGGGTTCGATGATCGCCGGCGCGGGATCGAATTCCGTTAAAAGGATTGACATGATGACCTCCTTTTGCCATAAAGGAAAATTTGGATTATACTAAAAATAGCATAACGCGCCGGAATGTCAAGAAAAAGGGGAAAAGCGCGCAGTATTCACATGGCGGGTAAGCCTGCCGGAACGAGGAGGGAAAAATGACCATTCAACAAGTAATCGACGCAATTTTGAATTATCATCCCGAGCTTTCTCAGGACAAGCCCACATGCGACGGCTTCAAGTGCGGCAATCCTTCCGACGAGTGCCGGGGTATCGTGACCACCTGCGCGGCCTCCATGGCGGTGATCCGTAAAGCGATTGAGCTGGGGGCCAATCTAATCCTTGTGCATGAGCCGACCTTTTATACCCATATGGATCCGGTGGATTGGCTGGCCGGCGACCCGGTATATGAGCAAAAGCGAGGCTTGCTGGACGAGCATGGCATTGCCGTTTGGCGGGATCACGACCATATCCACGCTCACCGGCCCGACGGGATCTTTACCGGCGTCATGGCAGAGATGGGATGGTTGGACTACATGGAAGGCGATGGATTCCAGGGCCGCGTGCACCTGCCCAAACCGGTTACAGTGAAGGAGCTTGCGCTTTATGTGAAGGAAAAAATGCATCTGAACGCAGTGCGTTATGTAGGCAATCCTGAGGCTATGGTGCAGAATATCGCCTTTGGCGGGCACATGTGCTTTGGCCCGGAGCAGGATGCGACCCGGCAGATCATGCGCCCTGAAGTGGATGTGGTTATTCCGGGCGAGGTCCTTGACTGGACAGCCATGTCATATGCGCGCGACGCAGCCCAGCAGGGGCGCAACAAGGCGATCCTGAATGTGGGCCACATTTCCTGGGAGGAGTTGGGGATGAAGTGGATGGTTACATGGTTGCGGCCTCTGGTAGGGGAGGCGCTGCCCATCACCTTTGTTCCCTCGGCGGATCTATACAGCTTTATCCAATAAGCGCCCGGGTAGGGATAAAGTGAGAGCGACCTAAGAAAGCTAACGTTACACAGGAAAGCAACCTTGCTTGATCTGCGCACGATCATATTTAGGCGGAAGCTTAACGGCATACACGTGATTATTTTTTAAGAAGAGCATATAGAACGGGGAAGCGCTTATGGATCCGTGCTTCACTTCGCTCTATATGCTCATGTGTTATATCGGAACGACAGCGAAAATACGAAATGGCGGTATGGAGAATGCAAATGTTTTTTATTGAGAAACAAGGGGCATTGTGCTATGCTTGATTTGCATTATTGTACCTACATGCGAAAATAGGAGATATATATGAAGCCGGTATTGACAATCAACGAACTCGTTGAAGCTGCAAGACGCTTTTGTGAAATTGAGAGCAGAGAAAATCATGCTGAACTTATTGGCGTTACCGATGGCAAGGCCGTTGGCACCTATGTTGAGCATAAATTCCAAAATTTTCTCAAAGCGCATTATAGCGTGAAAGTCGGTAGCAGCGCCAAAGGTATCGACTTGCCTGGCGACGATATACAAACGGATATAAAGGTAACCTCGATTACGCAACCGCAATCAAGCTGCCCCTTTCAGAATGCGCGCCAAAAAATCTTCGGGCTAGGCTATAATCTTTTGGTTTTTATTTATGAAAAGCATGATACAAGCGATTCCTGCACGCTGCATTTTACACACTGCACTTTTATTAACAAGGAAAGAACCGCCGATTTTACGATTACAAAACGCTTGCGTGAAACGATATTCGACGGCGCCAATAGAGAAGATATTATCGGATATCTCCAAGACAAAAATGTCCCTGGAGATGAAATTGTCTACCGTGATCTCGCCGATGAAATACTTGAATCTCCCCCGGAACAAGGATACCTCACCATTAGTAACGCATTACAATGGCGCTTGCAGTATGCAAGGGTTATAGCATTAAAAAATAGCGTCCAAGGGGTTGTCAATCATGAGTGGTAAGCGCGAATACGGCGATTATCAAACTCCGATAGACTTTGCCGAACGCGTTTGCCGATATTTGAAGGAATTTCGCCACATCAAGCCCTCCGCAGTCGTGGAACCGACCTGCGGCGTTGGCAATTTTTTGAGAAGCAGCCTTTTATTTCAAGCCGGAGAATATTATGGAATCGAAATAAATCCGGATTATTGCGAAGTGTGCAAAAATTCTCTGGAGAATGAAAAAGTTAAGATCATCAATTCTGATTTTTTTGCATTTTCATCTAAAGATTTAATCAAAGATCAGCGTCAGGTGCTTATCCTTGGTAACCCGCCATGGGTGACGAATAGCACATTATCGGTCCTTGGCTCTGATAATCTGCCTCATAAGGCAAATTTCAAGGGGCTAAAGGGCATAGACGCAATGACGGGGGCCAGTAATTTTGATATTTGTGAATATATGATTCTGCAATTGATAAATGAGTATAGCAATACGAATACAGTCATCGCTATGCTTTGCAAAATGTCCGTTGCGAGAAACGTATTCAAGGAATTAAAAAGGGAGAATGTTTCGTTTGCATCCTGCGATATTCTGGAATTTGACGCTTCAAAGGTATTCGGAATCGATGCAAGCGCCTGCGTCCTTGTGATTCAGCTTTCAGATAAGCCGCTTTCGCCGGATCATTGTACAGTTTACGATTTCGATAAGCCGGATACGATTCAATCGAAGTTTGGATATTCAAATGGCCAATTTTATAGTAACTTGGATGCCGCGGCCATGGAAAATTTTGATGGCCAATGTTGCTTTGAATGGCGGCAGGGTGTAAAACATGACTGCTCAAAAGTCATGGAGTTAACTGCGAGAAATGGCACGCTGCAAAATGGAAAAAATGAAACGGTTCACATTGAACAGGATATTGTGTTCCCGTTAATGAAAAGCAGCATGTTCAAAGCGCCGATTATTCATAATTTTTCAAAATTTGTAATCGTGACGCAAAAGAAACCTCGTGAAAAAACGGATCACCTTGAAAAAGAAGTGCCTAAAACATGGAAGTATCTGAACGATAATATAGCGGCTTTCGAGAATAGAAAAAGTGCTATTTATCAAGGTGCGCCGCCCTTTTCTATGTTCGGGGTAGGCGACTATTCTTATTCAAAATATAAAGTGGGGGTTAGCGGTTTTAACAAGAAACCCTTGTTTTCCCTACTATATTCAGACGATCATAAGCCTGTTATGGTTGACGATACCAGCTATTTCATTTGCTTTGATCGCTATAATATGGCCTATGTCGCAATGCTCCTGCTCAACTCGGAAAAAGTTCAAAGGTTTCTGGCGAGCATCGCTTTTGCGGATTCAAAAAGGCCGTACACAAAGAAAGTGCTGGAACGGATAGACTTTAAAAAAATTGTCCTTTCCTTGCATATAGACGAAGTTATCAAAACCGAACAAGAATTACATTTGTCTCGTTACGTTACGTTGCCGATGTATGCGGATTTTACGTCCATGCTTGATATAAGGCGTTAAGATTTGCTTGAACATGGCGGATAATGCAAACGGCAGGCGCATTATGCGCCTGCCGTTTGTGGATTTAGCGGATCCGTTTTACCACCCTCACCGGGTTTAATCAGGGGCGTTTTGCCGATTTTTTCGGCATTTCATGCACATCCTGTAATCAATAGGAAGATCATGCGGCTGCTTTCTGGAAGCAAGGAAATAATGCTACACGAAGTTTTTCCTAAATCTTTCCCGTGCGGCATTGGCGAAAGCAGCCTTTCTCTCTGGCAGGGAGAAAAAGATTATCCTAGCGCCACGTCTAAAATCATCATGATGAGGAAGCCCAGCATCACTCCGGCGGTGCCGGAGTGAGAGTGCTCGCCCAAGTGGGCTTCAGGAATCAGTTCCTCTACCACCACATAGATCATAGCGCCGGCGGCGAAGGAGAGCATCCAGGGCATAAGCGAGGCGATAGAGGCAGCCAGGAGCACGCCGACAAGCCCAGCTGCCGGCTCCACGACACCGGAAAGCGCGCCGTAGAGGAAGGAGCGGCCGGAAGAGAGCCCCTCGCGCTTTAAAGGTAGCGAGATGGCCGCGCCCTCGGGAAAATTCTGAAGCCCCATGCCCAGGGCCAGCGCCATGGCAGCCGGCAGGGTGTAACCTATGCCGCCCCGGCCTGCCAGGCCGAAAGCCAGGCCTACAGCCAAGCCCTCGGGGATATTGTGCAGCGTGACGGCCAGAACCAAAAGCGTCGTACGACGCAGCGAATCGGCGTGGAAGCCTTCCGGTGCGCTTTCTCCCACATGCAGATGGGGCATGAAGTGATCCAGCGCCAGGAGAAAGAGCCAACCCAGTACGAAACCGCCGGCCGCGGGCAGCCAGGCAGCGCCGCCTTGCTCGGCGGCCATATCCATCGCCGGAATCAATAGGCTCCATACTGAGGCGGCGACCATCACCCCGGCGGCGAATCCGAGAAAGACTCGCTGGATGCGGTGCGGGATGCCGCGGCGGAAAAGAAAGACGGTGGCCGATCCAAGCGCCGTCATCATGCAGGTAAAGCCTGTGCCCAGCAGGGCGGATGCAACCGGTGACATGATGTACCTCCTTATATGTCATGTGTAAACCCTGTTCTCATCATACCGCAAATAGGCTTTCTGTCAACCGCTGCGGCGCTATCCCATAGTATGGCCGCCAAATCCCAAAAGTGCGAAGCGCGGGCATAGACGATGAAGTGGGAAAAACAGGATGACAGCATGAAATATAGCAGGGGAAGGCTTTGCGGCCAGCCGGAGCGCCTTAATGAGGCGGTGGTTCACCCAAAGGCGGGGAATTCCAAGAAGACTTACCGTCAAGGCATGCAGGCAAGCCTTCGTACGGCTGAAGGACGGATTGCAGCGGACATGAACGAAAACGACTTTCATAGGCAGTAAAACCTTTCGCCCAATGTGTGCGCCCTGTTTGTGAAGCTTGAAGACCGCTGCCGAGGAATCGCTCGATCCGTCGTGGTATGGTCCGAGCCGGCTATGCGCAGTTTTATCTATTGGCGGGTCGTATGAAGGTTATGGCTGGAAGCTGGCGGGATGGTTCCTAACGGCGAAGGCACACTCTCCAGGCTGTATGAGGCGCCAACGCTCCATCGATAAAGCAGACCATTAGGGTGGCGTGCATAAAAGCGATTCCCTTGAGGTGCGGCGCAGATTCAGCTAGGTGTCACCGTAGAGCGGGCAGACGGATAAACTTGGTTTTTATGCCTTCAATTCATGAAACATTACGAAATAATAGAACCCGATGCTTCGCGGCTTTGCGGGAAAGCTAACAGAATGGCTGCGATTTTTCTGTTACGAGCTTAGAGAATCGCTTTTTGCCGTGTAACCCTTCCGTTATTTTTCGCTCTTTCAAGGGGCGCTCTTTGGGTATGAGCAGGCAGGCTGATAGAATAAAAGGGGATTCGGATGCTCAATCATACCTTTGTTTGCAAGAAATAATCATAAAACTCTAACGACGCAGCTTGAAGGAGGATCCGCTAATGCCATTGTGCATACTCCATCTTGAGAAAAATCTTGTGTTTATGAGCGCGATTAAGATCGAAGGTGGGTAGCGAAACGATATCCTCCGAACGAGGAAGAAATGCTGCGCTACCGTTCCGCGCAGCATAAAAAACCGGGCAAGAAGCCAAATGCTTTTTGCCCGGTTTTATTCCCACCCGGATGGCCGCTACGCTTACTCTATCGAAAGGGTCATTGATACGCGCTAAAAGAAGCGGCCATGAAGGCTATTTTGTGCATGCTTTGCCGTGGGCTTACGCTTTGCCCACGGATCCGAAGAGCTCCATCTTTTCCTTAACGGTGGCACGGATAGCGTCGAACCCGGGAGCCAGCAGCTTGCGGGGATCAAAACCCTTACCCACCTTGTCCTTGCCGGCTTCCACATACTCGCGGGTGGCAGCGGCAAAGGCCAGCTGGCATTCGGTGTTCACGTTGATCTTGGATACGCCCAGGGAGATGGCCTTCTTGATCATATCGGCAGGGATGCCGGTGCCGCCGTGGAGCACCAGAGGCATGCCGGGAGTCTTGGCCTGCACCTGGGCCAGCACGTCGAAGTTCAGGCCCTTCCAGTTGTCGGGATACTGGCCGTGGATATTGCCGATGCCGGCAGCCAGGAAGTCCACACCCAGCTCGGCGATCATCTGGCATTCGTTGGGATCGGCTACTTCGCCGCCGCCGACCACGCCGTCCTCCTCGCCGCCGATGGCGCCGACCTCGGCCTCAACGGAGATGCCCTTCTCATGGGCTACGCGGACGATTTCCTTGGTCTTTTCAATGTTTTCAGCGATGGGGTAATGGGAGCCGTCGAACATGACCGAGGAGAAGCCGGCCTCAATGGTCTTGAAGGCGCCCTCATAGCTGCCGTGATCCAGGTGCAGGGCCACGGGCACGGTGATGTTCAGATCCTGCAGCATGCCGTTCACCATACCCACCACCGCATGGTAGCCGGTCATATACTTACCGGCGCCCTCAGACACGCCGAGAATGACCGGGGAGTTCAGCTCCTGGGCCGTCAGCAGGATGGCCTTCGTCCACTCCAGGTTGTTTATGTTGAACTGTCCAACGGCGTACTTGCCCTCACGGGCCTTGTTAAGCATTTCTTTTGCAGATACCAGCATGGTAAAACCTCCTGTTCATTGGTAAAACGTCCGATATGCCCATTATAGAGGATTGTTAGACAAAAATCAAACCCCTTGCCCCATTTCAGCGCTTTCATCCAGGGGAACGCTCCGGTGGTGTGAACCAGGCTCCAGCATATGGCTTTGCCCGGCGAAGATGAGCTCGGCCGTGGTCATTGGCGGAAGATCCACATACAGGTGCAGGCGGCCATAGCGCTTCAGCCACTTGACCGAAACACGGCCCCGCACCGTGTCTACCGAGGCCTGCAGGCTCATCAGCTCCCGGGGAAAGGCAGGCCGGATTAGGCAGCGGCTAAAACCGGCGGCCGTTGGGCGGATACCGGCCAGCCCCGTAAAAAACCATGCGCCCGCAGCGCCGTACATGGGGTGGTTATGGGAATTCATGCCAGGGTTCTTCTTCAGCTCAAAGCGCTCCCATATGGTGGTGGCCTCCTGCTGAATCATATAACCGAAAGAGGGGTATTCCTCGCGGATCATCAGCCGGTAGGCTTCGTCGGCATAGCCATATTCGGTTAGCATGTCCAGCAGGTAGCGGGTGCACAGGTTGCCGGTGGTGAAGCGGTAATTTCGCGCAACCAGGTCGTCGCGCATCAACCGGGCGGCCCGGGGGCGGTCCGGTTCGGGGATTAGCCCCAGCCATAGGGCGAAGGCCTGGCAGCCCTGGGAGCCGGTGGCCATGGCGGCGGTTTGCGGACAGTACCACTTTTCCAGCATAGCCGAGCGGATGTGCTCTGCCAGCGCCTGATATTCTTCTGCCTTCTCGCGCCGCTCCAGGATATGGGCGAAGCGCTCCAGCAGGCAGGCGTTGAGGTAGCTGTATCCGGTGGACATCAGGGCACCCGGCGTTACGGCAGACACCGCGCCATCCTCACCCTGGCAGGCATAGGCCGGCCCGGCCCAGTCGCCGTAGTAGCTATAATCCACGATATAGCCCGAACTATTTTCCAGCAGGCATTTTTCCCAGGCGGCAAAACCGTCGAAGTTTTCCTCGATGGTTTCCCGGTCGCCGCAGTGCAGGTAATTCTGCCAGGCGGCTACTAGGTAGCTGGAGCAGACGGCGTCGGCCGGATAAGCGCCATAGACAAAGGGGCTGGTGCAGCTGATGGCCCCGTCCGGGCGTTGCCCGGCGGCAATATCCCGCACGACTTTACGGAACATGGCCCCGGTTTCAAAATTGAAAGGCGTTTCCTCAAAGCGGACGGTTGCATCGTTCATCCAGCCCATGCGCTCGTCCCGCTGGGGACAATCGGTCAGGATTGAATGCATATTATCCCGCTCGGTCATCAGGATATTGCGGTGAATCTGGGTGAGCAGGGCGCTGCCGCAGGAAAAATAGCTCCCCTTGTCCAAGCCCGTGTAGAGCTGAAGCGCCGTCAGATCCTCCTCCCGGGGGCAATAGCCTTCGATCGCGACATACCGAAAGCCGTGATAGGTAAAGGCCGGCTGCCAGAAATCCGCGTCGCGGCCGCCGCCGGCGGCAATGTAGCAGTCCTGCTGACGCGCGCCCCGCAGGTTGGGCAAATACAGTGTGCCGTCTTCATCAAGCAGCTCCATATGGGTCAGGGTGATCCGCTGGCCCGGCGATAGGCCGTGCAGGCCAAGACGCACGACCCCGGCGATGTTCTGACCAAAATCGGCCACATACATGCCGGGCTTGGGCTGGGAAAGGGCGATAGGGTGATAAACGGCCTTGACGCGGATGGGTGGAATCAGCATAGGTTCGGGCTTCCCGCCGGGGGCGGGCACCAGGCGCACGGGCTCAAAGCCCTCCGCGCCGGGGAGATCCCAGCCGGGCAGGGCCTGACGGGCGTCATAGGTCTCCCCGTTAAACAGGTGATTCTGCACGATGGGGCCGTGACGCCACTGCCACTGGCCATCGGTAGCGATGATTTGGCTGCGGCCGTCGGAATAGGTTAGAACCAATTTAGCGGAGAGCTGGGGCGGCCCGAAAAAGGGGGGCTTGCGGGGCGCAGCATCCAAATAAGGGCCTTCGTTGCGCCGCCAGCCTTCGCCCAGCACAACGCAGAGCGCATTTTCGCCGGGGTGGAGCAGGCGCTGTGCCTCCGGCAGCACAGCGTAGCATAGGCGGCGGGTATAGTCGGTATGGGCGGGATCCAGCAGCGCGTCGTCTAAAGCTTGGCCGTTAAGGGTTATCTGATGATATCCTAGCCCACAGGCATAGAGCACCGCAAAGCAAGGGGACTCCTCACAGTGGAAATCTCGCCTTAGGTAGACGGCGCGCCCTGGTTCGTCCCGTGAGGCGGCGATCCAAGGCGAGTCAAAGGGGATATCACCCCGATAAAAGACTTCGGTCAGCGGTTCGCTGCGGCCGCCCTCATTGTCCCATAAGGTTAGGCTTGCGGTTAGCCGCTGGCCTGCGGGCAACGGCTCGCCCGTATATCGGTATTCAGGCGTGGATGAGGCGACGCGCCCTGTATCATGAATCGTGGCATCGCCGATACGGAGCACAAGGCGGAAAGCGCTTTGCCTCAATATGGGACGGTCGGCGGCTATGGCCCAGGAAAAGACGGGGAACGCGCCCTCCACAACGCGCTCCCGGGGCGTGCGCCCCAGACGCTGGCGGTTGATCCGAAGCTGACAGGCTGTAAACATGATACGGCCTCCTCTTGCCGGTATCCGGCGAACTTTATACCAGCATAGGGCAAAAGCGGCTGCCGGTCAAGAGAAAGGATTTTGCCCTGGCGCCGTCCTTTGCCCACAGGGCAATGAAGCGCCGTTCATGGCAAGCGCGCAGGGAATATGATAAAATAAAAGCAAAAAGCGGGAGCGAAACAAATGAACTGTATGATGCTGCACGGCCTTGGACAGACGGCCTCCAGCTGGGATAAGACGGCTGCGGGGATGCAGGACGGCTTTACGGTGATCTGCCCGGAGATGTCGGATTGGCTTCGTGGGAAAGCGCCCTGCTATGAAAGCTTATATCGGGGGATGGAGCAGGCATGCGAACGGCTGGAAGGCCCAATTTATCTGTGCGGGCTCTCTTTGGGCGGCATGCTTGCGCTGCAGTATGGGACCGAGCACCCGGAAAAGGTGAAGGCGCTGGCGTTGATCGGCGTTCAGTATGCAACGCCCCGCGGGCTGATGCGGCTTCAGAATATGGCGTTTCGCCTTATGCCTCGGTCGGTATTTCAGCAGATGGGTTGGG
Source organism: Candidatus Parachristensenella avicola (assembly GCA_904420205.1). Taxonomy (GTDB): domain Bacteria; phylum Bacillota; class Clostridia; order Christensenellales; family UMGS416; genus Parachristensenella; species Parachristensenella avicola. The sequence continues at coordinate 61,782 of CAJFUN010000016.1, read as the reverse complement.
AGAAGAGCGATTTGATCGCCCTGTGCAGATCCATGATATCGCTGGACTTTTCGGAAAATTTGGATAAAATTCGCTGCCCAACCCTGATCCTGTGCGGAGATGGGGACAAGGCGAACCGGCCCGCTGCCTTACGGTTGAGCGAGCGAATCGAAAAAGCTAAGCTCGATTGGATTCCCCAAGCGGGACACGAAGTGAACCGGGATCATCCTGCGGCGCTGAGCCGAAAGCTCCAGGCATTCTTTTCGCAGGCGAACCGGCTATAGCGGGATTGTGGGCAGGGAATCTCAGCCGATATCCAGATACCAATACCGGTGGCAGCCCTGCCCGCCCTCTTCCATGGCGGGGTAATCCCGATAATACTTGCGGATCACCCGGAAGGGGACGGGGGAGCGGAAAATAGGGCCGTCATAAACAAAGCTGTGATATTCGCCTCTTTCTCCGCATAGGTCTGCCGAAGGCGGCAGATCGCGCAGCAACTGGGCGTCGATCGTCCGGCCGAGAAAGCTTTCATCCAGTACCGCGCCGTCCACGCAGGTTAGGATTGCCTTGAAACCTGCGTCGATCCATTCGTCCATGAGCTGCCGAGGCTGGCTGCCCCAGAGGGGAAAGGCGGCCTGTATGCCGGAGCCCTCAAGCTTTTTTTCACGCCGGGCCCGGAGCGGTTCCAGGTAAAGATCACCGAAAATTGCGGTATCGATGCCTTGCTGCTTGCATTGGGCCATCCACTGCAGCATTTGCGTGCGGTCAAGGTCATCGGATACGCCGGGCTCCATGGGCAGAGAGGTCAATGGTACGCCGATAGATTGGGCTTGCCGATGAATCAGCGCCAGAGGCGTCTCATGCATGGGGACGTTTTGGGATTGCGCATGAACGACGGTAAACAGGGCGGCAATGTCGTATAAGCCGGACTGCTGCGCGCGATAAAACGCCAGCGCGGAGTCCTTGCCGCTGCTCCAGTTCATATAGGCTTTCATTGGTTTCTCCCTTTCTTTTCTATGCAGCGCTTTGGTGCAGCCGCCGGTAATGACGCAGAAATCCGACAAAAATCGAGAAATAGGCTTGCGCCCAAAATGCTACATGGTATAATTTAATTGATAAAAACGACAAACCGCGCAACGGGTGCGCGCTTGCCAGAGCCTCCCCTGGGCCCCGCGCCTGCAGGCGGCGGCGAATCAGGGCTATCGCCACGCGAGGGCGGCCGGCGCGGAAAGGAGCGTCGAAATGGCACAGCAGAAGGATAGGGCCTGCGTTCTCGAGCAGCTTTTCTTTGGCCGCATCCATCCATACGAGGATTATCAGCCCTTGCCGGAGGCCCGGGCCTACCAGGAGCAGGCCGGAAAGCTGGAGGAGGAGTTCCTCCGGGGGCTGACCGACGAGCAGCGGGATCAGTATCGCCGCTTGGAAGAGCTTCTGTCCTTGGCCGCCAGCGAGGACGGGCTATCGCGCTTTATGGAGGGCTATCGCCTGGGCTTCCGCCTGGCGCTCGCTGGCCTCTTCGACGACGCATGAAAAAAGGGACGGCTATCTTAAAGGCCCGCCGCAAGAACAAGCGGCGGGCCTTTGGCCTTTAAGAAAAAAGCGCGATCTTCAGCCCGATGAGGATGAGGATGATACCGCCGGCTAGCTGGGCCTTGTCGGCAAGAAAGGTTCCCAGCTTATGACCGAGGATGACGCAGGCCAGGCTCATCACGAAAGTGGTGCAGCTGATGACGGCGATGGCGTAGAAGATGGACACGCCCAGGGCTGCCATGGAAAAGCCAACCGCCAGCGCGTCGATGCTGGTGGCCACGGCTTGCACCAGCAGCGTACATAGAAAGCTGCGCCCAGTACATGAGCAGGCGTCCTCGTCGCCATCTTCACATTTGCGGCTGTCCCAGATCATCTTGCCGCCTACCAGCGCCAGCAGTCCAAAGGCCAGCCAATTGGCAAAGCTGGATACCCACCCGGCAAAAAAACTGCCGGCGTAATAGCCGATCAGGGGCATAATTCCCTGGAATAGGGCGAAGGCCAGCGCCACGGCCAGGGCGCGGCCCCAGCTGATGCGTTTCATGGCCAGCCCGTGGGTGGCCGATACGGCGCAGGCGTCCATGGAAAGGCCCACGCCGGTGAGCAAAAAGTCGAAAAATCCCATGCTGTTTCTCCTGTCTTATGGTTTCTTTATCATATAAAAAGAGACTTCCGGCGTATGTCTATACGCCGAAAGTCTCGCTGCCGCAAACGGTCGCAGAGCCAGGCCGGAAAAGGCCAGTATGTTGACCCTGCGAAAGAGCTACTCCCTTTCAACACCTTTCATTATATCGGAAAAACGGCTTTCGCGCAACCAGGTAAACATGATATAATTCTTTTATCGACAAAAAATTATGCGAACCGATATTCCGGGAAGGATGAAAGATGCTTTTCGATCAGATTCAAACCAGGGCGCCCTGGCTTTGGGTGTCCCATAGCCGGCAGGCCAACCAGTGGGCCGCTTTCCGGGCGCGCCTGTATGTTCACGACGGCGCGGCCATGGCCACAGTCGCCGCCGATACCAAGTATTATCTCTATGTTAACGGGCAGCCGGTTGTTTTTGAGGGCGGGCTGAATCGTGGCCCCGTGCCCGGCGGCGCCTATGGGGACCGGGTCGACCTTTCCCCCTACCTGAAGCAAGGCGAGAACGTGATCGCCGCTTTGGTCTGGTATTGGGGCAACGGCGGGCGCAACAACATAGACGGCGGCTACCCGGGATTCTATTTTGCCATGGACGAGGGGGAGACGCCGGCCTTTAAGGGCATCCTGCATCCGGCTTACGGCCCCACTGAACCGCCATGGCCGGCTTATCTCTATGGTGGCCACAATATAGGATATGACGCGCGGCTGGACATTGGTGACTTTACGGCCTGCGACTTTGACGACAGCGATTGGCCGGATGCGGTGGAGACGACGGGATCTCCGCTGTACGCCCGGCCAATACCCCCGGTTCGGGCTGGAGAGCCGCAGCCTTACGTTTCCCTTTGCCGCCAGAAGGGGCGTGTGGTGGCGCAGCTGCCCCATGGCGCGCAGATTACCCCATGTTTTACGGTGCGCGCGCCGGCAGGCTGCGTCATCCGCGTGTCGACCGACCACTATGTGGTGCCCGGCGGCCCGGGAGACGATCATCACGTCTATAACGGCCACCGGGTGGAATACATTACCCGCGAGGGACTGCAGCACTTTGAAGGGCTTAACTGGCTCTATGGCGAGAACGTGATCTACCGCATGGATCCCCAGGTGGAGGTAGTGGAGCTCGCCTATCGGGAAAGCGGCTACGCTGCCCAGGTGACGGCGGAATTTGAAAGCGCCGATCCACGGCTGGATCGTTTGGTGCAGCGCGCCCAGCGCACGCTGCTTGTCTGTATGCGGGATAACTTTATGGACTGCCCCGATCGAGAGCGGGGACAGTGGATCGGCGATGTCAGCGTTCAGGCGCCTCAGGCGCTGATGACCTTGGATGACCAGGGGAGGCTGCTGCTGAAAAAAGCGATTTGCGATTTTATCAGCCACCGCAAAGGCGCGGCCCTGGTGGGCAATGTACCGGGCATTCACAGCACGGAGCTGCCCGCTCAGTCGCTGTGCGCCATCTCCAGGCTGGGCATGATTGCCGAATACGTAGATTTTACAGGCGATGAGGAGCCGCTGGAACTGGCTTATCCGGCCATGGAAGACTATTTGAAGCTATGGGATGTGGAAGCGTGCGGCCTGGTCAAACCGCGCCAGGGCGATTGGTACTGGTTCGACCATGGCGAGGGGATCGATGCGCCGGTGCTGGAAAATGCCTGGTATTACAGCGCCCTTTGCTTCTATATGGATGCCGCCGGACGGCTGGGACGCCGTCCCGATCCGGCGCTGGAGGCCCGTAAGGAAGCGCTGCCAGCGGCCTTTGAGCGGACTTTTCGCCATCCCGACGGCTACCGCTCCGGCGATGTCTGCGATGACCGGGCCAACGCGCTGGCTTTCCTGACCGGGCTGGCGGCGCCGGATAGTAATCCGGCTTTGGTGGAAACGCTGCGCACCGTGCGCAGGGCGACGCCCTATATGGAAGTTTTTGTCATGGAGGCGCTCTTTGGGCTGGGCCAGGCTGAGCTGGCCTATGAACGCATGATGGACCGCTATGACCGTATGCTGCGTGCCGGCGGCTCAACCCTTTGGGAGGATTTTGACGTGCTGGGCACCCGGAACCACGCTTGGAGCGGCGCGCCGCTGACCATGGCCTATCGGTACCTGGCAGGCCTTTCGCCCGACGGGGAAGGCGGTTGGAACGCGCGGCCCTTGACGGGATTGGTGGATCGATATACCGTGACGCTTAAAACGTCTAAAGGGACGGCACGCCTGGAGGTAACGGGCGAAAGCGTTCGGGCACAAGGGCCGGTGCAGGTGCTGGAGCGCCGAAGCGCCCGGCAGGCGAAATCTGGCAATTGAGACTGAACCTTGGCTGAATTCAGCGGATTATGGTATAATAAGCGCGGCCGCGGAAAAGGCCGAGATAAGGAGAACTGCCATGTGGAGCAAAGAAAGACTGATGGATGACCTGGCCGGGTTGGGCGTGCACAGCGGGGATACGCTATTGGTGCATTCTTCCATTAAATCCGTCGGCCCCATCGACGGCGGGGCCGACGCGCTGCTGGATGCCCTGCAGGCAGCGGTGGGACCGGAAGGGCTGCTGGTGCTGCCTACCCATAGCTGGGCGTATATCAACGATATGAATCCGGTCTTTTCGGTGAAAGACAGCCCCTCCTGCGTGGGGATGCTGCCGGAGATATTCCGCCATCGGGCGGGCGTAGTGCGTTCCCTGCATCCGACCCATTCGGTGGCGGCCTGGGGAAAGGATGCCGCAGGATTCTGCCAGGGGCACGAGCGCTTTGACACTCCCTGCGCCTGGGATTCGCCCTGGGGCCGCATCGCCCAGCGGGGCGGGAAGATCCTGATGCTGGGCGTATCGCTGGCGCGCAATACCTTTGTGCACGGTGTGGAGGAGTGGAACCATATTCCGGGCCGGCTTACAGAAGACCGCGAGCCGCTGGTGACGGTGGATGAGGCGGGGAACCGGATCCCGGTGCCTTCACGCCGCCATATTGGCGATGTTTCGGTCAACTATGATAAGCTGGACCGTCCGCTGCTGTGGACAGGAACGGCAGTGACCGGTCAAGTGGGCGACGCTTTTTCATGGCTGATCGACGCGGAAGCACTCAGAAAGCTAGTAACCGGCCTGCTGGCCCATAACCCTGACCTGTTTATCGACCATGAACCGGTGCCTGAGGCTTGGTACCGGTAAAGGAGGCGCTATGATTACCATTGAAAGCCAGGCGCTCCGGGTGCGTATTAACCCGGTGGGCGCGGAATATGACAGCATTGTACGCCTGGATACGGGCCTTGAATACCTTTGGCAGGGCGACCCGGCCTGGTGGGATCGCAAATCCCCCATCCTTTTTCCCTTTGTAGGCGTGTCGCGCGGCGGGCAATATACTTATGCGGGTAAGACCTATCCCATGGGAGGGCATGGTTTTGCCAAGGATATGGCCTTTGAGACGGTAGAGCAAAAGCCGGACGCAGTACGGCTGCGCCTTTGCTCTAACGCCGAGACCCGGGCCGTCTACCCCTTTGATTTTGAGCTTTTCGTTACCTATACGGTGCAGGATATCACGCTGTACTGCGAGTATGAGGTGGTCAACCGCACGGCGGGCGATCTGTATTTTTCCATTGGCGCCCATCCAGGCATCAACCTGCCGCTGCTGCCTGGAGAAAGTTGGGCGGATTACGACATCGTCTTTGAGCGCAAGGAAACCGCCGATACCTGGTGTTTCCGCAATGGCGGCGTGCAATGGCAAACCGAGCCCTGCTTGGAGGACACCGACACGCTGCCCATCACGCCCCATATGTTCGACGAGGATGCGCTGATTTTCAAGGGATTAAAATCTCGGTTCGTCAGCTTTGCCGGCCGCACAAACGGCCACCGGGTCACCATGGACTTTCATCGTTTCCCCACGCTGGCCTTCTGGTCGGCCGGGCCCAATGCGCCCTATATCTGCATGGAGCCCTGGTGCGGCCATGCCGACATGATCGACCATGATGGCGAGCTGACCCACAAGGTGGACGTGGAACGCCTGCTGGAAGGGGAAACCTTCCGCGTGGGTTATACGCTAAAGCTGGATTAGCGCATGTCTCTGATCAAAAGACGGCAGCGGCGAAGGCGGCAAGGGAAGCGGGACCGGTTGATCGCCGCTGCGGCGGCGATCCTGTTGGCAGTTATTGTGGCCGCCGGATTCTGGCTGGCCCGCAGCCGGCCGGTAGCCCAGCCTGAGCCCTGGGAGAAGAACGTGGTGACCCGCCAGGGGAAGGCGCTCTCGGTAGCCTGGGCATACCGGCCGACCGAATTCAACGTGCCCCAGGGAGTGGATGTGCAAGCGCCGACCTGGCTTTACGTGGAGGCCGACAGCCTGGGCAAACCTGTGCTGCACAGCCTCAACGATATGGGCTATGCGGGCTTCAACGCGCCGGCCTATGTACAGGCGGCCCATGAGGCGGGGGGCGAGGTGTGGGCTACGGTGGTGAGCTTCGACGCGGAGCTCTCCCGCCAGGTGGTGGCCGATACCCAATCGCGCACGGAGTTTACGGCTGCGCTGGCCCAATGGGCGCGCACTGCCGGCGTAGACGGGATCTGTTTCGACTTTGAACAAATGGATCCCGACGACAAAGCCCTTTATACAGAACTTGTGCGAGCGGCAGACCAAGCGATGCCGGAGCTGACCATCGCGGTGGCGGTCACCGTGCCGCTGGGCTATGAGGATGAAAACAACTGGTATCAATGCTACGACCGGGAGGGCTTGGCCGAAGCGGCGGATTATCTGGCCCTGATGTGCTATGACGCGCACCGGGAGGCCGTGCAGCCGGTGGCCCCCCTTTCTTGGGTGCGCCGGGCCGTGGAGCGCACGCTGGCAACCATTCCCTCCGACAAGGTGCTGCTGGGCATCCCGTTTTATGGGGTGGACTTTTATGCTCCTCAGGGCAGCGAGCAGGAACCTGCGCACGCCGCCATATCGGCGGCGGCCATGGAGAAGCTGCTGAAGGAAGGCACCATTACCCGAGGGGAAGAGCAAATCACCGTGGACACCTGGCAAAACAAGGGCACATGGCAGGAAGACTGGTCTGTGATGTGCTACGAATTTACCGATACGGACGGACGCTTTCACCGCATTTGGATGGAGGACGCCCGATCGCTGCAGGAAAAGGGCGCGCTGATGGACGAATATGGTCTGGCCGGCGCGGCCGTATGGCAGCAGTCCCAGGGGACGGACGCGCTTTGGGCCGCTCTTGCCGAGATTACGGCGGAAAAGGAGCCTGTGACGGATGAATAAGGAATTTACCCGCAGCCGAAAGGACAGAATGATCAGCGGCGTCTGCGGCGGGCTTGCTGAGCTGGTGGGCGTGCCATCCTGGCTTATCCGCGTGATCGTTGTGCTGGTGGCGCTTTCCGGTGACCTGATGCTCCCGGTGCTGATTGCCTACGTGGTACTGGCCTGCGTGCTGAAGGAGAACCCTCAGGAAGGGAATGTGAGCTATACGGTGGACGGCAAACCGGGCTCGGCTGCAGCCGAACCGGCTCCAGGCAGCGCCGAAGGAAGGTACGGGGGCCTGTGGGCCCTGGCTGGCGCGGCCCTGGTGGCCTGGGGCGGGCTTATGCTGATCCGTGAGATTTTTCACATTTCGCTGAACCGCTATCTGTTGCCGGTGCTGTTGGTGGCGGCTGGCATAGCGCTCATTGTATGGGCGCTGCGCAAGCGGCCTTAGGTCGCTCCGGGACCGGCGCGGTGCATACGAATAGCCCCTTGGGGCCAAGAGGTGAAAAGATGACCGAGCGTTATGACGTAATCATTGTGGGCGCAGGGCCGGCAGGGATTTTTACGGCCCTGGAGCTGATGGATAAAGCGCCTGATACCAAGGTGCTGTTGGTGGACGCGGGGCCGGAAATCGACAGGCGTGCCTGCCCTGCCCGGAAGACGGGACGATGCGCCCACTGCGAGCCCTGCGCTATCCTTCACGGGTGGTCCGGCGCAGGCGCCTTTTCCGATGGCAAGCTATCGCTTTCGCCGGAGGTAGGCGGGCGGATTACCGACTACATGCCCAAGGAAAAGGCCCAGGATTTGATCGATTATGTGGATGGATGGTATCTAAAGTTCGGTGCACCCGACGAGGTACATGGCCGGGACGATCCCAAGGTGGAGGAAATCGCCTATGAGGCATCACGGTACAATGTGCAGCTGGTGCGCTGCCCTGTGCGGCATTTGGGCACGGAGCATGCTTTTGAAGTGCTCCGGGCTATGTATATCGAGCTTGCGGCCCATCGCAGTTTTACGTTTCGCCCCATGACCCAGGCCAGGGATATTGTGGTGGAGAAGGGACGGGCGGTAGGCCTTGTATTAGAAACCCGGGGCCAAACGGCGGAAAAGGTCTATGCGGATCGGATTGTTGCCGCGCCGGGGCGCGCCGGGGCCAAGTGGTTGACTGAGCGCTGTCAGAAGTTGGGCCTGGAAACGGTCAATAACGAGGTGGATATCGGCGTGCGGGTAGAAGTGCCCAACGCGGTGATGGACCATTTAACCCGCCATCTTTACGAGGCGAAGCTCGTTTATTATTCCGATACCTTTGAGAGCAAGGTGCGCACCTTCTGCATGAACCCCGGCGGCGTGGTGTCCGGCGAGTATTACGAGGGCGGTTTGGCCGTGGTCAACGGGCACAGCTATGGCGATAAAAGCCGCCGCACCGGCAACACCAACTTTGCCATGCTGGTATCCACCCGGTTTACAGAGCCCTTCAATCAGCCGATCGAATATGGACAGTATATCGCCCGTTTGGGGAACATGCTGACCGGCGGCGGCATTATGGTGCAGCGGCTGGGCGACCTGCAGCTGGGCAGGCGCACGACCTGGAGCCGCCTGAAGAAATCGACCACCGTCCCCACATTGGCTACGGCTGTGCCGGGGGATCTGTCCTTTGTGCTGCCTCAGCGGCACCTGACCTCCATCCAGGAAGCGTTGGCTGCCTTTGATCACCTGGCGCCCGGCCTGAACGCAAAGAATACGCTGCTTTACGGTGTGGAGGTGAAGTTTTATTCATCCAAGGTCATGGTGAACGAGCGATTCCAAACCCCGGTAGAGGGGCTATATGCGATCGGTGATGGCGCGGGCATTACGCGCGGCCTGATGCAGGCCTCGGTGAATGGCGTCGCAGCGGCCCGGGATATCCTGGGCCTGCCGCTGTGAAGCGGCTGCAAGCGGTTCCGGCGGAGCGGCTGCCGGAGCCGTTGCGGGCGCTGGCCGATCCGAAGAAGCCGCTGCCCGATGCCGTGCAGGCGGCCTATGAACCGCCGCCCCATGAAAAGCTGAATATGGCCCGCTTGGTGCTGTGGTTCACGCTGTCCATAGGCGCCCTAAGCCTGCTGTTCTCTCTGGTCATCAACCGATCCCGCACGCTGTACAGCGCGATTGTGTTGGCGGTTTGCATTGCCGGCCTGCTCTATGTTCGGGCCTGTTACCGCCGCCATTCGGCTTGCGGCGGGGATGATAAGCGGTTAGGTGTATATGTGCTGCCGGAAGGAATTTTGCAGCTGTCGGCCGATAAGCAGGGGGCCGTCGTAGCCGATTTTGTGCCCCGGGAGGAGATCGAGGGATTCCTGCTTCAGCCAGAAGCGGAACCCTACCAGAATACCCGCATCCAGGTGCAGCTGGCGGGCGGGCCCTGGCAGGCCTATGCATTTCCCAGCGTGGGCATGCTTCATCCATGGCATCAGGAAAAATTGGAACATTGGTTGCATAGCGGCAGCTTTGTTTGGGAAGAATACAAAAAACCGAAAAATCCGCAGGCGGAATCTTGATTTTTGCAGCGGCTAAAGCTATAATAGTGAGGTTCTGAAAAAGGTATTCGGTTTTGCCGTACCCGTCGGTTTGCCGGCGCAAGTCCGCAGCCGGGCCCTGTGCAATGGGCCGCTGTGAACCATGTCAGGTCCGGAAGGAAGCAGCATTAAGCGGATGTGTCCCGTGTGCCGCAGTCCAGCCTGGCCGCGGACTTGCGCCGGCAAGCAATTGCGGGCCGAGCGGCTTTTTTCGAGGGGGCTGTTCTTTGCAGAAAAGGGGCAGCTTCTTTTTGTTTCTCCTGGGTGGACAAATGGTACATGATAAGCGTTCACGCAAAAAATGCCGGAGAGCTTGAGGCTTTCCGGCATTTTGAATTTTGCAAGATAATAGCTGTGGCGCCGAATCTGGCACGAGTATGCGGAAAACAGCGGCTCCATCGGCGCTTCCCACGGCATGCGCGGTGTAGCGGTTGAAGCGGGAAAATCGTGTCCGCCGTAGGCGAGGGGTTCATGCTGCAATGGATCGGGCCGGTTAGATGCGGGCTTTGGCGCTGCAGAGCCCTGCCCTGATGCGCGGCGAAAAGGCATAAAATATCCACGCTTTATGCCGGAAAAATTCGTCCCTGAGCGATTGAATATGTCGCGCTGATTGATCGGCTAGGCCGCGGGCGTGATACAAGACCAGTAGCAGGTCGATTGCCGTTCGGCTCGCGCTCAAGTAAGCGATAGCTGGCGACCGGACGGTCCGGGGCGGATGTTTTATACCGATGTGTTCGGGCAATCTGCCTTGGCTGGCATTAGGAATGATAAAGGCCAGCTAACCTTCCGGCGGCTGCTGCAGGAAGCCGACGCCGGTTAGCATAATGCCTTCCGCCATCCGCGCCACTTCCTCCACAGAGGTGACCATCCCCTCCGCCAGCCACTTCTGAAGCAGGCCGATGCATCCGGAGCTGACGAAAGCATAGTAATATTCGATCTGCTTGGCTGTCGCGTGACGGAAGAACTCCGAATAGTATTCAATGCACTTTTCCCGGCCAATATTGATCAGCTTGAGGGCAAAGGATTTGTCGCCCCAATCGCCCAGGGTAACGGTACAGAGATCGGAATTCTCCTTCAGGCACTGGAAAACGCCGGCAGTAATCTTGACCGGTGTCAGCTTGGGGCCCGGATCAGCGATAAGCGGCGCCATAGCCCGCTCGAAATCCGCCAGCATTTCAGCCTCAATGCTGCGCAGCAAATCATAAATATCGGTATAATGGCTGTAAAAAGTGCCTCGGTTGATACCGGCCAGCTCGCACAGTTCCTTGACGGAGATGCTTTGAATGGGCTTTTGGCTCAGCAGGCTGGTAAAGGCCTTGCGGATAAGCATTTTTGTGACCCTTGTGCGATGGTCGTTTGTTAACTTTTTCAAAACGTTCGCTCCTTTTAGACAATATCTGTTGGTTTTGTCGTCTTTCATGACGAGACGTATTTGAACTGTCGGTTGAATTTCTTCTCTTTTCCGATCATAATACAGTTGGGGAGGAAAATCAACATCGTGTTCAATAAAAGAAAGGAGCGTATTGAACATGAAGATGATTTATATTATAACCGGAGCCAAAGGCCATTTGGGCGGTACCTTGGTACGCATGCTACAGCGCAGCAATTGCGAGATCCGAGGATTGGTATTGCCGGGCGAGACCGCAGAAAATCAAGGAAACGTTACCTATTATCATGGCGATGTGCGCCAGGCAGACACATTACGGCCGCTATTTGCTCATACCGAGGGCGCTTTGGTGACGGTGATTCATACGGCGGGTATTGTGGATATATCTGAGCGTGCCTCCTCGCTGCTGTACGATGTGAATGTGAACGGGACTAAGACGCTGGCCGCGCTGGCCTTGGAGGAGCATGTTCACCGATTCGTCTATGTCAGTTCCGTCCACGCCATAGCCGAGCGCGGCGGATTGCATGTGTTGCGGGAGGTGAAGCAATTTGATCCTGCGTCCGTGGTGGGCGGCTACGCCAAGACCAAGGCCGAGGCCACCCAAGCGGTGCTGGATGCTGTAGGCGCGGGGCTGAAGGCCGTTGTTGTGCACCCTTCCGGCATATTAGGACCCTACGACGCCTCCGGAAACCATCTGGTACAGATGGTCAGCGACTATATCCGTGGGCGGCTGCCGGCCTGCGTGCAAGGCGGATATGATTTCGTGGACGTGCGGGATGTGGCTCAGGGATGCCTGTTGGCCGCTGAAAAAGGACGCGTCGGGGAGTGCTACATCCTTTCCAACCGCCACTATGAGGTGCGGGAGGTATTGGATATTGCAAGATCCGTATGCGGGGGGCGGCGGTTGCCTGTGCTGCCCATTTGGATGGCCAAGGCTGCGGCGCCGCTATTGGGCTGGATCGCCCGCCTGCGCCGCCAACGCCCGCTATATACGGCTTACTCGCTCTATACCCTTACCAGCAACGATAAATTCTCCCATGACAAAGCGACCCTTGAACTGGGCTACCGGCCCAGGGATCTGTACCAGACGGTGGCCGATACCGTAGCCTGGCTGAAGCAGCAGGCCGTAGGCGCGATCCCGGCGACTCAAGGTGCATAGGGCAACTGAAAAAGCGGCCCGCGGCCCGGAGGGGCCGCTTTTTTGTGGGCGTGGGATCGATGAAACGCTTCCGCGACTCAAGCTTTCCACCATTAGTTTAATGGGCGGCAGCGGTTGCGCCTTGGGGCTAGGCTGGTATAATGAAGAAAAAGCGTAAAGGAGCGCCTGCTATGACGGAGTATGCAAATCCCAAAGGGGAAGAATGGTTCTGCGAGCGAATGGAGCAACCGGAAGCCTTCCCCTTCTGCTTTACTTATCGCGGGGTGCGGTATACGGGTTTCCCACGGGAATTCTTCCAGCCGGTGAGCCTGCGGCGGGAAACGAAGGGCTGCCTGAGGCGGATATGCCAGACCCTGCGGGCGGACGACGGACTGACAGTAACGCTGGACGCTGCTTATTATCCTGATTACGGCGTATCGGAGTGGACGGTATGGTTTGAGAACACGGCCGACAGGGAGAGCGGCCTGCTTCAGGAGTGGAGCAGCGAACTGGAATTCTCGGGCGAACGTCCTGTGCTTAAGGGCATTCTGGGGGATCATGTCAATGATTACCGGCCTTATACGGCGGACTTGACGGAAAAACCGGTGCGCTTTGTTTCGGAAAGCGGCCGGGCGACGCACGAATATTTTCCCTATTTTAATCTGGAATATGGCCAGGGCGGCGCTATGCTGGCCATCGGATGGGCGGGGACTTGGACGGCAGAATTTGCCTATGAGAACGGCGTCACCCGCTATCGGGCCCAGTCGGTTAACGGGCTTTCCACCTGCTTAAAGCCCGGCGAGAAAATCCGAACGGCCTTGTTTGTCTGCGCGCCCTATACGCTGCGCGACGAGGCCTATGCTACGAACTTCTGGCGAAGCTGGTTTATCGCGTGCAATCTTCCGGCCGCAGATGCAAAGGGCACGCCCCTTGCGCCTTTTTCTACCTGCTGTCTTGCCAGTGATACGGGCCTGCCCAACAGCGACGGCAGTATATCAGAGCGTGAAAGCACGTGGCGCCCGTCCATGGAGAAAATGCTTGCCGAGGACGTGAAGGTGGACTTTCGTTGGTTTGATGCCGGATGGTATGTGGCGCCCGACGGCACAAGCCCTGAAAGCGACTGGTGGGGTACGGTGGGCACCTGGACGCTTGACCCGGCCAAATGGCCGGGGGATACCTTCCGGCAATCCACGGATTTTGCCCGGGCGCATGGGATGAAGACGCTGATGTGGTTTGAACCGGAGCGGGTGACGGATCCGGAGTCACTGGCTCGGCATTACGGATATGATCCGACATGGGCTATCCGCCGGGCGGGCTGCGAGGCAATATCCAACAACATCGGCAACCCGGACTGCCTGCGCTGGACGCTGGAGCGTATTTGCAGCACGCTGCGGGAAAACCGGGTGGAGATGTACCGTGAGGATAACAACTCGGATCCGGCGGAGCTCTGGCGGTTCCTGGATGAGCGGGAGGGCGAGGAACGCCATGGCATTACCGAATGCAAGTTTATCCAGGCGCACTATGCGATGTGGGATCAGATTATCGCCTGTACCATGAGCTACGGCGGCTGTGGATTTGTCGATTCCTGCGCCAGCGGCGGAGGGCGCAACGACCTGGAGTCCCTGCGGCGGGGCGTGCCGCTGCTGCGCAGCGATGCCGACCGCACGACAACTTCCCTGCGACTGTCCATGACTACAGCGCTGAATCGATGGATCCCCTTTTGCGGTGCAAACACCAAGGAAAAGGCAGGACAGCTGGACGCGACCGGGCGCAGCGACGTGTATACCTGGAGGGCCTCCTATTTGCCGGTGCTGAATGTGGATGCGCAGTTTGTCCAGGATCCGGACCAAGACTTTGACCTGCTGCGCTTCGGGCTGCGGGAGTGGAAACGGCTGTCTCCCTATCTTTTGAAGGATTTCTATGTGCTGACGCCATGGCACAGCCAAGAGGAGCGGGACGGCTTTACCGCCTACTGCTTCTTTGACAGGCAGGCGCGAAAGGGCGCGATGCTTTTGTTCCGAATGGAGGATTGTCGGGAAGCGCATCTGGTGCTGCGCTTGCCCTTTGTGCGGCGGGAAAGCCGCTGCCGGCTGACCGACGAGGATTCCGGCGAGACGCTGCAAATGGATGGAGGGCGGCTGCAGGACGAGGGCATATCCTGGCATATGCCCCATCCGCGCAGCGCAAAGCTGGTCTGGATTGAGGAGGAGTAGCGAAGAAGCTTTTCCAGCATGGACACAAAGGAAGGCGGCGGGCATGATGCACGCCGCCTTTTACGGTAGGGGAAGGTTTTCGACAACTAACGGGAAGATGATTTCTTTTCCGGAGGCACGGCAGTCAGGAAGATGCCGCCGCCAATGATGAACATGATGACCACCGAAAGAATACCCCAACGGGATGCGGCCGCCCCGTCCAAGCCCGCCTGGGAGGCTATCTGTATCGCAAGGCCAAAGAGGGCTGGCCCCATCACCGAGGAAAATTTTCCGAAGATGTCGAAAAATCCGAAAAATTCATTGGCATGATCCGCCGGCACAAGCTTGCCGAAATAGCTGCGGGAGAGCGCCTGAATGCCGCCCTGCGCGGTGCCGACCAGGAAGCCGAGAATAAGAAAATCCAACAGTGAATGCAGGGTGAAACCGACCAGACATACCACGATATAGGTGAGAATACCAACGAGGATCATGGTGCGGGTGGAGAAACGCTTGGCCAGCACGCCATATAGGTAGGCGCAGGGGAAGGCCACCAGCTGCACGACCAGCAAAACGCTCATCATCCCAAGCTGGTTGATCCCCATATCGTCCCCAAAGACGGTGGCCATATGGATGATGGTCCCTACGCCGTCAATATAGAAGAAATAAGCCAGCATAAAGGCAAAGAGCGATTTATACTGACGAATATTCCGAAAGGTTTCACCCAAGCTGGCGAAGCTGCCCCGAATCAGAGCGCCGGCGCTGAGCCCGTCCCGGGGCGCGCCATGCAGCTGTTCCACGTCGCGCAGGATGGGGCGGGAATACCAAGCCCACCATAGGGCTGTCAGCAGACAGGAAAAGCGCATAGCCAGGTTCCCGGCAGCCTCAGCCTCCAGCGAGAAAAGCGGCCCCCATAGCGAGGCGGTGGCATACAGCGCCAGGGCGACCACCAAAGGGATGGTGGAGCCGCCAATATAGCCGAAGGAATATCCGGCGGTGGAGACGAGATCCATGCGTTCATTGGTGGTGACGTCCACCAGCATGCTGTCATAGTAGATATTCGCTCCATAGAATCCGATGCAGGAGAGGGCGAAAAGCACCAGGATGCTGATCCATCCCGGGGCAAAAGTTAAAAGGGCCGTCGCCCCCACGCCTACCCATAGAAATCCGGAAAACATGCGCTTGCGCAGCCCCATATAGTCGCCCAGCGTCCCCAGCACTGGGGCAGCCAGGGCCACCAGCAGGCTGGCAAGCGAAGAAGCGTATCCCCAATAGGAGGTAGCCAGCGTCTTGTCCAGGCCAGAGGCCACGGCGATATTTTTGTAGAGAATTGGCAATAAAATGGCGACAATGATGGAGGACTGGGCGGAATTGGCCCAATCATACATGATCCAGGCCCTTTCGGGTTTTGTAAATTTCTTTAGCATGTTTCCTCCCAATTGTGGTAAAATGATCAAATCATAGCGAAAGAAGGAATGAGATATGCCGGCAGCCTATTTTCACGAGGCCGTGGCCCGGAAAGCCTTTGCACGCATCGGCGGCGCGCCGCAGCCGGAAGCCGTCTGGATCTTGGGCGCGCAGGGGCCCGATCCACTGTTCTTTTACCGGGCGCTGCATCCGCGCCATAACAAGGCGGTGAACCGCATGGGCGACACGATCCACAGCATGCACACCGGGCGGTTCCTCTGCCAACTGGTGCGGCTGGCAAAGACGGGTGGAGAGGCGGCACAAAGCTATGCACTGGGCTTTCTCGCCCACTATGCCTGCGATACGACGCTGCACCCTTTTGTTTACGCGCATAGCTTTAACCGGAAGGGACGGTATAAAGGGATGCGCCACCTCTGCCTGGAAGCGCAGATGGATAGCTGGGCCTGGCGTGAGGACGGCCGCCGCGCTACGCCGTTGCACTATGCTCAATTTCCCGATAAACCTCAGTTGGAACAGGCGGCGGCGCTGCTTAGCGCAGCCCTTGCCCGGGTGTTCCCAGCGGAGCCCGTCAGCCCTTCGGCCATCGAGCAGGCTTTCCGCGACGCCAAAGCAATCTGCCGCCTGCTGTACAGCCCCCATGGTGTGAAGTTTTCCCTTTTTTGGATCCTGGAGCGGGTCATTTGCTTCCCCTGCTTGGTCACGGGTTTGATCCCGCCGCGCTGGCTGCCGAGGAAGGACTTTTTGAACAAGGAAGGCCAGCAGTGGTCCAGCCCCTGGGAGCCGGAGCGGTCCCGTTGCGAGTCCGTCCCGGAGCTGATGGAGCAGGCTGTCACCTGCGCTGCCCGATGGATGGCGTTGGCCCGCGATTACTGGGACGGCCGCGCGGCCCTGGCCGACCTGGCCGCAGCCTTGGGCGACATGCACTACAGCTCGGGGCTGGCCTGGCGGGCCACCCGGCCCATCGCCTAAGGGCAAGCGAATTAAGGGGCGTCCATCATATCGATCATCCGCTGGGGGCAGGCTAGGAATTGCTTCAAAAGCGCTACGGATTCAAGGTCGTCGTAATGCACGGGAGCAAGCGGCGATCGGTCGCAGTCGAGCAGCTGTGCGCCGGGGATCGCCATGAGGATGGGCGAATGGGTGGCCAGGATGAATTGGCAGCCCCCCTGCCCGGCTAGGTCGCGGATCATCTTTAACAGGGCAAGTTGACGTACCGGTGAGAGCGGCGCCTCAGGTTCGTCCATGAGATACAGGCCTCGGGGCGTCATGCGGGACTGGAAAAGCCGAAGAAAGCTCTCGCCGTGGCTGGCGCAGGTCAGCAGGTCGTCGCCATAGCGTTCAGTCATAGCCGCCAGGGAGCCGGCATAGGCCATGGCGGCTTGCCCTTGTGCGAAGGCGGAACGGTGGGCGTTCTCGCGCTTGACCCTGGCCAGATCCTCCTGAAGTTCCCGGGAGCGCTGGAGCATGGATTGCACAAAACCGAAGAAATCCTCGCTGCGCAGAAAAAAGCGGGAACGGGGCGCTCCAGCCTCCCGGATAAGCCGCAGCGTTCGCGCCAGGGGGACAAGGTCAGCCAGCGTATCATCGCGGTGCGCATCCGCCCGGCCGATGGCGGGAAGCTTCAGGGCGATCGCCAGTGATTCCAGCAACGTGGATTTCCCGCTGCCGTTCTCGCCGACGAGCACCGTAACATCGTGGGTGAATTCCAGCTGACGCAACCCCTGAAACAGAGGCAGGGAGAAGGGCCACCCCGGCTGCCCCTCCCCGGTGAATTCCACCCGGCGTATGTACCGCATCAGGCCATCGTCTCCAGCATTTTTTCCGTCACATCCCATTTAAGGGGTTTGCCCTCCAGAAACCGCTTGAATTCCTCCACCATATACTGGCTCATGCGCACTTTTTCATTGCCCAGCGTCCCGGCGATGTGGGGCGTCATATGCACGTTGGGCAGGGTATAGTAAGGGTGATCCGGGGTGGGCGGCTCGCTGGGATCGATCACATCCAGCACGGCTGTGCGGCTGGGATCCTCCCGGAACGCACGGACAAAGCCGGCCTCCTCGATCTGGCTGTTGCGGCCGGAATTGATAAAGCAGCTGTTGGGCATAAGGCGGGAGAAATGCTCATAGGTAAGCATGCCGCGGGTAGCGGGGAGGTTGGCGATATGGTTGCTGACCACATGGCATGAGGCGAAAAGTTCGGTCAGCGAATCCACCTTATGGGCGCCGAGCTGCTGCGCACGCTCCGGAGAAAGGTAGGGATCGTATACCCAGCGCTCCAGATCATGCCGGGCCAGTTCGCGCAGCACGCCGGAGCCGATCATGCCGGCGCCCAATATGCCGACCCTAGCTGCGTAGATGTTGGCATGACGGTCGGACAGCGTGTGGCCATCGCTCCAGCGTCCCGCTTCCGCCAGGGCCATGGCGGGGAAAAAGCCCTTAAGCCCCAGCAGGATCAGGCTGACGGTATATTCGATCACGGGGATCGCGTTGGCCGCCCAGGCGGAGGAGACGCCGACGCCGCGGCGCAGGAAAGGACGGGCAAAATACTGCACCGACCCGGCCGCATAGAATATGCGCTTAAGGCGGGGCAGGTACCGGGCAATTTCCGCCTCTGACAGCGGCAGCATCCCCCAGGTGGAGAAGGCGACTTCAGCCTGGGATAATACCGCCTGGCAGGCATCCAGATCCTTTTTTTCAATCGGATGCTCATAGAGCTCGACAAGCCCGGCGAGTTGGGTTACAATCGGAGGAGGATAGACGGCGGCGATTTCGCGGGCGCTGCCGATTAGCACTGCTTTCATTGCGTGACTCCTTGCAGTATGGATAAAAATAGCATACCACAGCTTACAGCCGCGAACAATCAAATAATCCTGTAAAAAGTAAAATTTGACCCAACGAAAAGCGGGCTCCGCGCCCTGCGGCGCGGCGAGCCCGCCGATCGAAAACAACAGAAAAGAGGCGGAAACATGAAGCTTGACAAAAAGATGGCGGCAATGACGGCCGCGCTGCCCCGCGGCGAATATCCCCGGCCCGAATGCGTACGGGACGAATGGCTTTGCCTGAACGGCGCTTGGCGCTTTGAGCGGGACCCGGGTGCCAGCGGACGTGAGCGGCACTTTGAGCGGCGGCGCGATTTTGCCGATGAGATCCAGGTGCCCTTCTGCCCGGAGAGCGCCCTCTCCGGCTTGGGATATACGGACTTCATGGCGGCAGTATGGTATCAAAAGCAATTCGTCCTGCCGGAAAGCTGGCAGGGGAAGCGGGTGCTGGCCCATTTTGACGCGGTGGATTACGAGGCATTTGTCTATGTGAACGATACCCTGATCGGCGGGCATCGCGGCGGATATATCGGCTTTACCCTGGATATTTCCGATGCCCTCCGCCCCGGGGAGAACGTGATCACCCTCTGCGCGGAGGACGATGTGCGCAGCCGCCTGCAGCCGGCGGGCAAGCAGAGCGATCGTTTCTTTTCCCACGATTGCTCCTATACCCGCACCACGGGCATTTGGCAGAGCGTGTGGTTGGAGCCGGTGGAAGCGCTGTATGTTAAGGGCATGAAGCTGACGCCTGATCTTGCGCAAGGATGCCTGGCCGTGGAGGCCGAGGCAAGCTGCGCTTTAGGCGGCGCGCGGCTGGTGCTGAAAGCTTCCTATGAAGGGAAGCCCATGGGGGAGGCGGTCATCCCCTTCCAGGGGCCTGTTGCCAAGGGCGTGTTGCCCCTTCATGAGGTGATGCTTTGGGAGGCGGGCGCGGGACGCCTGTATGACCTGGAGGTATCGTTGGAAAAGGACGGCGTGGTTTCAGACCGCTTTGACAGCTATTTCGGCATGCGCTCCGTGGGCTGGGGCAAGGGCGTGATGACCCTGAACGGTAAACCGCTCTTCCAGCGGCTTATCCTGGACCAGGGATTCTATCCTGACGGCATCTATACGGCGCCCAACGACGGCGAGTTGAAAGCAGATATTGAGCGCTCCATGGCCATGGGCTTTAACGGGGCGCGGCTGCATCAGAAAATCTTTGAGCCCCGCTTTTTATACTGGGCCGATAAGCTAGGTTACCTTGTATGGGGCGAGCAGGCCAGCTGGGTGCTGGACTACTGCCATCCCCAGGCGGCGCTATCCTTCCTTCCCGAGTGGGTGGAGGCTGTGCGGCGCGATATCAACCACCCGGCGCTGGTGGGTTGGTGCCCCTATAATGAAACCTGGGACCGCACGGGCGCGCATGCCATGGGCGCGCGGAATTTGCTCCTGACCTACGAAGTGACCAAAGCGCTGGATCCTACAAGACCGGTGATCGATACCTCCGGTGGGTTCCATGTCAAGACGGATATTTATGATATCCATGACTACTGCCAGGATCCGGAGACCTTTAAGGGGTATTTTGCGGCCATGGCTGAGGGCGGCGAGGCCTATGTGACCTTTCCTCAGTACCAGCCCGGCCCGGAGAGCAAGGATCAGCCCTATTTTGTCTCTGAATATGGCGGCATCCGCTGGGCCCCTGAGGACAGCGCCGGATGGGGCTATGGCGAAGCGCCCAAGAGCGAGGAAGCGTTCATTGCTCGCTACCGGGGCCTTACCCATGCGCTATTGGATAACCCGGCGATCTGCGCCTTCTGCTATACGCAGCTGACCGATGTGGAGCAGGAGGTTAACGGCTTGTATACCTATGATCGCAAGCCCAAGTTCGATCCGGCGGTGATCCGCGCTATTAACGAAAAAACGGCGGCTATCGAGCGATAAGCGCTGGCCTGATTTAAATATACGCCATGCCATGTAGGGCATGGCGTATTGGCTTTTTGGGGAAAGACACAAAAAAGGAAGCCGGGTAGCGGCTTCCTTTTTAAAGGCTTGCTGAGGATAGGGAGGGATTATTCCTCATCCTCAGTATCGTGATCTTCACCCTTGGCCAGCATGATGTTGGCCAGGATGCCCAGGATCAGCGCGCAGGCAATGGTGGTGAGGGTAACGGCGCCGATGGTCACCTGCAGGCCGCCAATACCGGCGATGAGGATGGTAGAGACGACGAAGAGGTTTTTGTTCTTCTCCAGGTCGACCTGCTGAATCATCTTCAGGCCGCTAACCGCAATGAAGCCGTACAGGGCCATGCACACGCCGCCCATCACGCAGGAGGGGATGGAATTAACAAAAGCGACGAAAGGATTGATAAAGGAAATCAGAATGGCACCGACAGCAGCGCCAATAATGGTCGCCACCGAGGCATTACGGGTGATGGCTACACAGGCCACCGACTCGCCATAAGTGGTATTGGGGCAGCCGCCGAAGAAGGCGCCCACGATGGATCCCACGCCGTCGCCCAACAGGGTACGGGAAAGACCCGGATCTTCCAGCAGATCCTTGCCGATGATGGAGGAGATATTCTTATGATCGGCGATATGCTCGGCAAACACCACGAAAGCCACGGGAATATAGGCGACGGCAATGGAAGCCAGGTAACTGCCATTAAGCTCGGAGAAGCCGCCGAAAGCCGTCAGGAAGGTGAAATCCGGCATCTTGACCAGGGAGAGCGAGCCGTTCTCAAAGAGGATATCAAAGGCGCTCAGGTTGATGATCTTCATGGCGTCCACATTGGCAGCGTTGCCGATCAAGGTGAGGACCAGGGCTACGGCGTAGCCGGCCAGAATGCCTACGATGAAGGGGATCAGGCGGAGAGACTTGCTGCCATAGGTGGAGCAGAGCATGGTGACGGCCAGCGTGACCAGCCCGCAGAAGATGGCCAGCAGGGGAGAAGCAACCGCGACCTCGTTGATCACCACACTGCCCTTGGTCAAGTCTCCGATGGCGTTACCGGCCAGGGAAAGGCCGATGATGGCCACCGTCGGGCCAATGACCACGGCGGGCATGATTTTGTTGATCCACTTGACGCCTACCAGCTTGACGATGGTAGCGATGACCACATACACCAGGCCGGCGAACGTCGCGCCGATGATGAGCCCCAAGTAGCCCAGCTGCATGGAAACACCGCCGGCAAAAGCGGCCGCCATGGAGCCAAGGAAGGCGAAGGAAGATCCAAGGAATACCGGGCTGCGGCCCTTGGTAAAGAGCACATACACCAGCGTGCCCATGCCGGCGCCGAAAAGCGCTGCGGCGGAGCTCATGCCGTGTCCGGTGATGACCGGGACAACCAAGGTAGCGGCCATGATGGCCAGCAGCTGCTGGATGGCATAAACCACCAGCGGCCCGAACTTGGGCCTGTCTTTTACGTCGTAGATGAGTTTCAAGCGAATACCTCCCCCTTGTTTTCCATTTCATTCATTCCGTGCGCTTCCGTCCGGGCAAAAAAAAGCCTTGCCCTTGCGGCAAGACAAAATATCCGCTTCTTCCACCGAGACAGCGCAGAAATAGCTATACTCCACTTGCCGGCGTCACAGCACCGAATTAAAGTTTCTTACACCTCTTCTATTATATTTTAATTCCCCTGTTTGTCAATCGGTTTCTGCGCTGAATCGACAAATTTCTCCGGCGGAAAACGACAAAAAGGGCGGCAGACCGGCTGCCGCCCCGATGAGGCACATGCTAATCGCGATTACGGATATAATTATGCTTCACGTTGGATATGCCAGTATCCCGGGATTCAAACTCAAAGGCGCCCAGCGACTGCACCAGGGGCGTAAGCTTGGTAAAGCCGTAGTTGCGGGAGTCGAAATCCGGCTGCCGCCGGCTGAGCAGCGTGCCTACGTTGGCCAGATAAGCCCAACCGTCCTCGTCGCTGGTTTCGGTGACGATGGTGCGAATCGCCTCGATGAGCTCGGCGCGAGCCTTGGCCGTGACCTGAGGCGCAGGCGCCTTATCCGGAGCGGATTGGATCACAGGTTCCACCGGAGCGCCCATCAGCGTTTCTAAATATTTAAACTTTTCACAGGCGACAACAAAGGGGCGAGGCGTCTTTTTTTCGCCCATACCCAGCACATATTGGCCTGATTCCCGAAGGCGGGCGGCTAGGCGGGTAAAGTCGCTGTCGCTGGAGACGATGCAAAAGCCTTCTACATTCCCTGAATAGAGAATGTCCATGGCGTCGATGATCAAGCTGGAATCGGTGGCGTTTTTGCCGGTGGTATAGCTGTATTGCTGGATCGGCGTAACCGAATACTCCAGCAGCACCTTTTTCCACTCGGACATCTGCGGTTTCGTCCAGTCGCCATAAATTCGTTTGTAGGTCGGCGTGCCATGGGCGGCAATTTCATCAAGAATGTGGCGGATATATTTGGGAGATACGTTGTCTGCATCGATCAGCACGGCGATCCGTCGGTTTTCCTGCATAGGCTTCCTCCTTCGCAGTCGTAAGTTCCCGCTCCGCCCCTATGGCGCCCAAGCCGGCGTATACCAACGCGGGCCGCTCAGCCCTCCCGCAGCAGCTTTACCGTGTCGCGGATGGAGGCGGCGAATTCCTCATCGGAGGAATTTTTGAAGATGACAAGCTCGGCGATGTCGGTGGGCGGATTAAAGTTGCGCCCGGCTATGTATTCATCCCAATGAGCCAGCTTCCAGGTATCGCGGGAGGAGTTTCGCTCCTGCATGCGGCGATGGCATACCTCAATATCCGTCTCCACCCAGATGACTTTTAGCTCGGCTCCCTTGGCGGCCAGACGGCGGCGCAACCCGTTCATGTAGGCCATGTCCCGAATTTCCCGGGTAAAAGGTGCATTGATGAGCACGAGATCGTCGTAATCCAGCGCCTCCAGGGCGAGATCCACGATGACGTCGTATTCATAGTTGCGGATATTCTGCTCAAAAAAGTCCGAGCTGCGGTTATATTCCTGGCCGGCTACCTTGAAGATCTGCTTGGATAGGGGGATGAGCGTATCCTTATCCAAGTATACCACATGGCCCAGCGCCTTGGAGAGCTCTTTCGATACATAAGTCTTTCCGCAGGCCGGCGGGGAGGTTACGAGAATCAGCTTTTTCATGGTGATCACCTTAACTACATGAAATCTTTTATCCACCGGAAAAAAACGGTAGAGTTTGGGACAATCCGCAGGCGGCTCGACAGTGGATGAGGAATTTCGACATCCAGGAATAGAAAAAAAGCGCATTCCGCCCTTCCATTTGGGGGGCAATGCGTCTTCAGCGGTCGTTTTCGGCCGCAAACCGTACGCTGGCCGCGCCGCGGCGGCAGACGGAAAACAGGATCCATCTATTCCTATTGTACAGCGGGGCTATAGGCTTGTCAATGGTATAACGAAGGCCGCGGACAGAAGAAAAACGGCCCGAAACGAGCCGTTTTGGGAAAATAAGAGAGCCATATTTAGCGCTCTTTGTGGAAAAAGGCAGCTAAGGCGGCGCGGGCGACCTCTTCAAAAGGGCGCCCATGCTCGCGGGCGGCGCGGGCTACGTCCTCGTATTCGGGCTTGGCCTGCATTTGGCCGCTGCGGCGTGCACATTTGAGCCCAATAGGGCCGAATTCGGTTTGCACGGTTTCCACGGTGCGCTCCAGGGTATAACGGGTGAGCTCCCGCCGGCGTACACCCAATGTAGTGGTGTGCTGCAGCATGAGCTCTGCCAGCGATTGAGCCTGCTCTGGGCGGGCCAGGCAGGTAAGCATAACGCCCGGGCGGCCTTTTTTCATTCCGATGGCCGTGGTATAGACATCCAGCGCGCCAGCCTCCCACAGCCGCTCCTGAGCATAGCCCAGCGCTTCGCCGGTTATGTCGTCCAGGTTGCAGGACAACTCGCATACCCGGTCGCCTTCCTCCAGCCGCTCGCCTAGGCAAGCGCGCAGGCAGTTGGCCGCCTCGAAGTCCTTGGATCCCATGCCATAGCCTACCGCCTGAAGCGTCATGGCCGGCATGGGCCCAAAGCTGGAGGCGAAATGCTTGATGAGCGCCGCGCCGGTGGGCGTGCACAGCTCCCCCCGCACCGCGCCGCCATAGACGGGAACCCCCTGCAGGATATGAGCCGTCGCCGGAGCGGGCACCGGCAGAATGCCGTGGGCGCAGCGCACCTGCCCGCTGCCCACATGGATCGGCGAGGCAACCACGGCATCGGGCCCGATGGTTTCCATCAGCAGGCATACGCCCACCACATCGGCTACAGCATCCAAGGCGCCCACCTCATGGAAGTGCACCTGGGATACCGGGCGTCCATGGGCCTTGGATTCGGCTTCGGCAATGAGCCGGTATACCGCCAGCGCATCCTTCTTCACACGGCCGGATACATCCAGATGCTCGATGATGCTGGCGATCTCCTCCATCCCCGCATGGTGATGATGGCTATGCTCATGATGGTGGTCATGATCGTGATTATGGCCATGGTTGTGGTCATGATGGTGGTCGTGATCATGGTCATGGTTGTGGTCATGCTCATGATGGTGGTCATGGCCGTGGCCTTCGTCCACATCCAGGCTCTGCTCCTGCTGCCCATGCACTGAAACCTCTACATGGGTCCCCAGGATCCCACACTTTTCCGAAGGTGTGCGCGTTACGGCCACCCCCGGCAGGTTAAGGGCATTCATGCGGCGGATGAATCCATCCGCATCGTCGATCAGCTCCAAAAGGGCCCCCATGAGCATATCGCCCGAAGCACCCATGGCACATTCCAAATAAAGGGTTTTCATCCTATCCTCCTAGGTGATTGATCATGCTGGCGAGGTAGCCCGCGCCAAAGCCATTGTCGATATTGACGACGCTGACGCCGCTGGCGCAGGAATTCAGCATGGAAAGCAGGGCGCTCAGCCCCTGAAAGTTGGCGCCATAGCCCACGCTGGTAGGCACGGCAATGACCGGGCAATCCACCAGGCCGCCGACGACGCTGGCCAGCGCGCCCTCCATTCCGGCAACGGCGACGACCACCCGGGCCTGCATCAGCACATCCAGCCGGGATAAAAGCCGGTGCAGCCCGGCTACGCCCACATCGTAAAGCCGCTCAACCCGGTTACCCAGCGTTTCAGCGGTCAGCGCGGCTTCCTCGGCCACGGGCATGTCACTGGTGCCGCCGGTGGCTACGGCGATGATCCCCGTGCCAGTGGGCGCGGCCTTTTCGCCCACAATGCCCACCCGGGAGAGGGGATCATAGCGCAGCGGGGCCCGGGATTCCAGATAGGCGGCCGCTTCAGCGGACATGCGGGTGATGAGGATGGCGGACTCTCCCCGGCGCATCATCGCCTCCACGATGCCGGCGATCTGCTCCGGCGTTTTTCCCGCGCCGTAGATCACCTCGGCTGCGCCCTGGCGCAGCCCGCGGTGGTGGTCGACTTTAGCATAGCCCAGATCCTCAAAGGGAGCCAGCTTCAGCGCCAGCAGGGCATCCTCAGGCGTGGTGCGCCCGGCACGTACCGCTTCCAGCAGCTCCAGGGCTTTCTGTTTGTCCATGGCAGTCTCCTTTCTATGGGCGGACTTTCAGATCCAGCAGCACTTCTTCAAAGTCGGGCCGGAGGGCGGCCTCCACCCGGGCCCGTGCCTGCGGCAGCCGGGCGAAGTCTGTTTCAGTCAGCTGGATACGGGCCGCGCCGTGATACAGGCGAATACGGAAATCCGAGAAGCCCAGGGCAAAGAGTGCGTTTTCGCCCCGCTCCACCCGCTCCAGATCACCGGCGGCAATGGGCGTGCCCGTGGGAATGCGGGTGGCCAGGCAGGCATAGGCAGGCTTGTCCCAGGTAAAGAGGCCGGCCTCCCGGGAACGGCGGCGGATCTCGTCCTTGGTCAGCCCGCACAAGCGCAGGGGGGAGAGTACCTCCAGCTCCTTCAGAGCCTGCATGCCGGGCCGGTCGGCCGCGTCGTCGGAAGCGTTGGTGCCGTCCAACAGCACGGGATAGCCATCCTGCCGGGCATGCCGCGCCAACAGGCCAAAGAGCGCCCGCTTGCAGTAATAGCAGCGCCGTGGACCGTTGGCCGCTACCTCGTCAAGGGTCAGCACGTCGAACGCCAGCACCTGCAGCCGAACGCCCAAGTCGGCGGCCAGGCGGCGGGCATCTTCCAGCTCGAACTGCGGCTGGAAGGGCGTTTTGATGAAATAGGCGCCCACCTGGCAGCCGTGTTGCCGGGCGGCATAGAGCAGGTAGGCGGAATCAACCCCGCCGGAAAAGCCCAGCGCCGCCCGGGGATGCTGGGCAAAAAAAGCTTCCAATGTCATGCGCAATCGTCTCCTTAGGGTTTACGGGATCCCGGCCGGCGGCATCGAATCGCGGGCCTATCCCACATACAGAGGGCTGCCGATATGCCGAAGGTGGTTCTGGTAATCCCGCGTGCCGTACAGCGCATCGCGGAAATTCATCAGCTCCGCGCCCGTCTGCCGGATCCAGGCCTTTAGCTCCGGCGAGCACAGGGCATGGACATCGATGATCCGGCCCAGGGTGAAGTACTTGGCCATGGGGCCGTAATCGCCCTGGCGGTAATTGAAATAGTCGAGATAACCGGGATGCCAGAACTGCACGGCGATCACATCGTCCGGCAGCGAAAGCAAGCCGCCCTGATCTTCGGTATAGTACCGAACCGGGTCGTATTGCTCCAGGGCGTTGAGATCGTCGCTGATCATGGCCTGATAGGCATCGGAAAAGTTGACCACACAGATCTTCCGGCCGGCCCAGCGCGGGGCGGGCTCCTTCACCCGGTCGCCCATGACCCACCCCATATAGTCGGTGGGCATGCCGTATTGCCGGCAGGTTTCAGCCAGCGCCCGGCCAAAGGGCGTATCCCCGCCGCTGGCGCCTACGTCGGGCACGCGGCCCAGCGTCTCCAGGCACAGCTCGATCTGGGCGCGGCACTCAGCCATCAGCTCGTCCATGCTGACGTCTTGCGCCTCATGCAGATCCTGGCGAAAGCGCCCGTTGGCTTGCACCAAGCTGGGGACCTCTGCGGCAGGCAGCACCGGCGAACACCAAAAGTGCGGATGCCAACCCACGGAGATCCAGGGCATCTGCCGCAGCCGCTCCAGCGCCTGGGGCGCATGGGGCGCGTCCAGCATCACATCGGCGGCCGTAGCCACCCCTTGTTCCAGCGCCTCAAAGGCCCCGATATCGTTCACCGCGCTGTAGCCCACATCGTCGGCCCGAATGACCAGCTTCATGAATGATCCCTCCTCTTTTGTCCCTTCCCTTATCCTACCGCGAAGGGGGGGACTTCGTCAATGAAGGAGCCGGCTGCAGGGACAAGGGAAAAAGAAAAAGCCCTGCCGGGGCAGAGCGGGGATGGAGCGACAGGACGGAAGATCGCCGAAGGCCTAATCCTTAGCGCTGGGCGGCGCCTTTTTCGCATCGGCCTGCTTCTTCTTGATGGATTCCATACCCAGCCGGATCAGCTCCAGCGTGGCGGCAGAACGGCTGGGGAAGCGGTTCTCAAAGCGGAAATCGTCGATTTCCTTCAGAAGCGCTTCGTCCACGATAACAGTATAGCGCGGTTTTTCAGTTGGCATAGCGGAGCACCTCCATGAGGTTCATATTATCACCGGTTCATACTTTCTGTCAATCTAGTGTAATAGGTGGAGTACATCGTAATTATTGACAGGTTCATAACGTATGAACTATAATAAGAGAAGTTCATACGTTATGAACCTCTATTAGGAGGATGTTACTTATGCCAAACCGCTATAAAAGGATAACGCTTACCATAACATCCGATAGAGCTGATTTGATGGACGAAGCAAAGCAAATCTTCTATAACCGGACACAGTCGGAAATGATCCGCACCCTGGTGACGGAGGGGCTGAAAGCCGTAAGGGCGCAGGGAGAAGGGGACGGCGGCGCACCGCGCCCCGGGGGCTAGAGGAATATCGGCAGGCTCCGGACGCAGGGGGCGGATTTATGCCCAATACCCCAAAGCGTTCCAGCCGCCGGTATGCTGGGCTATCATTGCAGGCTGGAACATGGCGCTTTAGCCAAAGGCAAAATCGATGCAAGGGGGGCCGGAATGATGCAAGAAAAGGCGTATAAGGAAGCCTATCGCTTTCTGCAGGAGGAAATGGAGGATATCATTTCCATGCTCCGGGCGATTCAGCGCCAGGCCGAGCAGATCAGCCAGGGGCAGGAGACGCCGCCCAGGAAAAACGAGTACCGCATCGATTGATTTTACCGGCATTTTATTTGACAGCGGGGCCTTCACGGCGTATGATGGGCCATAGAAAAATTCCGGTATTCGGGAGGAAAACTATGCTGCTCTATATCATCCGCCATGGCGACCCCATCTACGAGCCCGACTCGCTGACCGAGAAGGGCAAGCTGCAGGCTCAGGCCCTGGCCCGCCGGCTGGCCGTTCACGGGCTGGACCGCATCTATGCATCGCCCCTGATCCGGGCGCAGCAAACGGCCCGGCCCACCTGCGAGCTTTTGCACAAGGAGGCGGTGATCCTGCCCTGGACCAGCGAGCAGGCGGCCTGGGATGACCTGGCCTTCACCGATGAAACGGGACGGACGGACTGGAGCTTCCATGTGCAGAGCACCCGCTACAAGACGGCGGAGCTGCTGGCCTTAGGGGAGCGCTGGTATGAGGCGGAGCCCTTCTCCCTGGCGCCCAACGCCAAGGGCGGCTATGAACGCATCCAGAAGGCGTCCGACGCATTTACCGAGTCGCTGGGCTACCGGCGCGAGGGGATGGTTTACCGCGCCATAGCCCCCAGCGAGGAGCGGGTGGCTGTGTTCTGCCACCAGGGCTTCGGCACCACTTGGCTTTCCCATCTGCTGTCCATCCCGCCGGTGCTGTTCTGGTCCAGCTTTGACCTGAACCATTCTTCGGTGACGATCCTGCATTTTCAAAACCATCCCGACGGCATGACCGCGCCCATCTGCCTGTGTGTGTCCGATATCTCCCATCTCTATGCCGACCGCCTGCCCCTGCAGTTCTGCAATACGCTGGACATTTAACGGGAAGGCCGCGCATCCCGACCGTTCCCGCCTCTGCCCGCCGCTTAGGCGGGCTTTTTTAAGCGCCATTTGGCAGGAATATGCTATAATGATCAATAGGGGAAGACACGCTGAATACGGGAGGTACAC
The DNA here is from genome assembly GCA_904420205.1 of Candidatus Parachristensenella avicola. Classification (GTDB taxonomy): domain Bacteria; phylum Bacillota; class Clostridia; order Christensenellales; family UMGS416; genus Parachristensenella; species Parachristensenella avicola. The sequence goes on along the minus strand of CAJFUN010000016.1, from coordinate 31,805 downwards.
GTCCATGAAACGCGCTTTATCCCTTGGTGTGGCCGCGCTCGGGCTGCTGGCTGCCTGCGCCGCGCCGCCGCCTGCCGCAGAGGCGCCGGAGCAGCGCCAAGAGGCATGGCAGCTGCATACCGAGCCGGTAACGCTGACCATGACCAGCCAGATTACCGAGGACAAACAGGAGGGCTATCACCCGCCGGCCTGGGGAGAGGACGCCGTATCCCGGCGGATCATGGACCTGACCGGGGTGAAGCTGGATATCCGCCACCAGGGCTATGGTACGGCGGTGGATGTGGAGGCGCTGATTGCCGCCGGGGAGATCACCGACCTGATCTGCACCTTCAGCGCCCGGACGGCCGCTTTCCTGGAGGATGAAAGCCTTTGCCGCCCTCTGGACGAGCTGGCAGAGACCTATTGCCCTGAATTTTTCGAGGGCGTGGACGAGCTGCAGCAGCTGAACAACCAGGCTCCGGACGGCCATATCTATACCCTGCGCAACGGCAGCTATACCCAGGCAGTCTACGCCGATCCCCGCATCCCCGTGGCGCCGCCCTGGACGCTGAACCTGAACCGCCTTATCCTGGACGATCAGGCGCTGCCCGCCTCGGTGGAGGAGCTGGAGGCGCTGCTCTACAAGGCCGGCAGGCAGCAGGGCGTCGTGCCCCTGGTGCTGCTGGACGCGGCGGAAAGCCCCATCCCTGGCTGGATGGGCGTACATCGCGACCTGTATTGGGATCCGGAGCGCCGGACGGTGCGCACACCCTTTACCGATGAGGGTTGGCTGGACTATGCCAAGCTGATCAACCGCTGGTACCGCCAGGGGCTGGTGGCTATGCCGGGCGAGGAGCAGCTGGCCCTGGATCCCTACGGCGGGCCGGAAACCTGGCTGGAGCAGACGCTGCCCCAAACGCTGGCCTTCGCCGCGCCGCAGCGGTATGCTTACCAGGGGAGCATCTACCGGGGCACGGTACGGGAGGATGATCCCTGGCCCTGGACGATTCTGACCCAGCCGCTGACATACCAGGGGCAGGTGCGTCTGATCGCCGCCGATAACCGGGCCGGATGGGGTTACGATCCGGTGGGCTTTACCGCCGGCGCCCGGGGTATGGCCTATACCAGCAGCGCCCTGTTTATCACCCAGGCCTGCGCCCACCCAGACCGGGCTCTATACCTGATGGAGTTCCTCAAGGATGGGCAGGGCGCGCAGCTGACCCATTGGGGCGTCGAGGGCCTTCATTTTACCCGGGATGAAGAGGGGCTGATCACCTATTTAGACCCCTACCGTACCGATCCGGCCCATGAATTCGACGCAGGGCTCATCTTCAACACGGTGGATGATAACGACGGCCTGCAGTACTGGCGCTTTGTGGGGAATGACTGGGCTGGCGGGATCCTCGACGGCTCGCCGGAGGGTTATGTGGCCAATCCCACCCTGCTGGCCATGCGGCCGCAGCAGATTGAGGCGGGATTATCCTATAAGAAGGCCATGGAAAGCCATAAATGCGCGGCCCTGCATTTTGCCCATCCCACCTGGGGCACCGATGATTATCTGGCGCTGGAAACGATTGCTGAACGCTGGCGGGAGGGGTTCCGGGCGCTGGTGACGGAAAGCCGCGACGAAGGCGAGGTGGAGGCCGGATGGCGGGCGCTTCAGCAGCAGCTGGCTGAGCTGGGCCTGCCTGCCGTGGAGCAGGGCATGACGGTGCGCCTGGCCGACGCGCTGCCCCGATACCATGAAGCGGGGTATTATCTGGATATCCAACCTTAAGCGAAGGTGGGGCCGCCCGTGCGGGCGGCCCTTTTTATGCGCTCCTGTGATGGCAAAAGTCAAAATCTTCTAGCTTGTGCGGGGGTAAGGGCGGTGCTATGATGAAGTTGCCGGATATGGCAACTTCAAAAAACGGGAGGAAACGCCCCATGCAGCCGGAAAACGTGAGCCTGAATTTCAATACCTGCTCCAGCCCCTCGCAGCTGAAGATCACCGACATGCGCATTGCCGACGTGGTGGGCGCGCCCATGCGCTGCCCCATCATCAAGATTAGTACCAACCAGGGGATCGAGGGATACGGCGAGGTGCGCGACGCGGCCGACCCGGTCTATGCCCTGATGCTCAAGCGGCTGCTGCTGGGCGAAAATCCCTGCAACGTGGATAAGCTTTTCCGCCGGATGAAGCAGTTCGGCTTCCACGCGCGCCAGGGCGGCGGCGTTTGCGGCATCGAGGTCGCGCTGATGGATCTGGCCGGCAAGGCTTACGGCGTGCCGGCCTATATGCTGCTGGGCGGTAAATTCCGGGATAAGATCCGGATGTACTGCGACACCGACGTGGACGGCAAGGACACCGGGACAGCCATGGGTCAGGCCCTTAAGCGCCGGGCTGAGCAAGGCTATACCTTCCTCAAGATGGATCTGGGCATCAATCAGATCCGCCACATTCCAGGCGCGCTGTCGGCTCCGCTGGGCTTTCTTGAGGAAGGCGGGGCGCTCCACAGAAAGCTGGCCGAGGCCAGGGACGCCGGCGACCGGGAGGCTGTGCGCTTCTATACCAACCGCATCTATGATTACGAGAATATCCCCCACCCCCAGACAGGCATCCACATCACCGAGGTGGGGTTCGAGGCGCTGGAGGAATATGTGCGCCAGGTGCGCGAGGTGCTGGGCTATGAGATGCCGCTGGCGGTGGATCACTTCGGCCATATCGGCGTGGAGGACTGCATCAAGCTGGCCCGTCGGGTGGAGAAATATAACCTGGCCTGGCTGGAGGACATGGTGCCCTGGCAGTATACCGAGCAGATGGTCCGCCTCTCCCAGGCGTCGACCACGCCCATCGCCACCGGCGAGGATATTTATCTCAAGGAAGATTTCCAGCGCCTGATCGACGCCCAGGCGGTGTCGGTCATCCATCCGGACCTGCTGACCGCTGGCGGCATGCTGGAGAGCAAGAAGATTGCCGACTATGCCGGGGAGCATGGGGTGGGCGTAGCCATGCACATGGCGGAAAGCCCGGTGGCCTGCATGGCGGCAGCCCATACCTGCGCGGCCATGGAGCACTTTATTGCCCTGGAGTTCCATTCCAACGATGTGCCCTGGTGGCAGGATATGGTGGAATACCGCCATGGGCGGATGGTGGATCACGGCTGGCTCACCGTGCCCGACGCGCCGGGCTTGGGCATTGACGGGCTCAACGATGAGGTGCTGCGCGAGCATCTCAATCCCAATGCGCCGGGGCTGTGGATGTCCACCGAAACGTGGAACGATTGGGTCAGCCACGACCGGCTCTGGAGCTGATCCATGGAGCGCTTTTCAGGCCGGCGGGCCTGGATTACCGGGGCGGACACGCCCCTGGGCGCGGCGCTGGCCCGAGCGCTGTATGGGGAGGGCGCGGCCCTTACCCTTTCCGGCGTGCTTCGGCCCCCGGAGGGGGTGGAGGCCCGCTGCTACCCGGTGAACCCGGTGAACGATGAGCATGCGGCCCGGGCGCTGGAGGGCTTTGGCCCGCTGGACTATCTGGTGCACGCGGCGGGCCATGTGCGGCGGGTTGCCATTGCCGACTGCCCGGTGGAAATATGGGAGGAGGAAATGGAGGCCAATCTCATGACCGGCTGGTGCGCCTTCCGGGCGGCGGCCGGGGCCATCGGGCCGGAGCGCGGCGGCGCCATGCTCATCATGGGCAGCATCCATGATGAAAAGCCCACGGGGTGCGCCTTTACCTATTCGGTGGCCCAAGGCGCGCTGTCCATGATGATGCGGGAGGCCGCGCAGGACTATGGGCGCTTGGGCATCCGGGTCAATATGCTGGAGGCCGGCCCCCTGCCGGAAGATGCGGAACGCTTCCATAGCGATATTTCCGGCATCTACGATACCCTGGAGACCAAGATTCCCCGGGGCCGGGCGGCTTCTCTTGGGGAGCTGACGGAACCGGCACTCTTTCTGCTCTCCGACGCGGCTGCCTATATCAACGGCGCAACCCTGCGGGTGGACGGGGGATTTATTGGGTATTATGGCGACGGTGACTCCAAAAGGCGGTGGGAAAATGGGTATGCTTGACCAAAAGGTGGCGCTCATTACCGGCGGGGGTAAGGGGATCGGCAAGGGGATCGCCCTGGCCATGGCCCGGGAGGGCGCGCGGCTTGTGATCGGCTGCAACAGCTCTCGGGGCATGGCCGAGGATACGCTCCGGGAGCTGCAAGCCCTGACGCCCACGATCCTGGTGCAGTCGGATGTGGGCACGCCGGAGGGATGCCAGGCCCTGGTGGACGCAGCCCAGCGCGAATATGGGCGCTTGGATATCCTGGTGAATAACGCGGCGATCCAGACGCAGTATTCCATGCTGGAAGGGCAATATGAGGACTTTCGGCGGATCATCCGGGTGAATCTGCGCGCCGCCTATCTGATGATGCAGAAATCCCTGCCCCTTTTGAGGGCAGCGGGCCATGGCAGGATCATCCTGATCTCATCGGTACATGGCAAGCGGCCCAACGATTTTGACGCCGCCTATTCCGTCAGCAAGGGCGGGCTCAAGATGCTGTGCCGGGAAGCTGCGATTGAGTTTGCGCCCTATGGGATTACGGTGAACCTCATTGCTCCGGGAGGCGTTAAGATCGAGGGCAAGACCGGCGCGCCCCGAACGCCCCTTTACCGTACCGTGCCCCGGCCCCGTTGGATCAGTCAATACCCACTGGGCCGGATCGGCCTGCCCAGCGACAGTGGGGAGCTGGCCTGCTATATCGCTTCGGAAAAAAGCGATCATCTCTCAGGCGCTTCCATTCGCCTGGACGGATGCGCCATGCTGCTGTAAGCGGGATGCACGGAAGCGGCGAAACCCTGGCCCGGGCGGCGAAGCGTGCGGGCTATGACAGCAGGCAAGCAAAGCGCGCCTGCAAAAGAGGAGGATCGGACCATGCAGTTCTTTAACCCGGAAGAGGTAAAATTCCTGACGCCCCTGTGGACGGGCGAGCGCTTGGAGGACGGACGGCCCAAAGTGCCCGCCGGCGTGCTGGAGCGCCTGCGCCGCCTGACGTTGGAGGAGGCTTGGGGCCCCATCTACCAGAAGGGGTATAAGTATCAGTTTGAGGGAAATCTCAAGCGCACCAACCCGGATCCGGATTACCGGCTGGTGGGCCGTGCCGTAACCGCGGTGCTGATGCCCACACGGCCGGATCTGGAGGAGCTGCTTAAGCGGCAGGGGCTGGAGCGCGAGGGACGACGGGGCACTTTTAACCAATGGGTCATCGATTCGCTGGTGGAGGACGACGTGGTGGTGGTCGACTTTTATGACAAGGTGCGCGACGGTACCTTTGTGGGCGGCAACCTTTCCACGGCTATCCGCACCCGCACGGTGCGGGGCGGCGCGGTTTTCTGGGGTGGGATCCGGGATATGGAGCAGATCGTTCACATCGACGGGCTGCAGATCTATCATCGGGGCGAGGATCCCACCGCTATCGCGGAATATGTCATGACCGGTATGAACACGCCCTGCCGCATCGGCCAGGCCGTCTGCCTGCCGGGCGATGTGGTGTTCGGCACCCAGTCCGGCGTGCTCTTTATCCCCGCCCACCTGGCGGAGGCAGTAGTGGTGCAGGCGGAGAAGAGCCATGTTCGCGACATCTTTGGGTTTACCCGGCTCAAGCAGCGCATCTACACCAGCGCCCAGATTGACACGGCTTGGACGCTGCCCATGATGGAGGATTTTGTGGACTGGATTCAAAAAGACCCGGCGGGGGCCGATTACCGCCACCTGACCTGGGATGAGGAGCTGGAAGAAGCTCGGAAAAAGGAGGAGAAAGCATAATGCTGGCAAAGACGCCGCCCATGGGCTGGAACAGCTGGAATACCTTCGGACAGGAGATTAGCGATACGCTGATCCGAGAAACAGCGGACAAGATGGTGGAGGAAGGACTGCTGGAAGCCGGATATGAATATCTGGTTATCGACGACTGCTGGGCGCTGATGGAACGCGATGGGCAGGGAAGGTTGGTTCCGGATCCGGCCAAATTCCCCTTTGGCATGAAAGCGCTGGCTGATTATGTCCACCAAAAGGGGTTGAAATTCGGCATGTATTCCTGCGACGGAACCATGACCTGCGCCGGATACCCAGCCAGCCTGGAGCATGAGTTTATCGACGCCCAGACCTTTGCCGATTGGGGCGTAGACTTTCTCAAATACGACAACTGCTACAAACCCCGCTCGATCGAAAGCCGTCTCTTATACCGGCGCATGGCCATGGCCCTGCGGGCCACCGGGCGCGACATCCTCTTTTCGGCCTGCAACTGGGGGACCGACCAGGTGGAAACGTGGATCCGCTCCACCGGCGCCCATATGTGGCGCTCCACCGGCGATATTCAGGATAACTGGGCTTCAATCAAGAGCATCGTCACCTCCCAGGACGGACGAGAGCCCTATTCCGGCCCCGGATGCTACAATGACATCGATATGCTGGTGGTGGGCATGTACGGAAAAGGGAACGTGGGCCTGGGCGGCTGCAGCGATGTACAGTATAAGAGCCACTTCTCCCTTTGGTGCATGATGAATTCGCCGCTGATGATTGGATGCGATGTGCGCAGCATGAGCGATGCCACCCGCGAGATCTTGATGAACCGGGAGATGATCGCCGTCAACCAGGATCCTGAGGGACGCCAAAGCTATATGATCCCACTGGGCGGAGTTGGCGATGATGGCAAGTACGCCGATTCCCGCGTATATGTCAAGCCGCTGGCAGACGGCGGCTATGCGATCGGATTTTTCAACCTCTCTGGCGAGGCGCAGCGCCAGAGCCTGGCGCTGTGGGATCTGGGTCTGCCGACCGCCGCGGGTTATGGCCTGAAGCTGTATGATCTGTGGGCGCATAAAGAGGCCGGCATTGCCCGCGAGCACATTACCCATACGCTGGATGCTTACGACTGCCGGGTATACCGGGCCAGTCTTGTCCGGCTGTGAGCTGCTACCGCTGCGGGGCGCTTTTGACGCCCGACGAGATCGCCGTCCACCGCAAGCTGGTCAACCGAGGCGCAACCCGGCACCTATGCAAGCGGTGCCTGGCTGCGGCTTTTGCGGTGCCGGTATCCATGATCGAGGAGCGTATTGAATATTTTCGCCGGTCGGGCTGCATGCTTTTTGCCCAGCCGGGAAAGGGGGAACAGGGTGAAAATACTGGTAACCATGGGCGCAGGCCCGCTGAGGGATAGCTTTATCCCGCCTAAGCAGGCGGCTGATCTGGAAGCGCTGGGAGAAGTGGTGTGGAATCCGCTGCCCCGCCCCTATACGGGCGAGGAACTGGCCCCACGCTTAAAAGGGATCGATGTGCTGGTCACAGGCTGGGGATCGCCCCAGCTGAACGGGACGACGCTCCGGGAAGCCGATCAGCTCAAGGTAATCGCCCATACCGGCGGTTCAGTAGCCGCCATGGTATCGCCCGAGCTGTATGCGCGGGGCATACGGGTGCTCAGCGGCAATGAGCTCTACGCCGAATCTGTGGCTGAAGCGGTCATCGCCTACGCGCTGACCGCCCTGCGGGATATTCCCGGATATTTGCAGACCCAGGAGCGGGGGTGGCCCGAGCTCAACAGCTACAACGAGGGGCTGCTGGATCAGTCGGTGGGCCTGCTGGGCTTCGGGGCCATCGCGCGCCATGTGGTCCGGCTGCTGCGTCCTTTCCGCTGCCCGGTGAAGGTATGGGCCGACCATCTTTCGCCCCAGGAGGCGGAGGAATGGGGTGTTGTAAAGGCAGGGCCGGAGGAAATTTTCTCCAGCTGCAAGCTGGTGTCGGTGCACCTGGCCCAGCGGCCGGAAACCTACCGCCTGGTGAATGAAGGGCTGCTGGCGCGCCTTGCTCCGGGCGCAGTGTTCATCAATACGGCCCGTGGCAGTATCGTGGATGAAGCGGCCTTGGCCCGTCTGCTGGCCCAGGGGCGGTTTAAGGCCGTGCTGGATGTGTACCAGCAGGAACCGCTGCCCATGGATAGCCCGCTGCGGGGCCTGCCCGGTGTATATCTGATGCCCCATATGGGCGGGCCCACGGTGGACCGCAGGCCTTATGTAACCCAAAGGCTGATCGAGGAACTGCCCCGAACGCTAGCTGGCGAGCCGTCCTTTCTGGAGATCCCATGGGAGGTTGCCGCCCGCATGACCCTGGAATAGGACGGATTATGCTCCGATCGCATCACAATCCTGCTTAAAAATGAAAAACCGCCTTGCTTTTTCCGGGCTGCGGCGATACCGTAAAAAGGTATGACACCAGCTTTGGAAGGAAGGCGGTTTTTGTGCGTCGCGCTTTATTTCCTACTCTGATCCGTGAAGGTTCCCGGGCCGACCGGCTTTTTGCCCGGATCTGGGGCAGCGAGCTGTTCACTTGGCGGCAGGTATTCGGCATGCTGATCCCATTGATCCTGGATCAAATTTCCATTAACCTAATCAGCGTGCTGGCGACATCCATGATCAGCGCCTCCAGCCAGGAATCGGTATCGGCCGTCAGCCTGGTGAACCCGGCCATCATGCTTATTACCGCCCTGTATGGAGCCATCGCTTCCGGCGGCGCAGTGGTCGTAGCCCAATATAAAGGCCGGGGCGACGAAGAGCGGGTACGCCTCAGCGCCGGTCAGTCGCTGATGGCGATCTTTTCAGCGGCCCTGCTGTGCAGTGTGCTGCTGATTGCCGGCGCAAGGCCGCTGCTAAAACTGCTGTATCAGGGGTTGGACCCCGTGGTGATGGAGAAGGCAGTGGGCTATATGCGCGGATTCTCCTGCTCTCTGGTGCCCTATTCCATCTATGCCGCCGCCTTTGCCTCCTTCCGCGGCGCAGGCGCCACCAAGATCTGCATGGGCATGTCCATCACCATGAACGCCATATACCTGCTGGCCAGTATCCTTTTCCTCAATGTGATGCGATTGGATATTGCCGGCACGGCTTTGGCTTACAATGTAGCCCGCATCATTGGGGCTATCATGTCCCTGGTGCTCCTTACCCGGCCGGGCGGCGTCATTTGCATCCGCCTACACCATGTGTTAGCCATCAGCAAACCCATCCTGCGCTCCATCACGCGGTTGGCCGTGCCATTTGCGGTGGAGCAGATCTTTTTCAACGGCGGAACGCTGCTTGCCCAGACCTATATGGTTCAGCTCGGTTCTTTGGCTGTGGCCGCCAACGCCGTAGGAAATTCCGCTTTCCTTATGCTCTATTGCACCGGTACAGCGGTGGCAAACTTGACCATTACCCTAGTAGGCCAGTGCGTTGGTAAGGGCGACCGGCAGCTGGCGCGGCAATATGCCCGGGGCATGCTGCTGCTGGGTACGCTGGCCTCCTTGGTTTCCATCGCCCTGTTTTTGCCGCTCATGGACGGGATTTTGGGCCTTTATGCGCCGCCGGCAGAAACGCTGTCGCTGGTGCGGCGGCTGCTATATATTGCCATGGCGGGGCTGCCGTTTTTCTGGTCGCTTTCCAATGTGCTGCCCAATGCCCTGCGCGCCGCAGGGGATGCCGCCTTTACGACGGCTGTGTCGCTGGCCTCCTTGTGGGCTGTGCGGGTAGGCTTGGGTTATGTGCTGGCGCTGCCGATGGGTATGGGCGTATCGGGCGTATGGGTAGCCATGGTGCTGGAATGGGCGGCGCGGGGGCTTGTGTTCCTTGTCCGCTATCGTGGCGAGGCATGGCTGAGCAAAAAAACGCTGGAAGAGTAACCATTCGCAGGGAGAATAGGGATTGAAAAGCAAACAAAACCGCTTTGCCAAGAGGCGAAGCGGTTTTGTTTTGCGAAAATAGGATCGGCTTAGTCGAAGATGCAGTAAGTTTGCATATAGCGCTCCATCGCAGATAGCACGCTGCCATAGGAGCCCTGCTCCTTGAGGTATTCATAAATATCCTGCACCGTGACCAAGGCATGCACACGGATGCCAAATTCTTCTCCAACCTCCATAACGGCGGTTTTGCCGGGCGTGGAGCCTACCTCACAGCGGTTGACGGAGATGAACATATCGGTCACCTTTACGTCGGCGCAGCCCGTCAGGATGGGCATGGTTTCCCGCACAGCGGTTCCGGCGGTAATGACATCCTCAATGATAATGATCCGGTCGCCGTCCTTGGGCTTATAGCCTACGATGGAACCACCCTCGCCATGGTCCTTGGCCTCCTTGCGGTTGAAGAAGAAAGGCTTGTCCAGCCCGTAATTCCGGGCCAGAGCGCCGGCAGCGGAGGTAGCCAGCGGGATGCCCTTATAGGCTGGGCCGAACATGGCGTCGAAATCGCCGCCCACAGCGTCATGGACGGCGGCGGCGTAGAACTCGCCCAGCCGGGAGCTCTGCAGGCCGGTTTTATAGTTGCCGGTGTTGACAAAGTAGGGCGTATTGCGGCCGCTTTTCGTAACAAAGTCGCCGAAGCGAAGCACATCCGCGCTCATCATGAATTCAATGAATTCCTTTTTGGCTTGCGTCAGCATGTCCATCCATCCTTTAGGTTTTTGTTTAGTATATCATATCCTTGGCCCGATGGCCAGGCGCTTGAGGCCGCGCGGCGGGAAATTCCGTCCGCTTCTATGGCCGCGCCGGAGGTACCTGATCCCAAAGGCGTGATGGCTGCCGCTATGCTGACCACGGCCAGCAAGCTGCTGACTGCAACCGTCTCCTTCGGCCGCCGTAACCAACAGAAATCCCGGCGATAAAAGTCAAAGGAGAGAGAGACCATCAAGGCGTGGGTAAATAGCTTTTAGCGGTATACCAATTAGGCGCGTATGCTTGGAGCCTAAAGCTTTGACACCCTAATTCTAAGTGGAGTTCGTTGTCATCCCATCTATCGCCGATTCCTGCAACAAAGTCATAGAGCGGTTTGAGAGAAGAAACGATTTGCATGCGCTTTGCTTGGGTTTCTCCTAGATAGATGTCGCCTTGCGGGAACCCGGTGGAACGAAGTCATGGTTCAGTTAAGTCCATGGGCCTGTTGGGCCGTGCGCCTATGTATGCCAGCCAATACGCTACAGCCAATTCGTTGAGGAACGCCACGCTGCCCTCGGTCGGAATGCCATGGAGAACATTCCCGCTCAAATAGAAAGCATCCGTTCCGAAAAGATGATTTCTGTGGCGCGTATCGCAAATTGTACCATCAAAAAAACCAAAATTGTTTTCATCAAGTGGCTGCCTTTCTTATTGCGTCGATTGGAGGGCATCGCAAATGGCCTATTTCCGCTTAGCATCGTTAAGATGACATCGCTTTTGCGCCCTCTGTCTACTTATGCCCACTCCCCATATCCATTGCGGGATAACGAGTCTTTCATAGGGCGCGATTGTCACACACCGTAAATCGATTATACGAGGAGAATCGCTGAGAGCCTGACGCTATGACTTATGACCTGCCCCCGGCGCGCCAAGCGTTCCAAAGCCAGAATCAGGCCGCGGCCAATCCGGCCAGGAAGATCAGGGAAAGCAAAGTCAGCATGGAAAAACGCCTTTGACGCAAAAAAGCCGATGCCTTTCTGCGACAAATCATCACAGAAGGCATCAGCTTTTATAAGCAGGTTGGGCTGCTCAGGGAGCAATTCATTCCATTAAATCGGTATCATCGTACCATCAATCGCCCCAATACCAGGGGATGGCAGGCTATTCTGCCTTGGGCTCCAGTACCGCGCGGATACGGCGCACACCCGCAGAGGAGGCCTGCTCCTTTTGAATCTTAAACCGCCCCAGCTCGCCGGTGCGGGCGGCATGGGGGCCGCCGCAGATCTCGCACGAATAATCGCCCATGGTATAGACTTTGACCACGTCGCCGTATTTGCTGGAGAATACGCCCATAGCGTTACGGGCGCGGGCCTCCTCCAGCGGCATTTCCTCGCAGACAACGGGTACGTCGGCTTCGATAGCCTGGTTCACCCAGTCCTCTACGGCCTGTAGCTCGGCGGGCTCCAACTTGCGGGGGAAGTTGAAGTCAAAGCGCAGGCGCTCGGCGGTGATGTTGGAACCGCGCTGGGTAATCCCGCTGTCCAGCAGGGTGCGCAGCGCGGCGTTAAGCAGGTGGGTGGCCGTGTGCAGCCGCGCGGTGGCCTCACCAGTATCGGCCAAGCCGCCCTTAAAGCGCTGCTCAGAGCCGGCATGGGATTTCTTCTGATGCTCGGCAAAGGCAGCGGCATAGCCGGCCTCATCCACGGTAAAGCCCTGCTCCTTAGCCATCTCGATGGTCATCTCCAGCGGGTAACCGAAGGTATCGTAGAGGCGGAAGGCGGTCTTGCCATTAATCACCTTCTCTGCGCCGGTCTTGGTCATCCAGCCGACCAGCTTGTCGAATTCCTTCAGGCCCTGGGCGATGGTTTTGGCAAAACGGTTCTCCTCCTGCAGCAGCTCGCTGAGGATGCGGTCGTGGTTGGCGGCAAGCTCAGGATAGACCTCGCCATACTGCTCGATGACCACCTGGGCGATCTGGGCGGTAAAGCCGTCGGGCAGGGAAAGCTTGCGGCCAAAGCGCACAGCGCGGCGGATCAGGCGGCGCAGCACATAGCCCTGGTCCAGGTTGGAGGGGGTGACGCCCCGCTCGTCGCCTAAAATAAAGGTGGCGGTGCGCAGGTGATCGGCCACAATACGGAAGGCCCGGGTGATTTCCGGATCCTGGCCGTACCGGGCGCCGGAGAGCGACTCGATTTTGCCGATGATGGGGGCGAAAATATCGGTTTCATATACGGATGCCTTGCCCTGGAGCACGGCGATGGTGCGGTCCAGGCCCATGCCGGTGTCCACATTTTTCTTAGCCAGCGGCTCCAGCTCGCCGGCCTCGGTGCGGTTAAACTGCATGAATACGTCATTCCAGATTTCAAGATAACGGCCGCAGTCGCAGGCAGGGGAGCAGTCGGGGCCGCAAGGCGGCTGGTCGCGGATGATGAACATCTCCGTATCGGGGCCGCAGGGGCCGACGCCGGAACCCAGGCCCCACCAGTTATTCTCCTTGGGCAGAAAGAAAATCCGCTCCTTGGGCAAGCCGCATTCCGCCCAGATGGCGGCGGATTCCTCATCGCGGGGGCAATCTTCATTGCCCGCGAAGACGGAAACTGCCAAGCGGGACGGATCAAGTCCCAGCCACTGGGGCGAGGTCAGAAACTCCCAGCTCCAAGCGATGGCTTCCTTCTTGAAATAATCGCCCAGCGACCAGTTGCCCAGCATCTCGAAGAAGGTCAGGTGGCTGGCGTCGCCTACTTCGTCGATGTCGCCGGTACGGATGCATTTTTGCACGTCGGTCAACCGGTTCCCTGCAGGATGGTGGGCGCCCAGCAGGTAGGGCACCAGCGGATGCATACCCGCGGTGGTAAATAGTACTGTGGGGTCGTTTTCAGGGATCAGCGAAGCCGAGGGGATTACCGCGTGTCCCTTGCTTTCGAAGAACTTCAGATACATGGCCCGAAGCTCCTTGCTTGTCCAGTTTGCCATTGCAATTCCTCCTCATATGATGCCGGTAAAATAAAAAACCTCCGTCCATTGGGACGAAGGCTCGTGGTACCACCCAAATTGCCGCGCGCCAAGCGCGGCCGCTCTCGCCTCCGTATCGGGGAGACCGCCGGCTTTCGCCGGGAGCTCATGGGGCGGCTTTGCAACCTCGCCTTCGCCGACTTGCACCTAGCGCCGGCTCTCTGAGGAAGGGACAGTTTCAATAACCCCAGTCATAGCTCACACAATTATAGATAATAAAACTATAGAACAAGACCGGGAAAATGTCAAGCAGTTTTCCAACGCAAAGGATGACAGCTGGGAAAATATTTTGTATTTTCCGGAAATGCCCCTTGATTTGTTTCAGAAAGTGTGATACGTTGTGTATCGGGGAAGATTGCGAAACTTTTATCAACGCATATGGGTTTTGCAAGTGCCCCGGGGCACGTTCTGCAAAGCGGGATGGCCCTACCGGTTGTTTATAATACCATTACATTTATGGAGGTATCCAAACATGAACACCTATGGTCTGGAAAAGCTGGGTATCATCAATCCTTCGGCCGTGTACCGCAACCTGCCGGTGGCGACGCTGGTGGAGCGCGCCGTCGCCCGCGGCGAAGGCAAGATCTCCGAGACCGGCGCCCTGTGCGTCGAGACCGGTAAGTACACCGGCCGTTCCCCGAACGACAAGTTCATCGTCAAGGATGAGGTAACCGCTGACGAGATCGACTGGGGCAAGGTCAACATGCCCATCACCCGTGAGCACTTCTGGAAGATTTATGACCGCGCGGTTGCCTATCTCCAGGGCCGCGAAATCTTCATCTTCGACGGATTTGCCGGCGCCGATCCCACTTACCGCAAGAGCTTCCGCATTGTGAACGAGTTCGCCAGCGAGAATCTGTTCATCCATCAGCTGCTCATTCGCCCCACTGCGGAGGAGCTGGATAGCTTTGCCGAGGATTTCACCATTATTGCCGCCCCCGGCTTCAAGTGCATCCCCGAGCGCGACGGCACCAACTCTGAAGCGGCCATTCTGGTGAACTACACCGAGAAGCTCGTGCTGATCGTGGGCAGCCAGTATGCTGGCGAGATCAAGAAGAGCGTATTCTCCGTGATGAACTACGTGCTGCCCAAGGAAGGCGTATTCCCCATGCACTGCTCCGCCAACATGGGCGACAACGGCGAGACGGCTCTGTTCTTCGGCCTGTCGGGCACCGGTAAGACCACCCTTTCGGCCGATCCCAACCGCAAGCTTATCGGCGACGACGAGCACGGCTGGAGCGACAAGGGTATCTTCAACTTCGAGGGTGGCTGCTATGCCAAGTGCATCAACCTTTCCCAGGAGCATGAGCCTGAAATCTACGGCGCTATCCGCTTCGGCGCTCTGGTCGAGAACGTGGTGATGGATCCCGAGACCCGTCAGTTCGACTTTAACGATGGCTCGTTGACGGAAAACACCCGTGTGGGCTATCCCATCGACTTCATCCCCAACGCCCAGATTCCCGGCGTGGGCTCCAACCCCAACGCGGTGATCTTCCTGACGGCCGATGCGTTCGGCGTTATGCCGCCTGTGGCTAAGCTTTCGCCTGAGCAGGCCCAGTATATGTTCGTCACCGGCTATACCGCCAAGCTGGCGGGCACCGAGCGCGGCGTAACCGAGCCCCAGGCCACCTTCTCCACCTGCTTTGGCGCGCCCTTCCTGCCCTTCCCGGCCAAGGTGTATGCCAAGCTGCTGGAGGATCGCGTGAAGGCTACTGGCGCCAGCGTATACCTGGTCAACACCGGTTGGGCCGGCGGCCCGGCGGGCAAGGGCGGCGAGCGCATGAAGCTCAAGTATACCCGCGCCATGGTGACGGCCATCCTCAACGGCGAGCTGGATAAGGCTCAGTTCGAGCTGGATCCTATCTTCAACGTGATGGTGCCCACCACCTGCCCCAACGTGCCTTCCGAGATCCTCTCGCCCAAGGCGATGTGGGCCGATAAGGAAGCCTACACCGAGCAGGCCAAGAAGCTGGCCGCCATGTTCCAGAAGAACTTTGAAAAGTATGACATGCCCGCCGAGGTTGTCAACGCCGGCCCCAAGGCCTAAGCGGCTTTTCCGTTCCAAGGTAACGTATTAATAAAGGACGTCGGGTTTAGCCCGGCGTCCTTTTGATTGCGCAACACGACGACAAAACCCGAATCATTTTCCTCTTTTTCCAAATTCATGAGGATTATGCCTTGCTTAGGCCCCATGTGCCTTGGTATAATGCCGGTAGCAAGGAAAAGGAGGAAGAAGGATTGGAATTTTTGGGAAACCTAGGACCCTTTGTCCTGGCTGTGGTCGCCGTCATCATTAACGGCGTGCCGCAGCTGCTCTACGCACAGGCTCGAGGCTTTGCGCTCAAGCCCGCCGGCTTTGCTTATCTAGTCGGCGCTTTTGGGAACATGCTGACCGGTTCGGTCACGCCCATCTCCGGGCAAGCAGAGACCATTACGGTGGCCAGCGTCAAGAAAAACCTACGCAACAACGTCAGCTCTATTTTGCTGGCGGCTGTGCTGATGATCGTGCTGGGCCTTTTCGGCGGCATTACCAAAATTGCCGATTTTGCCGGTACAGCGGTGGTCAGCGGCATGATGAGCGGCGTTGGCCTGATCCTGGCGAGCGTGGCATGGGATATGTTCGGCCAGGAGAAGCGCGTGGCGCTTGTCTCGATGATCTCGGCTATCATTGCCTATGCAGTCTTCTTGAATAGCCCCAATAAGCTGGTGTGGACCATCTTTATTTCGGTGGTCGTCTCCACGGCGGATTTCCTATTCCTGCAAAAGCGCCGTGTGGATCTGTCCACCCTGGTGGAAGAGGGCCGCGACGCGATGGAGATGAGTTCCGAATGGCGTTTCTGGAAGAAAGGCTATTGGTCCGACTTTAAGCTCATCAAGCCGACGATGAATTTCAGCGTGATCCTCGGCGCACTGAGCCTGATGATGCTCAATATCGGCGCCAATATTTCCTTTGGTGGGATTACCGCCGGCATTGCCAATACCACGCAGAACTTTGACCATCTTTCCATTATCAACTCCCTGGCCGATATTCCCAGCGCCCTTTTCGGCGGCCCGCCCATTGAGGCGATTATTTCCGGCACGGCGGGCGCGCCCTGGCCTGTAGCGTGCGGCGTGGTGTTTATGCTGGCTACCGGCATCCTGGTGCTGCTGGGGCTGGTCGGCCGCTTGGGTAAGTACCTGCCCGCTCAGAGCATCTCCGGGTTTTTGCTCATCATCGGCCTTGTGATCACCTTCGTGCCCAACCTTTCCACGGTGGCCGCCTCTGATGGCTCAGTCAGCGGCTTTGTGGCCTTGGGCGTTACCGCGTGGTCTAAGAATCCCTTCCTGGGCATGGTAGCCGGCGTTCTGGTGCGCTATTTCGGTATGTATATTGGTTTGGTATAATAAGGAGAACAGTATGCAACAACAGTGGCCTGAAACCCATCGGATTTTTCTTGCTCCCGATTTTAGTGTTGATTTGCCTCTTTTGGATATTGGCGATGGGTTTTGTATCTATTCCTTTGACATGACCGGTGAATCCCAATGGAACCGGGTGGCGGCGGCCCAGCTAAAGAAGAAGCTAGCGGGCTACGACTATGATGGCTTTGTGACCGTACAGACCAAGTCCTGCGGCCTGGCACAGGCGATCAGCTCTGATTTTCCCCGATATCTGGAGCTGCGCAAAAGCCGTAAGAGCTTTATGATTGAGCCCAAAGGGATCAAAGTCAAATCCATTACCACCCATGGCGAACAGGAGCTTTGGATCGGCAAAGAAAAATATGCTGCCTTTCAGGGCAAAAGACTCTGCTTCCTCGATGACGTGGTCTCCACCGGCGGCACCATCGAGGCAGTGCTGGCGCTGGCAAAGGAGATCGGAATTGAGATCTCCGTCATCGCATGCGCGCTGACCGAGGGAGAGGAGCGGACGGCATATAAAGGGATTCCATTGGTCTATCTGGATCATATCCCGCTCCCCGGAAAAATCCGATAACGTTATGATGGGGCCTGCGGCTTGAAGCAGGCCCTTTTTTGCGCCTATGCCGCAGGATGCGGCGAGTGGAAAGATATGGTACAATAAAGAAAATAGTTTTTCGATCGGGAGGTGTCCATGGCGAATATTCAGGCGGTTTTTAGTGACCTTGACGGCACGCTGCTCAATTCGTCGCACAAGATTACGCCGCTTACGGCGGCGGCCATCCGGCGCCTGGGGGAGATCGGCATCCCTTTTGTACCGGTTTCGGGCCGGGGCCCGCAGGGAATCGATCTGATTCTGGAGGGGCAGGGGCTGCGATGCCCCATCATCGCCTATAGCGGCGCCCTGATGCTGGATGAGCAGCGGCGTGTGATTTTTGAACGGGGCATGAGCCTGGGGGAAGCACGCGCGGTGGTGGATCATCTGAAAGCGCGCAGATTTGACCTGACATGGTGCGCCTTCAGTGCGAAGCAGTGGCTGGTCCCGACAAGGGAGGATCCCCGTATCCTGGTAGAGGAGGCCATCCTGCAGACGCAGGCAACGCCAGGGGGGCTGGACAGGCTCCAGGCCGGTGAAGTTGTGGATAAGCTTATGTGCATCTGCGACCCTGAACAGCTGCCCGCCGTGGAGGCGGATGTTAAGGCGGCCTTTCCGATGTATACCGTTGTGCCCTCTGACCGGCATTTGCTGGAAATTATGACTGGCGGCGTCAACAAGGCGCAGGCCATGGCGCAGTTCTGCCAGCTGCGGCAGCTGGATCTCCGCTGCGTGGCGGCCTTCGGCGACCAATACAATGACCTGGAAATGCTCCAGCGGGCAGGCTATGGCATTGCGATGGGCAACGCTCCGGAACCTATCCGCCGGGCGGCAGGCCGCGTAACGGCGGATCATGACCATGACGGCGTATATTACGCCCTGCAAGCGCTGGGGTTGGCCTGAGGACGGCTTGGAAGGGACATCATGATGGCTACGGGGAAGAAGCAGATTTTGATAGCGGTCTATGAAATCCTGCGTCAATATAGCGATGCGGGGCATCCGCTGTCCATTGGCCAAGTGGGCGATATGCTGTCGGGCGTCTATGGTATCTGCGCCGAGCGAAAGGCCATATCCCGGAATATCCGCCTGCTGAAAGAGATGGGTTATGACCTGCATCTGCACGGGGAAGCGGGGCAGGAGGGATATTACCTGCAAAGCCGTCCCTTTAGCGACGAGCAGCTGCGGCTTGTGATGGAGGGCGTTTTTTCATCCCGATATATTCAAAAGCAGCAGGCGCAGGAGCTTGCCAACCGGCTATCCGGCCTATCCACCGTGCATTTTTCCAACTGCCTGCGGCAGGTGAAACGCCTGAATCATCGATGCCGCGCTGGAGCGGACGCGCTCTTTGAGAACTTGGAACGCCTTGGGGAAGCCATTGAGCGGCAGCGCAAGCTGTGCTTTTGCCGCCAGTCGTACGGCTTGGATGGCCGGCTATACCCTTGGGCAGGAAGCAAGCACCGTGTAAGTCCTTATGAGCTCGTCTGTGACGGCGAATTCTACTATCTTCTGGCTGCCGAGGACGGCGCGGATTGCGTGGACCGCTACCGGGTGGATAAAATGACGCAGATTGAGCTAATGGAGGACAAAGCACGGGATAGAAAGACCCTGCCTGACGGCGGCCGGCAGACGCATCAGGTTAAGCGGGCGGTGCTGCGAATGGACCGCTCGCATATCGACGAGGTGGTGGACGTGTTTGGCGCGGATACGCCTATGCGCGCCATCGACAGCCGCAGCTTTGAGTTCTCCGTAGATGCGCCCCTGGAAACCATGGCGCTCTGGGCGATGCGTTTTGCCGCGGAGGTGACAGTTGTAGAGCCTCCGGAGCTTAAGGCGCTGCTGGCCCGCCAGGCTAAGCTTATCTATGACCGGTTTGCCGAGGCGCGCTAGGGCGATAGAAAAAGAAAAAAATCCGTTCTTTCGGGACGGATTTTTGTTTGGGTGAAAGCGGTTAACGCAACAGCTTTATCTGGCCAAATACAGTGCTGACTTTCAGGCGGATCGGGTCGCCTTCCCCGGTATAGCGATGATTGCGTTCGCCGAAGTTGACCGAATCCATGCCTGAGCCGGAAACTGCGCCAAAGGCGGAGGATGCGGCTACAACTACGGGGCGGTTGGCTGGGAGCTTTACGTCGCACTGGCCAAAGACGCAGTTAATCTCCATGGTGCTTCCAGGCGGAAGCTGCGAGAGGTCCACCGTGCACTGGCCGAAGATGCAGTTGTGCTCTCCGCTGGCAGTATAGGTTACGCTGGATTGCCCGAAAAGGGTATCGCCCTGCCTGGAAGCAGCGGAAGGCGTTACCAGCAGGGAAACGCCCAGCAGCAGAATAAAAAGCCCGACGATTACCTTAAAAGGCTGAAAGGTCAGCGGTGTAAACTGCCGGACAAGCAGCACGATTCCCGACAGTACGCATAGCACGGCCCAGAAGATCAGGCTAAACGGTCGCATGATCGTTCTTCCTCCTTGATTTGCTGCGTCTATTGTACGCTATCGGTGATGCGGCCCGCAAGGCGTGAAGCGCTATTTTTTGCGATAAAGCACCGGCGCGAAGCATAGAAGCAGCGGATAGATTTCCAGACGGCCCAGCAGCATAACCAGAGACAACACCAGCTTGCTAAAGCCGGAGAACCCTCCAAAGTTCCCCATGGGGCCGACCAAGCCAGTGCCGGGGCCGATATTGCTCATGCAGGACAGCACGCTGGTGAAGGTGGTTTCAAAGTCAAAGCCGTCCAATGATACGGCCAGACAGGCAGCCACGATGATGAGAAGGTACGTGATGGCAAAAGTGAAGATGCCGTTCACCTGCTCGCTTTCCAGCGCCTTGCCTTCCAGGCGGATGACCCGCACGGTGCGGGGATGCACCAGCTTAATGAGCTCGCGTTTAACCCGCTTGAGCATGACGATAACGCGGGAAACCTTAATGCCGCCGCCGGTGGAGCCGCCGCAGGCGCCGATGAACATGAGCGCGATCAGAATCATCTTGGAATATAGCGGCCAGAGGTTGAAATCAGTGGTCGCATAGCCGGTGGTGGTGATGATGGAAGCCACCTGGAAACTGGCCAGCCGGAAAGCGTGAGAGAGCGAACGCTCCTGAGGCAGAATGTTCAACGTGATAAGGCCGATGGATGCCAACACAATGATAAGATACCATCGCAGCTCCTCGCTGCGCAGCGCTTGGCGGAAGTTGCGGGTCAGCATAAGAAAGTATAGGTTAAAATTGATGCCGAAAAGCAGCATAAAGACCGTAACCACACCGTCGATATAAGCGCTGTCAAAGTATCCGATGCTGCTGTTTTTGTTGCTGAAGCCGCCGGTACCTGCCGAGCCGAAAGCAGTAATCAGGCTATCGAATAAGCTCATGCCGCCAAATAGCAGGAAGATAACATGAACCACGGTCAACAGAAAGTAAATTGCGTACAGGAGCGTAGCGGTCGAACGGAGCTTCGGTACCAGCTTGCCCACCGAAGGGCCGGGCACTTCGGCACGCATGACATGCATAGAGCGCTCATTGCTGGCGGGAAGGATGGCCATGACGAATACAAGAATGCCCATGCCGCCGATCCAGTGGGTAAAGCTGCGCCAGAATAGGAGGCTGTTGGGCAGCGCCTCCACGTTGCTCAAGATGCTGGAGCCGGTGGTGGTGAACCCTGAAACCGTTTCAAAAAGCGCATCGATATAGCTGGGAATATATCCGCTGACATAGAAGGGCAGCGCGCCGAAAAGCGAAAGCAGCACCCAAGAGAGCGAAACGATGAGGAATCCTTCCCGGGCATACATGGACTGGCTTTTGGGACGGATTGGGATCAGCGCTGCACTGAGCGCAGCCAAAAGCAGGATGGTCAGCACAAATGCGGCGACCGTGTCGTCGCCGATGCTTAAGGCGATCCCCAGGGGCAGCAGCATCAGCGCCGCCTCAATGGCGAGGACGACGCCCAGCATTTTGAAAATAAGCTTGCTATTCATCGTGAAGCCTCTATGCCAGAATATCGTTGAGCTCTTCCAGCCCAGCGATGGTTGTGACCACGATGACGGAATCGCCGGCGTGGATCGCGTCGTTCCCATGAGGATAGATCAGCCGGCCGTTGCGAATAATGCTGGCGATCAGCAGATTCTTTTTCAGATGCACGTCCCGAAGGGGGATATTCAGACCGCGGAAGGTGTCGCGTACGCGAAATTCCAGCGCTTCCACCTGCCCGTTTACCATGCGGGTCAGTGATTCCACATGGCTGCCCAGGGAGTTCTGCATGGCCCGCACATAGCGCACGATCTGATGGGTGGAGATCAGGTGCGGCGTGATCACGCAGTCGATCCCGGTCTTTTCAAGCACTTCGGAAAAGCCGATGTGGTTGACCTTGGTGATGACCTTACCTACCTTGCGCATGAGCGCATACATCGAGATGACAACGTTTTCCTCGTCCAGCCCGGTCAGCGCGGCGAAGGCGTCTGTATCGTCGATATTCTCCTCATGAAGGGTTTCGCGGTCAGATCCATCGCCGTATATGATCATAGCTTTGGGGAAGGCATCGGCCAGTTCTTTGCAGCGATCCCGGTTCATCTCGATGATCTTGACCTGGATATCGGCGTCCAGCAGCAGGCGGGTCAGATAATAGCTGGTTCGGCCGCCGCCGACGATCATCACAGATCGGATCTTGCGCTGCAGCATTAACCCCGTCGCTTTGAAGAAAGCGGTGATATCCTTGGGCGAGGCGGTAATGGAGATGATATCGCCGGCTTGCAACACAAAGTCGCCGTCAGGGATTACGACTTCTTCCCCGCGCTGCACAGCGCAGATCAAAACCTTCATGCCCTTGGCCTTGAAGTTGCGCAGCGCCTGCCCTTTCAGGGGGCTGTCTCCGGATAAGCGAATCTCCACGACTTCAACTTTGCCTCGCGCAAAGAATTCCACCTTCTGGGCGGAGGGAAAGCGGATAATCCGCGAGATCTCAGTGGCGGCCTCCAGCTCAGGATTCACCTGCATGCTTAATCCAAGATCTTCGCGCAGGATGGATAAATTCTGCGCATACTGCGGGTCGCGTACTCGGGCGATGGTATGACGCGCGCCCAGCTTGCGGGCGATAAGGCAGCAGATGATGTTGATTTCATCCTTGCTGGTTACTGCGATCAGCAGATCAGCCGCGTTTACGCCGGCCTCCATCAATACTTCGCTGCTGATCCCGTTTCCCGGAATGCAGCCTACGTCCAGCAGGTTGCTGGCATTGCGCAGCGCGTTGGGGTTGCTGTCGACGATCATGATGTCATGCCCCTCTTTAGAGAGGTTTTGTGCCAAAGCGAAGCCCATTTTGCCGTCGCCAACAATTACGATGTTCATGGTATATCCTCTGCCTCCCGGCCTATGATCCAATCTTTACGGTATCTTTATAGCACCCTCTATTATAGAAGGTAAAAGCTTAAGGTCAAGCGCCTTTTGATGAGATGAAGCGGATGAACGGCCATTTAGGCGAATCCGTGCGAATCGGCCGGGCGCGGCAGGCGCGCGCGTTGACAGAAACCGGTTGAAAAGGTAAGATAAACACAAGATAAGCATCAGCTGACTGCGAGGAATGGGTATGAGCAAACCAATCATCCTGATCCCCTCCTATAACCCAGACGGCACGCTGCCGGAAACCATTGGCCTGCTGCGGGAAAAGGGGTTTGAACGCTTTGTCATCGTAAACGACGGTAGCCGGGCCGAGTGCGCGCCCATCTTTGAGCAGGTGGCCGACCTGCCGGGCGTGCATCTTCTGACCCATGCGGTCAACATGGGAAAGGGCCGCGCTATGAAGACCGGATTTAACTATATTTTGTGGCGGTTTCCCGGCTCGGGCTGCATCGTATGCGATGCCGACGGGCAGCACCCTGCCGACTCGGTGGCTGACGTCGCCCAGGCGATGGAAGCGTATCCGCAAGCGATGGTGTTGGGCGTGCGGCGCTTCCGGGAGAATAAGGATATGCCCAAAGCCAACCTGATGGGCAACCAAATCACGCGGTTCGTCTTCTTTTTGCTTTGCGGCATGCGGTATGCTGATACGCAGTGCGGACTACGGGGATACCCTGCTAGCGTAATGGCGAAGATCATGAATTCCGCAGGCGAGCGTTTCGAGTTTGAAAACACGATGCTTTTGGATGTGCGCCGCCTGGCGATTCCGGTGGCTCAAGTGGGCATGCCCGCCGTTTACCAGGAGGAAGGTAAATATACCTCCCACTTCAACAAGGTGAAGGATTCCATCCGCATCTATAAGCTGCTGCTGGGACGCGCGCTGCTGCCGCTGTTTGCCGCTTTGGTAGCCTTCGCCCTGTTCCTTGCGCTGGTGACGCAGGTCCCGGGCTTGCAGGTGGGGGGCGTGCATCTGGGCGCGCCGATCGGTTATCTGGCAGGATGGATCCTGCTGCTGCCCAGTCTGCAGCAGCGCGGCAAGGGCATATTGGCGGCATTGGGCGTGACGCTGGGCGGGGGCGCTTGGTATGCGCTGTTCGTTTGGCTGCTGCCGGCTCATCCAGTGGGCGCATGGTGGCTGGCGGCGCCGGTGGTGGCGGCGGCCAGCTATGCCTGCTATCTCAGGCTGCATGAGGGCCCTGCGCCTGCCAACATTCGGTTGGACCGGAAAAAGGCTTGACAGGCCCCCGGCCGGGGTGTATGCTAAAAATAATGTGATAATGAAAGGGTACGAAAATGCATCTCGCCATAGAAGCGGGCTCCGTGCATTGCAACGATGAGACGTTGTGCGGAGCCGAAACGGGGAGGCCGTAAGGCTTCCGGTTTCTCGTCGGTAAAAGGGAGGTAGCCCCGGCGCAGTGTGCTGGGCTATGTGTTGTCTCTTTTATTGGCGTCAGCAGAAAATGAGCTGGGCCGCGGACGTTTCGTCCGCGGCCCTTTTGTATGTGATGAGGCATAGGGCGCGCGGAATCGGATTCCGGCGCCTTTTTGAATAGGAGTGAAATCATGTCTTTGTTGACCGTCAGCCATCTTAGCCATGGCTTTGGAGAAAAAACGTTATATGCTGATACGGGATTCGAGCTCTACCCCGGAGAGCACATGGGTGTTGTCGGGCAAAATGGGACAGGTAAAAGCACCCTTATCAGCATTCTTACCGGCGCACTTCTGCCCGATGCGGGCCAGGTAACCTGGGACCACAAAGCGCGTTTGGGGTATTTGGATCAGCACGCCCATACCGACGGTTCTATCACCCTGAACGAGCTTATGCACAGCGCCTTTGAGGGGCTTTACCGCACGGAGAATCGGATGATTGAACTTATGCAGCAGCTGACCGGGCAAGGAGATGACGCCTTGCTGCGCCGTATCGATGCCTGCCAGCGTGAACTGGAAGCTGCAGATTTCTATACCCTAGAACCGCGCATCGCTAAAGTGGCGGAGGGGCTTGGCCTATCCGCCCTGGGGTTGGAGCGGCCGCTATCCACCCTGAGCGGCGGGCAGCGGGCCAAGGCGATCCTAGCGAAGCTGCTGCTGGAGGATCCGGATGTGCTGCTGCTGGACGAACCGACCAATTTTTTGGATAAGGAGCACATTGCCTGGCTGGCTCAATACTTGCGATCCTTTGAGGGGGCCTTCATCGTGGTATCCCATGACGCGGAGTTTCTAAGCCAAGTGGCCGCGGTAATTCTGGATATTGAATTTACCGCAATGAAGAAATATTCCGGCGGCTATGAAGGCTTTGTGCGGCAAAAGCGGGAGCAACGGGCCGATTACCTGCGGCGTTATGAAGCCCAGCAGCAGGAGATTGCCCGCACGCAGGACTATATCGCCCGGAATAAGGCGCGGGCATCCACGGCCAATATGGCCAAAAGCCGGCAAAAGCGGCTGGATCGCATGGAAAAGCTGGCTGCGCCGCAGCTGGCACCCATACCGCACTTTGCTTTCCAGGCGGCCATGGCTTCGCCGGGAAGAATTTTGGCGGTAAAGGCGCTTTCCATCGGCTATGGCCGCCCGATCCTGCCGCCCTTAAGCTTTTCCCTGGCCATGGGGGAGAAGGTGGTGATAACCGGATTTAACGGCGTCGGTAAATCCACCCTTTTGAAAACGCTGATGGGCGAGATCCTGCCGCTGGGCGGCGGGTTTGATTTTGCATCGGAGCTAAAAATCGGCTACTTTCAACAGGATCTTGCCTGGGAGGATCCAAGCCGAACGCCGCTTGCGCTCATGGCTGAACGGTTTCCCAAGGTGACACCCAAGGTGCTGCGTTCGGCCCTGGCGCGCTGCGGGTTGCGGTCACAGCACGCGCTGCAGCCGGTCGGCACGCTCAGCGGCGGCGAGCAGTCCAAGGTTAAGCTCTGCCCGCTTACCCTGACGCCGGCCCATCTTTTGGTGCTGGACGAGCCGGCCAACCACCTGGATACAGAGACGAAAAATTGCTTCCAGCAGGCGCTACAGGGCTTCCCGGGCGCAGTTATCCTGGTATCCCATGAGGAGGGCTTCTACCGGACATGGGCGGATCGGGTGGTGGAGATCCAAGCATTAGGTGGGGAAAAGCGGGCGGTGAAAAAAGAAGCGTAGCCGCGCGGAAATCCACCGATGGGATTTCAATGCCCTGCGGCGGTTGATGGAATCGAGCGAATGGTTTATCATAGCGACATCAGTCGGGCTGCACGTCGAGCACCGGCTTGAAGGAAGAAAGGAGCAGACGGGATGAAAGAGAACCCCTACGACAATCCTCGTTTTTTTGATCAATACAGCCAGATGGACCGGTCTAAAAAGGGGCTGGCGGGCGCGGGTGAGTGGCCGGCGCTGAAAGCAATGCTGCCGGAGATGGCTGGAAAGCAGGTGTTGGACCTGGGATGCGGATACGGCTGGCACTGCCGCTACGCGCTGGAGCAGGGCGCCAGGGAGGTGGTGGGCGTCGATATTTCTCAGCGCATGCTGGAGGAAGCGCGCTGCAAGACTACCTCGGAGCGCTGCCGGTACCTTCATATGGCCATGGAAGATATCGACTTTCCTGAAGCCTGCTTTGATGTGGTGATCAGCTCCCTGGCGCTGCATTATGTGAGGGATTATGCCGATGTGCTCCGGCGCGTGGCCGCATGCCTGAAGCGCGGCGGCGACTTTGTTTTCTCCGTGGAGCATCCGGTTTTTACGGCCTATGGCAACCAGGATTGGTATCGGGACGGCGAGGGCCGGGCGCTTCACTGGCCGGTGGACCGGTATTTTATGGAAGGAGAGCGCCAAGCGGTTTTCCTTGGAGAAACGATGACCAAATACCACCGGACCCTGACCGGCTATGTGGAGCCACTGCAGCGGGCCGGATTTGCCCTGACAGGTTTGGTGGAACCCCAGCCCACGGAGCAGATGCTCTCTGAGATCGCAGGCATGGCTGATGAACTTCGGCGTCCCATGATGCTGATCCTGGCGGCGAAGCGGCTGTAGCCGGCCAGCTCGGCGCGCAGACCTTGACGATGGTTCGGAGGCTGCGCGCTTTTTTGCAGCGTGCTATTGCGTATTGAATAATAGTATGCTATACTGCTGGCTATAACTAGTAATCAATAAATAATAGAATAAGTGGAGGCAATCATGAAGCAAATTGAATACCTAAGGCGGCTGGAGGAAGCCTTGAATGGGCGGATGGGGCCGGAGGAAACGGCCGATGTGCTTCGGGATCAAAGGGAACTGATTGCCGACGCCATGGCGCAGGGACAGACGGAGGAAGAGGCGGTGGAGCGGATGGGCGAACCGGAGATCCTGGCCCAGGAGCTGGCCGGGGCGCCGCGGCAGATGGAGCGGGCCTCCTTGGGGCGAAGGCTGGTGGCTTATGCGCTGGATACGCTGCCGGTCGTCCTGGCGGCGCTGATGGGGCTGCTTTTGTTCCCGGGGATTACGGGCATCAGCACGCTTACCGGGGGCATGGATGCGCCTTGGGAGGGCGGAACGATCGTGGCGCAGGAGCTGGAATACGACCGGGATGGCCAACTAGCAAACATGACCCTTACGGTGGATGGCGAGATCATCTTCCAACAACGGTATCCCGACATGGCGGAGGCGGACGCAGCGCTGGCTCATCGGGGCCTGAGCCGCGAGGACATCAACATGACCACCGAGGTGCGCCCCCTGGCGCTTATGCAATGGGGTGCGCCATGGGCGCTGGCCGGCCTGTGGCTGATGGTCGGATTTATGGCGCTGGGCGTTTCGGGCCTTTTCACCGGCCTTGTTTCCGGGCTGACCGGCGGATATACCCTGGGACGTTGGGCGGTGGGGATCCGTGCGGCTGGGCTTAACGGGGAACGCCTTAGCCTTGGGCGCTGCATGCTGCGGGATACGGTCATCCTATGCGCGGCAGGCTGCCTTTCCGGGGGCATTGTGAACCTTGTATCGCTGTGTTTGGCCGGATCGGGTCAGGGGCTCCATGACCGGGCGGCGAATACGGTGGTCATCCGCGTACCGCGCCGGGCCGGGAGGTAGGCATGGATACGCAGCTGAAAAAGGGCGTGCTTCCCTTATGCATTCTCTTTATTATCCGCCGGGAGGCCCGGTATGGATACGAGATCATGGGCGAGGTTCGGGCCGTATTCCCCGATGTGTACGACGGCTCCATCTATACCGTGCTTCGGCGGCTGGCTGCCGATGGATATGCCAGAACCGAGCTGCGGGACGAGCCTTCCGGCGGCCCTACCCGCAAGTATTATGCTATTACACCCGAGGGACGCGCTTATCTTGAGCAGCTACGCCAGTCCTGGCATGAGATGCAGGATCGGCTCAACCGGCTGGGCGTATAAAGCGGCGCATGGGAGCGGATACCGTTCCAGCAAGAGAAAACTGTAAAATCCCGCCGGCAGCGGAGTTGGCCGGCGGGATTCATTATGAGGACGAAAAGTATGTCAAGGGCGGAGCCGCCCTTGACGGTAGATCTGGCGAAAAGGCCAATAGGGGATCGCCGCCATGGCGACAATACCGGCGGGGATCATGATATGCAGCTCGATGGATGCAAACACACCCGATGGCGGGCGCTGCTGCCAAGGCGGAAGGTACTGCATACGGAGAATGGCGCAGCATAAGCGCCATAGGGATACGCTGACCTAAGTTTATGGGCAAGGCGAGTGATTCCGGGATTAATTCCCGATCCGGTTGACCATCACCCTTATAGGAGCGGCTGCTTAAGCCGCATATATCCTAGGGCAGTGCCAGAAAGCATCGATTATATAGGCGCGGCTTGGAGATGCCGCTTTAAAGGCATCGGTGCGTTCCCTCTTTGCGGCTCGCGAGGCGGTCGGCAAACGGGCGAAGCGTTCCGATTTATGCTCACCGGAGGAAGCCATCGGTAATGGGATAACGTATGCTTCAGGGGGCATCCAGCGATTATAAGAAAACGGTCGGGGCGGCTTAAAGGCCTGTTCCGATCGTTCTGAAGGATGGGGCCAGAGGACATGGCGTCACGGGAGGCGGGACGGTCGCGCCCTCCTCTTCCGCGCTTCCACGTAACCTGAATACGCAACCCAATGCAGCATGAAAATTGGTTTTTCCGATCCGCTGCAGGGAAAAAGGACGGTTGGGACTACAGGTCGCGATGAATATCCGGCCAACCCTCGCCCCAAGCAATGTCCCGGGCCCGCCGGTAAGCGGCTTTGTCGGAACGGGTAACGGTTTTGTGGGCAAGGCCCTGGGGGGTACACAGGGCAAGGCGCACAAAGCCCTTATGATATTCCGGGCGGCGTAGAACGCGGCAGGGGCCGGCTATAGGGGCCCGGGTAAAGATCATGAAGGTGAATTTTTCATCTTCAAAGCCCCGCTCGCCGCCCTTTGCCTCGCGGTGCAGCCGGCTGCGGGGAACGCGGCGGGCAAAATGGCACCAGTCCCCTTCGGGCAGCGGGCAGGCTTCCGGATGAGGGCAGGGCGCGGCCACATGCGCGCCGAGGGAAAGCAGCTGGCGGCGGACAGCCATCATCTGCTGGAAGGCGTCGGGCGTGCCGGGATCCACCAGCACCAGGGCCGAGCGCGCACAGGCCCAAAGCCGCTGCGCCAGCTCCAGCGCGGCCTCGGGATGAAACTCGTTGAGCGCATAAGCCATGACGACAAGATCAGCCTCGCCCGAAAGCGGGCCGCATAGATCCAGGGGCTCGTAGGTCCCGGGCGTTCCTAGGGCGCGCCCCAGCGCGATCATGGTTTCATCCCGTTCCCACAGGCGGATGCGCGCTAGGTTGGGCCAACGCGCAGCAGCGGCCCAGGCAGCAGTACCGGGCCCGGCGCCGGCGTCGATCACCGAACGCACGGGGATGGGGGGCAGGCAGGAGAGGGCAAAGGATATGGCTTCGTAGGTGGCGGGCATCCGGGCGGCGGCGTAAGCCAGCGCCCCGGATCCGATCAGCCCTTCTCCCTGACGCGGAGCCTGGCGGTAGCGCAGCGAAAGCGCCCGGCTCTCCTGGGCCAGCGCGCGGCTGTCGCAGCCTTCCAGCAAAGCGTCCAGCGCTGCGGCGAGATTCTGGGGTAGCAAGCGATCAACTCCTTTTCTGTATGGTAATGCATCCGGACGTGACTTTCAAGCCGCTTTGCAGTATGATAGTACTTTAGAAACTGATAGTACTTTAGAAACGGGAAGGAGGCGGCGCATGGCGGATAGAACGGTGCATGGCGTAGTGGTCCGGTACGCCAACTTTTCCGAGAGCAGCCGGATGCTGACCCTCTTTACCCTGGAAGAAGGGCTGATTTCAGCCGCAGCCCGCGGGGCGCGGCGGCTCAAGTCGCCTTTGCGTACGGCGGCGGAGGTGTTTTCCTTCGCAGCTTTTCATCTCCATGTTGGACGAAGCGGCGGGCTTACGGTAACCGGCGCCTCGCTGATCGACAGTTTCTATGCGCTGCGGGAGGATTTGGACCGGCTGGCCTGCGCCACGGAGATGACCGAGCTTGTGCTGGCGCTGGCTCCGGAGGGGGATCCGTTGCCGGCGCTGTTTTCCCTCTTTGTGCGCAGCCTGGGCAGCCTTTGCCACGACGGAGAGGCGCCTTTTAAGGTGGGCATGCATTTTCAGGCCAGGGCTATGGCCTTGGCCGGCTATGCGCCCCAGCTGAAGCGTTGCGCCCTTTGCGGCGGCGCGTTGGGGGAGCGGCCGGGGTTTTCCCCATCCGACGGCGGTGCGGTCTGCACCGGCTGCGCCCGGCAGGCAGGGCTGGAGCCGGTGCCGCCTGGCGTGATGAAAACGCTGGCCAATGTGGCTGATTTTGAGGTAGGCCGCCTGCATGTGCTGGCCATCCCCCAACGGCAGCAGGAAGCGGCTTCGGCGCTGTGGTCGAGATATATGGATTATCATCTGAACCGGCACTTTGCTTCGCCGGAATTCGCTAAGCGCCTGGCTCGGTTTAAAATCCAGCCTCCCGGTAAAAAATAGCAGGGAAGCGCTTCCGTTTTGTGGGATTTTTTCTGCCCAAACCTTGCGAAGGGCCGGTGAATCGTATATAATAGGGGCGCTGGGGCCTTGGCCCCGGCTTCCTTGGCGTGTCAAAGCGTCCCGCGAACCTGTGGACAAGCCTGTCTTAGGCTTTTCAGTTTCCCGATCAAAACCTTGAAGGAGGAACCTTACATGGCGACAAAGTACGTGTACCTGTTCAGCGAAGGTAACGCGACCATGCGTAACCTGCTGGGCGGTAAGGGCGCCAATCTGGCCGAGATGACCAACATTGGGCTGCCCGTACCCCAGGGCTTTACGGTAACCACCGAGGCCTGCACCCGCTACTATGAGGACGGCCGGAAGATCAACGATGAGATTCAGGCCCAGATCATGGAGTACATCGGCAAGATGGAAGCGATCACCGGCAAGAAGTTCGGCGATCAGGAGAACCCTCTGCTGGTGTCGGTGCGCTCCGGCGCTCGCGCTTCCATGCCCGGCATGATGGATACCATCCTGAACCTCGGCCTTAACGAGACCGTGGTCAAGGTCATGGCGGAGAAGTCCGGCAACGCCCGCTGGGCTTGGGACTGCTATCGCCGTTTCATCCAGATGTATTCCGACGTAGTTATGGAAGTCGGCAAGAAGTATTTTGAAGAGCTGATCGACCAGATGAAGGAGAAGAAGGGCGTCACGCAGGACGTGGAGCTCAACGCCGATGATCTGGCCGAGCTGGCCAGCCAGTTTAAGGCTGAATATAAGGAAAAGATCGGCGCCGATTTCCCCGATGATCCCATCGAGCAGCTGATGGGCGCCATCAAGGCCGTGTTCCGTTCCTGGGACAACCCCCGCGCGAACGTATACCGCCGCATGAATGATATCCCCTACTCCTGGGGCACCGCGGTCAACGTGCAGTCCATGGCCTTCGGCAACATGGGCGACGATTGCGGCACCGGCGTCGCCTTCACCCGCAACCCCGCTACCGGCGAGAAGAAGCTCTTCGGCGAGTTCCTGACCAACGCTCAGGGCGAAGACGTGGTGGCCGGCGTGCGTACCCCCATGCCCATTGCGGAGATGGCCGATAAGT
>CAJFUN010000015.1 GCA_904420205.1 Candidatus Parachristensenella avicola | reverse complement strand
GTGGTGTCCTCAGAGGTGGTGTCCTCAGAGGTGGTGTCCTCAGAGGTGGTGTCCTCAGAGGTGGTGTCCTCAGAGGTGGTGTATATAGGTCTATTAAAAATGATACCCCATTGGGGTTACATTTGCAATAGTTTTTTGCTCGTTTTTTCTGTATTTCTCCGGCGTTCCACGCTTTCCGTATCAGTTCTCCTTAACCATAAATATGGTTGAAATTTCTGCACATTTTCATGCCGTGTGTACTGGAACTTTTATGTTGGCAGGGGAACAACCCGATAGTATTTCTGTCATTTTCCGAGGGGAAAATTTGCTGATTTCTAACCGCACCGAAATTTTTATTTGTCATCCACCAAATCCAGAAGTCCTAAATTAGATTAAGGCATATTACGTTGATAAAGCGGAAGAAGGCGCAGGATAATTTTCTCCCCCATATCATATGCTCAAACCGCATCAATTTACAGGGGCCCGCCGTCTGCGGTGTACAAGACGGCGGGCCCCTTGGATTTCCTTCATCGTCCTATATGAGCTTTATTGCTGGGCACACTCCACACGCACCCCGTGATCCACGATGGACAGGTTTTTCGCCTTCCACCGCCAAGTAAGCCCCAGCAGCGCAGCCTCGAAGGTGGCCTCCGGCGGCGGAGGCGAAAGCCACAGGCTCATGATGGTAGGCCCTGCGCCGCTCAAAAAGGCAGCCGCCGCGCCCATCGCTTCGACACGCCGAACCACCTCGTCATAATCAGGGATCAGCACAGCGCGATACCCCTGGTGCAGCCTGTCCTGGCAGGCCCTTCCCAGCAGATCCATCCGGCCTGATGCCAGGGCGGCTACCAGCAGGGCGGCGCGTCCGGCGTTGAACACGCCGTCGGCCCGGGGCACGGACGGAGGCAGCACTGCCCTGGCCTTGGCCGTGGGCAGGGGATGATTCGGGATAAGGGCGGTACAATACAGGCCCTGGGGCGGCGACAGACGCACCCAATCCACATGCCCTTCCTCCATCACACCCACGCAAATGCCGCCCTCCCAAGCGGGCAGTACATTATCCGGGTGGCCCTCCATCTGCGCCGACAGATCAACGCATGCCTGGCGCGACAGCGGATAGCCCTCCATGGCGTTGGCAGCGGCGATGCCCGCTGCAATGCAGGCCGCCGAGCTGCCCAATCCCCGAGAGCCCGGGATACCGTCCTGCTGCGTCAGGCTCACCGCACGGGGCTTTCTGCCCATTTCGCTCCAAGCCCTGACCATGGCTTTATAGAGCAAATGATCCTCCAGCCGGGTAATATGGGGCGGCTGGCCCCGCATGCGTCCATACTCGCTCTCTTCAATCTCCACCTGATTTCCCATGGAAAGCGCCATTCCCATGGCGTCAAAGCCAGGCCCCAGGTTGGCACTGGTCGCTGGTGTCCATATTTTCATCGCGCGCTCCTGACAAAGTCCATCAGGCTGCGGCGCACAGCCGCAGCATCGCCCCGCTGCGTGTGTAACTCGGGCATATCCCATACCCGAAGGATCGCCTTAGGCGCCGGCACGCCGGAGGCCGATTCCAAATCGAGAATGGCCTGCCGTCCGTCCCTTCCGTCCGTGGCTTGACCGATGGCTTTTAGCACCGTCGTGCTAAATTTATAGGGGCTAGCCGTGGCCAGCACCACGGCAGGCCGCCGGCGCGGCGCGGCACAGTGATATTGCGTCAGCACGTGCAGCGCTACCGCCGTATGGGGATCTACCAACCTTCCCTGTTTATAGGCATCGGCAATGGCCTGACAGGTCATTCCATCGTCAGCGCAACCGGCCCAAATTCCCTCCAACGCCGTCTGCCAACCGGGGAGCGTATACCTTCCCTCCCGGGCGAGTGCCTGCATCCATTCCGATACGCGGCCGGCATCGCGATCCGCCGCCTCGAATAAAAGCCGCTCTAGGTTGCTGGATACCAGAATATCCATGGAGGGCGAAAGGGTCTTGTGGAAGGGGCGGTGCACGTCATAGCTGCCCTGTCGGAAAAAATCGGTCAGCACCCGGTTCGCATTGGAGGCGCAGATCAGTTCGCCAACCGGCAGCCCCATAGCCCGGGCATACCACCCGGCCAGGATATCTCCGAAATTGCCCGTGGGCACCACAAAATCCACTTTCTCCCTCAGGGCAAGGCGGCCCGCCTCCACCAGGCGGCCATAGGCATAGAAATAATAAACGATCTGAGGCAGCAGCCGGCCGATATTCATGGAATTGGCCGAAGATACCCGCCATTTCGCTTCTGCAAGGGCCGCAAGGAAAGGCCCGTCGCCCTGCAGGGCCTTGACCTGACGCTGGGCATCGTCAAAATTCCCTTCCAGCGCATACACCCACACATTCTTCCCGGGCTGCGTTACCATCTGCCGCCGCTGGGCCGGGCTTACGCCCTCATTGGGATACAGCACTGCCACACCGGTGCCCGGCACGCCCGCAAAGCCCTCCAGGGCGGCCTTGCCCGTGTCGCCGCTGGTGGCGGCCAATACCAGCACGCCCTGATCTTCCCCGGCAATCCGGGCCGACTCCACCATCAGGCGCGGCAGCAGCTGCAGGGCCAGATCTTTAAAGGCCAGCGTAGGGCCGTGATATAGCTCCAAAAGGTAAGTATCCTGATCCAGACGGCTCACCGGCGCAGGGCCGCATTCCTCAAAGCGTCCAGGGCTGTAAGTCTCCTCCAGTATCGTCTCCAGGCGGTCAAATTCCTCCAGAAACGGCTGCAGAATCGCATAGGCCAGCTGATGATAGGGCAGCCGAAAAAGGCCGGCCATCCGTCCCTCCGGAATTCGGGGCAGCTGCTGGGGCGTCCACAGGCCGCCGTCCGGCGCAAGGCCCATCAAAATGGCCTGCGCTGCCGTAACGGGGCCCGCGCCCCGAGTGCTTACATACTGCATCCCTTATGCCTCCTTTTCCACGCGGATTACGTTGACTACCTGATCCACCACGTCCAGCAGCGCCATCTCGTCCACCGCCGCCCGCAACGCCGTCTCGCCGGCCGGATGGGTGATGACCACGATGGGCACCGTGCCGCTGCCTTGGCCTAGCTGAATCACCTGCCGCAGGCTGACACCGTGCTTGCCCAGCACCGAGGAAAAGGCGCCCAGCGCGCCCGGCTCATCCTTCACGCGAATATGGATATAATATGCCGTCTTCCAGTTGGCTGTCAGCGGAATACCGGCGCGCCGGGCCGTAGGTTCCAGAAAGGCCGGGCGCTCGTGATGGCCCCCGCAGCAGGCCGCCACCACCATATCGGACACCACGGCGCTGGCGGTGGGCATGGCGCCGGCCCCCCGGCCGTATAGCATGATCTCCCCGGCTGCATCGCCCTTGAGATAGATGGCGTTAAAGGCGCCGCGCACAGTGGCCATGGGATGCTTGTCTGGGATAAAGGTCGGATGCACCCGCACCTGCAGCGTGCCGTTTTCCACCCGGCCGATGGCCATCAGTTTTAGCGTCAGCCCAAGGCTTTGGCCATATTGAATATCCTCCCGGGTGATGCGGGTAATCCCCTCGCAATAGATGTCCTCTACGCGCACCCGCTGGCCGAAGGCCAGCGACGCTAGAATAGCCAGCTTGTAAGCGGCGTCCTGCCCGCCTACATCCAGCGAAGGATCCGGCTCAGCGTAGCCCTTTTCTTGCGCATCGGCCAACGCCCGCGGGTAGTCCCATCCCGCTTCGGCCATGTTGGTCAAGATTGCATTGGTGGTACCATTGACAATGCCCATAATTTCGCTGACAGCATTGGCTTGCAGCGAGCGGTTCAGCGCTCCAATGACCGGGATCCCGCCGGCCGCCGAGGCCTCATAATATAGCCCGCCACCGCCCTCGCGTGCCGCTTCGTTCAGCTCCTCCCATGCCTGGGAAACCACCACCTTGTTGGCCGTCACTACGGTTTTGCCCCGTTTGAGCGCCTCAATCAGGTAGCTTCGGGCCGGTTCCAGTCCGCCCATGAACTCCGCGACAAGCCCGATGGAATCGTCTTGAAGGATATCCTGGGGATCGGTCGTCAGCACGCGATCCTCAATAGGAACGCTTCTGGGCTTCTCCAGGCTGCGTACCAGTACCCGTTTAACCAGGAAATCCACCTGATCCCGTTCACAAAGCTGCTCATGGCGGCGCTGAATTAGCTGCCATACGCCTGATCCAATATTCCCTAGTCCCAGGAATCCCACATGGATTTTCACACGCATTCTCTCCTCTTATCCGATTTTTCCTGTAATTATACACATTTACGTGTCTTTTGTCACTTTCTTTGTGGCGCGGTAGGAATTTTCGGCTGATTGCACTTTCCCATCTACCCATTCCCGGGCATAAAAGATATAATAGAAGGAATAAAGTTTGATTCAATGAGGAGGATTTTGCTATGACATGGACCCGAAGCATACGAAACCTGGCCCGGCATCCGTTGTATCTAGTTATGACGCTGCTGCCCGTGCTGCTTATCTGCCTGCTGCTCTTTCCCCTGATGCAGCATTTTGTCCGCATTTTCGAGCAGATTTTGCAGCAGCAGGCTTATGGTGCATATTATGAATACCATGAAGAATGGTCGGCGCCTCAAGCAGTTCAGTTTATCGGCCTCTTTATGCCTGCCATGGGGATGACCTTGCTCATTAGCCTCATCGCCCTTTTAACGGAGCTTCTTCTGACGCCTATTGCCTTTCAGTATCTGGGCGACGCTACGAGCCTGGGATATGTGCCGGCGGGATATGCTGGGCGCGGTCTGCGCCGGCTGTGGTGGAAGCCTTTTGTTTACTCATTGTTGCTGTCGCTGTGTATGAACGTGGCGCTATCCCCGGCGCTGATACTTATGATGCCCATGATTGCGGCTGCGCAGCTGCCCGTCGGCGGGATCCTAAGCTTTTTCGTGGTAATCGCGCTGGTGATCTTTATCAGCCTTATGATTGCCATGGTCACCACGATGTTTTATGCCAGCATCGCCATGGAGGAACTGCCCTTTTTTACGGCTATCGGCCGGGCCTTCTCCCGAACCTTTTCGCATTTCGGGCGGCTTCTGGGCGCGGCGGCTGTCTCCGGTGTTCTTTGCCTGATTCCGCTTATGCTGGTCTGCGTTCCTACCATCTCGTCGGTCATCCGCGCAGCCGAAGCTTTCAGTGGCGCCGTTTCTGTGGCCCAGCTGTCCCAATTTATCGAGAGAGTCTGCAACCAGATTGCTGTTCTAGTGCTGCTAGCCGGGATCTTAAGCTGGCTGCAGAACTGTTTCCTCGTCAGCTATAGCTTCCAGCTGACCCATGAATGCCTGATGCCGCCCCAGCCGCAGCCTGCGGACGCAAGACAGGAACCGCCTGCGCCATAGCGCCGAATCACGCTTCAAGCCGCCTGTGCCGATGATCAAGGCCGGGCGGTCTTTTTGTTTCTTCTCCGCCGGCTCGCCCTTGAAAAAACCCAGTTGTTTTGCCCATTGGCGCCGACTATGCTATACTACTTCTGATATGGCCCTGCGAGGCCGGACGGATACGAGGAGGAGAATTGATGGACGGAAACATCCTGCTGGTGGACGATGAGAAGGAAATCGCCGACCTCATGGAAGTCTATCTGAAAAACGAAGGTTTCACAGTCTATAAATATTATGACGGCCTTCAGGCTTTGGATTGCGTGGAGCATACGCAGCTTGATCTCGCTCTTTTGGATGTGATGCTGCCGGGCATCGACGGCTTCAAGTTATGCCAAAAAATCCGGGAGCGCTACTTTTTTCCCATTATTATGCTGACAGCCAAGGTGGAAGACATGGACAAAATCATGGGGCTGACTTTAGGCGCCGACGATTATATCACCAAGCCTTTCAATCCCTTGGAAGTGGTAGCCCGGGTGAAAACCCAGCTTCGCCGCTACACGCGGTATAACCGGGGCGATGCCCAGGAGCCCATGCAGGAACACGATATCCGCGGCCTTGTTATTAATCACGATACCCATAAATGCACCTTATATGGCAAGCCCGTCTCCCTGACGCCTATCGAGTTTTCTATTCTGTGGTATCTATGCGAACATAA
The DNA here is from genome assembly GCA_904420205.1 of Candidatus Parachristensenella avicola. Classification (GTDB taxonomy): domain Bacteria; phylum Bacillota; class Clostridia; order Christensenellales; family UMGS416; genus Parachristensenella; species Parachristensenella avicola. Next base: position 71,383 of record CAJFUN010000015.1, on the reverse strand, counting down.
GGGCCGCGTGGTTCCCTCGGAGGAGCTTTTCGAGGCCGTATGGGGGGAAAAATATCTGGATAACAACAACACGGTCATGGCCCACATCGGCCGTCTTCGCGATAAGCTCAAAGAGCCTGCCCGCAGGCCCCGGTTCATCAAGACGGTATGGGGGGTTGGGTATCAAATTGATGCGTAACGAAAAAAGGCTATCCCAAACCAACCGCCGCCTTTCCACCCGCCTATTCTGGCAGCTCATCCTAGCCCTGTGTGCTTACACGGTCAGCGGCGTATTTTTTTACTTCTTTGCCCGTAACTTGTATAACCTCTTTATCTGGCAGGGCACGGAAATCATCTATCAGCTGGTGCATTGGCTGGATATGCGGGCGGATATTGTGATACTTCTCTATCTTTTTGTGGGGTATGTGGCCATCTTTTTGCACTATTGGCGCCAGCCTTTTCGCTATATTGAGCAGATTGCCCAGGCTACCGAACAAGTTGTCCGGCCTGACGACGAGCTTATCGTCCTCCCCGGGGTCCTGCAGGAGTTCGAGCTGAAAATGAACCAGCTCAAGCTGACGCTGCGGGATAATGAGCGGGCTGCCCGGGAGGCCGAGCAGCGAAAAAACGACTTGGTGGTTTATCTCGCTCACGATTTGAAGACGCCGCTGACCTCCGTCATCGGCTACCTATCCCTGCTTCGAGATGAAACGGAAATTTCCGAAAGCCTGCGGCAGAAGTATCTGTCCATTTCGCTGGACAAGGCTGAACGCTTGGAAGATCTCATTAACGAATTCTTTGAAATCACACGCTTCAACCTTTCCTCGTTGACCCTGGAACCAAGCCGCGTCAACTTGACGCGGATGCTGGAGCAATTGATCTATGAGTTCAAACCCATGCTGGATGAAAAGCATCTAACCTGCACCCTTGACGCCGCGCGGGATCTTCCAATTACCTGCGACGCGGATAAGATGCAGCGGGTCTTCGATAACCTGCTGCGCAATGCAGTAGCCTATAGCTTTCCCGGCAGCCCAATCATCATCCAGGCTGACCAGGGGCCGGACGGCGTTACCGTGCGCTTTACCAATCACGGCAATACCATTCCTCCCGATAAGCTGGAGCGCATCTTTGAGCAATTCTTCCGGCTGGATACCGCCCGCGCCTCCTCCAGCGGCGGCGCGGGCCTCGGGCTGGCCATCGCAAAGCAGATTGTCGAGCTTCATGGCGGACGCCTAAGCGCTTACAGCGAGGACGAAACGATACGCTTTACGATGCAGTTGCCGCCTCCCACCGGGCGCGCCGTAGGAAAATCGTAAGAATTCGATGAGAAAAATGTGCGTCTTTCATGGGGCGCCGCGAATAAAGAGCCCTTCCTCCTTTGGTACGATAGAGCTGCCGGGGCGGAAGGGCTCTTTTCTTTGCCCCGAGCTTAATCTACGAGGTGTTGCCAACGATGCCTGCCAAACGCTTAACACAGCGCTTCCCTTTCCTATTGCCGCTGCGGCGCCTTCAGCGAAAGTTCTGCTTTTACCTGCAAATGGCGCTGGACCGAAACCATTATGCCCGGACAAAGGAGCCTTCTCCCCTGCCTTACGCGGTCTTTTCCGCCAAATCCGGGATGATTAACCCACACAGCGGCTATGACATCCGCTATCAATACAACAAAGTGCATAACCTGAAGCTGGCCGCCGCGCCCATTCATCGGGTGCTGATTCGCCCTGGAGAGACCTTCTCCTTCTGGATGCTGGTGCGGGGTGCCGACCGGCACCAACGCTACCTGGATGGGCTGAATCTGGAAAATGGCAAAATTGTCGGCAGCTATGGGGGCGGGCTCTGCCAGCTGAGCAACCTGCTTTTCTGGCTCTTCCTGCACACGCCCCTCACCGTCGTCGAACGGCATGGCCACCGTGTGGAATCCTTTCCCTCCACCGATGAACAGCTCCCTGCGGGAACAGATGCCACCATCCACGAAGGGTGGCTGGATCTCAAGGTTCGCAACGATACCGAGGCCTGCTATCAGATTCTCCTTTCCTTTACCGATACCGATCTGTGCGGCTCAATCCACTGCGACGAACCTGCACAGTACCGCTATGAAGTCTATAACGGCTCAGTGCTTTATATCCGCAGCCAGAGCAAAACGCTGCAGCGCGCGCAGGTCTGCCGCAGATGTATCCGCCTATCCGACGGTGAAGCGCAGGATGAAATCCTATATGAAAATCAATGTGAGATCGGCTATCCGCTGCCCGAAGGCACGGTGATCGCCGAAGAGGAGGAAGTATGAACAAGAAAACCATTGCCGTGCTCTTTGGCGGCTGCTCCAGCGAATACGCCGTATCCCTTCAGTCCGCCCACGCCGTATTGACCCATCTGGATTCCGACCGTTACGCGGCCGTTCCCGTGGGCATCACCCGGGAGGGCCGTTGGTTCCGCTTCCATGGAGACTATGACCGTATCGAAATGGATACCTGGCATCAGGAATCTTCCTGCCTTACGCCTGCCTTCCTTTCACCAGATCGTGGCATTCACGGATTGGTAGAGTTCACCGCCGCAGGCGCCCGCAGCATCCCTCTGGACGCCGTTTTCCCAGTGCTGCATGGCAAAAACGGCGAGGACGGCACCGTGCAGGGGCTGGCTGAGCTAGCTGGGATCCCCCTGGTGGGCTGCGGCTGTCTGGCCTCGGCCATCTGCATGGACAAGGATCGCGCTCATAAGCTGGCCCGCCTTGCCGGTGTAGACGTGCCGGAATCCTTTGTCGTCCGTGCGGGTGAGCGTCTGGACGACCTGGAGCGCCGCGCCCAGGCCTTGGGCTATCCGATCTTCGTTAAGCCCGTACGGGCAGGCTCGTCCTTCGGCATAACGCGGGTCACGGCCCCGGATGGGCTAAAGCCTGCTGTGCAGTTAGCCCTGGAACACGATAATGAAGCGATCCTGGAGCAGGCTGTCGAAGGCTTTGAGGTTGGCTGCGCCGTGCTGGGGAACGAGACGCTAACCTGCGGACGGGTGGATGAAATTGAGCTTGCAGGCGGCTTCTTTGACTATACGGAAAAATACACGCTGCAAAGCGCGCGCATCCATATGCCCGCCCGCATCGACCCGGATACCGAACGACGCATTCGTCAGGACGCCTGCGCCGTATATCGTGCATTAGGCTGCTCCGGCTTTGCCCGGGTCGACCTTTTCTTGACGCCCCAGGGCCGGATTGTGTTTAACGAAGTCAATACCATCCCCGGCTTTACCGCCCACAGCCGCTATCCCAACATGATGAAGGGCATCGGCCTGAGCTTCAGCCAGGTGCTGGACCGTCTGATTGAATTGGGGGTGAAGGGATGAACCCGATCCTTGCCGGGCCGCTGGGCATTCACTGCGGCAACCTGATCCTGGTCAATGCATGCCATCCAGTACGCCTTGAGACGGCCGAACCCTGCGTTCCCCTCCCTGGAAGTAGCGTCCGCTTACAGCAGCGGGCTGCTGCCGTGCTGCAGCATATGCTCAGCAATTTGGGTTGCTCAGGGCAGATTCTGCCGGTCAGCGGCTATCGCCGCTTTGCGGAGCAGCAGCAGATATGGGATGATTCCATGCGGAATCATGGCGAATCCTTTACCCGCCAATATGTCGCCCTGCCGGGCTGTAGCGAGCATCAGACCGGTCTTGCCATCGACCTGGGGCTGAACGAAGGGGAAATCGACTTCATCCGTCCAAACTTCCCCTATGAGGGCGTTTGCCAGCGCTTTCGGAAGGCCGCTCCCCAATACGGCTTTATCGAACGCTATCCCTCCGGAAAAGAGGCTGTAACCGGCATCGCCCATGAAGCGTGGCACTTTCGCTATGTGGGCGTACCGCACGCTCAGATCATGGCGCGGCGGAACATGGTGCTGGAAGAATACATTGAGTATCTCAAGCAGTTCCCCCAGAATGGTCCCCATCTTGTCGAGACCTGCGGCAGCCGCCCTTTTGAAATCTACTACCTGCCTGCAGAGCAGGCGGGCCGGCACCGGCAGGAGGATTCATCTTTATATGAGATTTCGGGCAACAATGTGGACGGCTATATAGTAACGCTATGGAGGCACACCGTATGAGACGCCCTAAGGCTTATCCAGGCATCGACGCTTTCCGTCTTGTGGCTGCGCTGCTGGTCGTGGCCATTCATACCGCGCCGCTAAGCGACCTTAGCCCCACAGCCGACTTTATCCTAACCCGGGTTGTGGCGCGGGTGGCCGTACCTTTTTTCTTCATGACTTCAGGATTTTTCCTTTTTGGACGCTGCACAGACCGCCGGGCGGCCCTTGCCGCCTTTCTAAAAAAAACCGCGCTTATCTACCTGATCGCCATCGTCCTATATCTACCGATCAATCTCTATAACGGCTACTTTTCCGGGCCGAATCTTCTGCCCCGCATCATTCGCGACGTTCTGCTGGACGGCACGCTGTATCATCTATGGTACCTGCCGGCCTCTATGGTTGGAGCCCTCATTGCCTATGGCTTCATCCGCCGATTTGGCTATGGACGGGCGTTAGCGTTGACAGCCTTCCTCTATGTGGCCGGGCTACTGGGGGACAGCTATTATGGCTTGGCCGCGCAGACGCCGGGACTTCGCGAGGCCTATAGCGCATGGTTCGAGGTATCCGACTACACCCGCAACGGCCTTTTTTTCGCCCCGATATTCTTCGTGATGGGCGGGCTGCTGGCCTCGCTTGGCAGCATACGCCTGCCCAAACCGCTGTATGCCTGGGCTGGCTTCGTCCTGTCCCTAGCGGCCATGATCGCCGAGGGCCTTCTTCTTTCCAACCATGGTTTGCAAAAGCACGACAGCATGTACCTTGCACTGATTCCCTGTATGTTCTGCCTTTTCTGCGCGCTGCTTTCCATCCGCGGCTCTCGCCTACCGCTGGCGCGCGGCGCTTCGCTAGCCCTATATATCATCCACCCCATGGTCATCGTCCTGCTTCGCTTTGTCGCCCGGCCGCTGGGGCTTACTGGGCTAATGGTGGACAACAACCTCGTGCACTTCTTCGCTGTTGCGCTGCTTTCGCTAATCGCAGCGGGGGGCTGGGCATGGCTTGAACGGCGTTGGCATAAAGCCCATCCCCGCGCCGTTGTCGGACAGGAACGCGCGTGGATCGAGATCGACCATGAAGCCCTGCGCCGGAACGTACAAGCCATTTCCAGCGCGCTGCCCCATGGATGCCGGATCATGGCCGTCGTCAAGGCCGAAGCCTATGGGCACGGCGCGCCGACGATCGCATTAACTCTGGAGCAGCTGGGCGTAGAAGCTTTTGCCGTAGCCACGCTGGAAGAGGGGATCCGCCTGCGGCAGAGCGGGCTTCGCGGCTCAATCCTCGTCCTAGGGTATACCCATCCCAGCCTCACCAAGGCCGCTCACCGCTACCGCCTGACCTTGACCGTCGCTGACGCGGCCCATGGCGCCGCGCTGGATGCGGCCGGATATCCGGTCCAGGCGCACATAAAGGTAGATACCGGCATGCATCGGCTGGGGGTGGACGCGCGGGACGCCGACGCGGTGACCGGCTTATTCGCCCTCAAGCATCTCCGGATTACCGGAATGTATACCCATCTATGTGCATCTGACAGCCTCGCTCCATCGGATATGGACTTCACACTGGAACAGATCCGCCGCTTCGACCGTTTGGTCAAAGTCTTGGAGAAAAAAGGGTTGCGGCCTCCGGCGCTTCACGTGCAGAGCAGCTATGGGCTGCTCAATTATCCTCAGCTGCAATATGATTATGTACGCGTAGGCATTGCGCTGTATGGCTGCCTCAGCGCACCGGGCGACCGGACTCGCCTTAAGCTGCCACTGCGCCCGGCGCTGTCACTGAAGGCGCGGGTCGCCCTGATCCGCATGGTGCCGGCAGGCGAAAGCGTCGGCTATGGCCGCGCTTTCACCGCCCTCCGGGATACCCGGATTGCGCTGCTGCCCATTGGATACGCCGACGGATACCCTCGGGCGCTTTCCGAAGGAGGCGGTTACGTGCTGCTGCACGGTCACGCCGCTCCGGTGATCGGCCGCATATGCATGGATCAGCTGATGGTGGACGTAACCGATATTCCCGAAGCCGCCGCCGGCGACGTAGCCGTGCTGATCGGTCAGGATGCAATGGCGCGAATTGGCGCCGCCGATCTGGCCGGTAACGCCGGCAGCATTGCCAACGAGCTTCTTAGCCGCATGGGCCGGCGGCTGACTTGGATTCATGCATAGCCCTATTCCCCGCCCTGCTTTGTCCGGCGGGGAATTTATCGTTCTGCCTTGCCTTTCCCCCGCATCCTTACCTTTTTTCTTCATGAGGTTTGTAAAAGCTGGCGATATGTACTATAATTAGCTTACTACATATTGGGAAGGGAGTTGTATCATCCTTGAACTTAGGCTTCCGCTGGCTGCGAAACTTTTTTACCCCGTCGAAGATGATTAAACCTCAACAGGTGGTCGGAGAGCTTCCCAGCAGCGGGGTGATCTACCGCACCGCCTATCAGATGGCATGGCCTTCCACGCTGGAGGCTTTTCTTGTGGGCCTGGTCAGCATGGTGGATACCATCATGGTGGGCACGCTGGGCTCCAGCGCCATCGCCGCAGTTGGCATCACCAACCAGCCCAGGATGATCGTGCTGGCGGTCATTATGTCTTTAAACGTAGGTGTAACGGCCATTGTTGCCCGCCGCACCGGAGAAAAGGACGCCCAGTCGGCCAACCGCTGCCTCAAGCAGTGCATCATCCTTAGTGCGGTACTGACACTGATTTTCGCCGGAGCGGCGGCTGTTTTCGCACGGCCCCTGTTGATCTTCGCCAGAGCGGGCCAAGACATCATCGACGATGCCACGACGTATTTCACGATCCTGATGCTGGGCCTGATTTTTAACAGCTTGACGCTGACCATCAACGCGGCCCAGCGGGGCGCTGGTAATACAAAAATCTCCATGACCACCAATTTGGCCGCCAACCTGGTCAACGTCGTATTCAATTACCTATTGATCGGCGGTAATTGGGGCTTTCCCAAATTAGGCGTGGCGGGCGCCGCCATCGCCACTGTGCTGGGCAGCATCGTGGGCTTCGGCATGGCCTTATATTCAGTGCTGGGGCGTCAGCATCATTTTCTATGCCTGCGCAGCCCTGCTCCATGGTCTTTTGACAAAGCCACCATGAAAAGCCTAACCAATATATCCTCCAGCGCTTTGGTCGAGCAGGTGTTCATGCGAATCGGGTTCTTTACCTATGCCATGATCGTGGCTGGGCTGGGTACCGACGCTTTCGCCACGCACCAAATCTGCATGAACATTATGAGCATGTCCTTCACCTTTGGCGACGGCCTGCAGGTAGCCTGCGCAGCCCTAGTGGGACAGAATCTCGGTGCCAAGCGGCCTGATCTATCCATTATCTATGGCAAAGTTGGCCAGCGTATCGCCTTGTGCATCTCCGCGCTGCTGAGCATACTCTTTTTCACCTGCGCCGGCCCCCTTATGCGTCTGTTCACCACCGATCCGGAAATTATCCGCGAAGGGATTCCGCTTCTCTATATTACCGCTATCGTCACTTACGCTCAGATTTCTCAGGTCGTATATTCCGGTTGCCTGCGCGGCGCCGGAGATACCCGTTATGTCGCTATGGTTTCGATGATCAGTATTATGGTCGTGCGGCCCACCCTGTCCTATGTGCTGTGCTATCCCGTCGGGTTAGGGCTTATCGGTGCATGGGTTGGCGTGCTGATCGATCAATACATGCGCCTGTTCGCCACCATGCCCCGCTTCTCTTCGGGCAAATGGACGAAAATCCAAGTATAGCGCGCCTTCATGATTCCTAAACAAAAAACATGCCGCCGCAGAAAACTGCGGCGGCATGTTTTTGTTTCTTAGCCATTGCCGGACGCTATGATTTCATCCGCTCTGACGCGCATATTTCTGCGCAAACCACCTACAATAACGATAAATCTAAGAAAGAGGGTGTTCGCCATGTCCGAGTGCCACTATCCTTTTGCGTTGGAGCCGCTGCCCTATGGGTATGATGCGCTGTCGGCAGCCATCGATCCTGAAACCGTCCGCATCCATCATGACCGCCATCTAAAAACCTATGTGGATAACCTGAACGCCGCGCTGGCGCCGCTGGCCGACTTTCATACCATGTCGCTGACCGACCTCATCGTTCAGAATGCGTCGCTTCCGGCCGCCGCCCAAATTCCCGTCTGGAACAATGCCGGAGGCGTCTATAACCACAACCTATACTTTTCCCTGCTTGGCCAGAATCCCGGCCAGCCCTCCCAGGCGCTGTCCCAAGCGCTGAATGAAACATTCGGCTCAATGGATGGCTTCAAAACCGCCCTGAAAACGGCGGCCATGGCGCAATTTGGTTCCGGTTACGCCTGGCTTGTCATGGATCAGAATAAGCTTGTCATTGTGAAAACGGCCAACCAGGATACGCCCTTGCCCAGCGGATTCAAGCCACTGCTGCTGGTCGACGTATGGGAGCACGCTTATTATCTGAAATATCAGAACATGCGCGCCGCCTATCTGGACGCTTTTTGGAATGTGGTTAACTGGACTCGGGTCAGCCAGCTTTATGAGCAAGCCCGCCAGGGATAAGCGCCTTTTCCTTCCGGCCGGACAATGGACGGCAAAACCCCCGGCGAATGCCGGGGGTTTTCCTATGCGCTTTGGTTAGGCCTTCTCTGTTTCGGCCTTCTCTTCAGTGCTCGCCGTGGCGGCCTCCTTCTCAAAGACCAGCTTGCCGTCCTTTACTTTGGCTACCAAGTGGTCGCCCAAGGCGATCTGGCCGCTAAGCAGCTCTTCGGACAGGCTGTCCTCTACCATGCGCTGGATCGCCCGACGCAGGGGCCTGGCGCCATAATTCTCGTCGAAACCTTCCTCTGCCAGGAACTCCTTAGCCTCGTCGGTCACCTCGATGTGGATATCGCGGTCAGCGATGCGGCTGAGCACCTGCTTGAGCATGATATCCACCACCTGGCGGGTATCCTCCTTGCCCAGCTTGTGGAAAACAATGATCTCATCGATTCGATTGAGGAACTCAGGGCGGAACGTATTGCGCAGCGCCTCCATGGCCTGCTCCTTCATGTCCTCAAAGCGCCGAGCATCCTCCGGTGTGCCGAAGCCCACCTTCTTCTGGCTGCCAAAGCGGCTGGCGCCCACGTTGGAGGTCATAATCAAAATGGTATTGCGGAAGTCCACCGTGTGACCTTGTCCGTCGGTCAGGCGTCCGTCTTCCATGACCTGCAGCAGGATATTGAACACATCGGGATGGGCCTTTTCGATCTCGTCCAGCAGCACCACCGAATACGGCTTACGGCGTACCCGTTCAGTGAGCTGGCCGCCCTCCTCATAGCCCACATATCCCGGAGGGGCTCCGATCAGGCGGGAAACCGCAAATTTTTCCATGTATTCGGACATATCAATCCGGATCATGGCGTCCTCGTCGCCGAACATAGCGGCGGCCAAGGCGCGGGATAGCTCGGTCTTGCCCACGCCCGTGGGGCCCAGGAAGATAAAGGAGCCGATGGGGCGCTTGGGATCTTTCAGGCCTGCGCGAGCCCGGCGGATCGCCCTGGAGATAGCCGATACGGCCTCCTCCTGACCGACCACCCGCTCATGCAGAATTTTTTCCAGGTTCATCAGCCGCTGCGCTTCCGATTCCGTCATCTGCTGCACCGGGATGTTCACCCAAGAGGAAACGATCTGAGCGATCTGCTCGGCCCCGACCACGGCCTCCTTCTTGACGCTTTCCTGCTCCCAGTTTTTGCGGGCTTCGTCCATCTGGCTGTGGATTTTCTTTTCCTCATCCCGCAGCTGGGCGGCCTTCTCGAAGTTCTGGCTGGTAACGGCTTCGTTCTTGGCCTTGTTGATTTCATCCAGCTGCTTTTCCAGGGCCTTCATATCCGGCGGCGCCGTATGGGTTTGGATGCGGACGCGAGAAGCAGCCTCGTCAATCAGGTCAATGGCTTTATCGGGCAGGTATCGGTCGGTAATATACCGGTCGGACAACTGTACCGCCGCCTCCAAGGCTTCGTCGGTGATACGCACCTTGTGATGGGCTTCGTATTTGTCCCGCAGGCCCTTTAGGATCAAGACGCTCTCTTCCGTCGTAGGTTCGCCCACCGTCACCGGCTGGAACCGCCGCTCCAGAGCCGCATCCTTTTCGATATGCTTGCGGTATTCATCCAGGGTCGTCGCACCGATGGTCTGGATCTCGCCGCGGGCCAGGGCGGGCTTGAGGATATTGGCCGCGTCCATCGCGCCCTCGGCCGCACCCGCACCCACGATGGTGTGGAGCTCGTCAATAAAGAGGATGACATCCTTGGACTTTTTAATCTCGTCCATGGCCCCTTTAATGCGCTCCTCAAATTCGCCTCTGTATTTGGCGCCGGCCAGCATGCCGGAAAGATCCAGCGCCAGCACGCGGCGGTTTTTCAGCATTTCAGGGATGTTTCCCTCAACGATTTTCTGGGCCAGGCCTTCGACGACCGCCGTTTTGCCTACGCCGGGTTCGCCGATCAGCACTGGGTTGTTCTTGGTACGGCGGCTGAGGATCTGGATTACCCGTTCAATCTCTTTATCGCGGCCAATCACCGGGTCCAGTTCGCCGTTGCGGGCGGCCTGTGTCAGGTCGCGGGTGAACTGGGACAATTTACCGTTACCGGCAGGCGCTTTGCCGCTCTGGGGCAGGGAGCCGCCGGGGTCGCTGTGCTGAATGTCCTGGGTAACGCCCAATGCCGCCAGCAACGCCTTATTCAGCGCGTTCAGATCCACTTTCAGATCCACCAGCACCCGGGTGGCCACCGACGACGTCTCATGGATCATCGTCACCAGCATGTGTTCCGTGCCCACAAAGTCATGGCCCATGCTGCGGGAAATGCGGTTGGTGCTCTCAATAACGTTCTTGGTGCGAGGGGTCAGCTGCATGTCCCCGATGAATTGGAAATCACCCTGACCGGTTAGGCGCACAACATCCTTACGCACGGTTTCCGCATCCACGCCCATTTGGGCTAGGATCTGAGAAGCCTGGCATTCGGTCACGTCCAGAATGCCCAACAGCAGGTGCTCGGTTCCCACGTAGTTAAATCCCATGGCCCGCGCTTCCTGCTGGGCATTTTCCAGAGCCTTTCTGGAGTTATCAGTAAAACGGAATTGGTCAAACATATGCATCGCTCCTTTTCAGCGCAATCAATCGTTCGTTAGTATTTCCTGCATGGCCCGGGCCCGATACAGATCCCGTTCCTCTGGGGACATATTCTGATTCGCCCTGGCCTGCAGGCTGGAGGGCTGCGACTCGATCATGGCCTCCAGGAGCTTCTCCCGGGGGATCGAGATCCACCCCAGATCGGCCGCCAGCCATACGTCGCTAAGCAGTTTCATAAATTCCTGGAAACTGTATTGGCAAGCATACCGCAGCACGCCGTAGGAACGCATGAGCCGGTCTTTTAGGTTCAGCGGCGGCTGTACCTGCCAAGCTACGCGCGCCTCGCGCTCTTTTTCCACAATCTGCTGCACCACCGAATCCACCGCCTGGAGAATATCCTCCTCACTGGATCCCAAGGTTACCTGGTTGGAAATCTGATATATGCAACCCAGCGCTTCCGAACCCTCGCCGTAGATGCCCCGGACGGTCAAGCCCATCTTGCCGATGGAATCCAAAATCCCCTTAATCTGGCCGGAAAGGGTCAGCGCGGGCAGCCGGACCATGACCGAGGCGCGCATACCCGTACCCACATTTGTGGGGCAGCAGGTCAGATAACCTAACCGGTCGTCAAAGGCAAAGGCATGCTTTGCCTCGATGGTGCGGGCCATCTGGCTGGCGGACTTATAACTCTCCCGCAGCTGCAAGCCCGGCAGGATACACTGGATACGCAGGTGATCCTCTTCATTCATCATGATCGAGCGGGTTTCATCGGCCGAAAGCAATACCGCGGCCGATTGATTGCTTACAAGCTCCGGACTGATAAGATGCCGTTCCATCAGCACGCCGCGCTCCCGATCCGACAAAGCCCGCATCTCCAAATAGCGGAAATCCTGCCCGCCCTCGACAAAGGCGTCCAGGGTCATTTTCATCAGGTCATAAGCTTCGCTCTCCTTCAGTCGGGGGGCAAAAGCATATCCCTCATAATTGCGGGCCAGCCTGGTGCGGCTGGAGATGACCACATCTCCCTGGGGTCCGCATTTATTCCACAGTGTCGTCATGCCGCTCACCCTTTCCCTTCAGCGCGCGGATCTCATCGCGGATCCCCGCTGCCTTTTCATATTCCTCCTGGTCAATCGCCTGGGCAAGCTGCCGCTGCAGTTCGCTCAGGCGGCTGTCCTCCGGGCTTTCCGGGTTTTTGCCCGGACGCTGCCCCAGGTGATTCAGCCCACCCTGGATCCGCCGGATCATGGGATTAAGGTATTCCCTGAAGTCATGATAACATTGGGGGCACCCAAGCAGCCCGGTTTCCTTAAAGCGGGAAAAGTCATACCCGCATTGGCTGCAGGTCAGCCCGCCGGAGCTTCCCCGCTGCGGACGCACCGATTCGCCCATCATGCCGGCCATCATCTGCGCGAAGGGCATAAAGGGATTCACAAACATGCCCTCCTCCCGGGCGCAGTCGGCGCAGAGCATCAGCTGCGTTTTATGTCCGTTAACCGTCTGCGTTACCTGCACGGTAGCCGGATTCTTTTTGCATTTATCACACATTGCCATTTTGATTCCCTCCTTGTACGCCCTGGGCAATTAGCGCGGTAATCATTTCACGAAGCAGCGCCGCTCGGATCCTATCTTTATTCTGCAGCGGAATCTGAATCGCTTTATCCCGCAGGGCAGCGCTCATCAAGGCAGCCTCGCGGGAAGAAAGCATTTCATCCTCCGCCATGTGCCGGATGATATCAAGCGCCGTGGACTCGGATATTTCCTCGCCGATGCGCTGGTTCATCAGGTGGAGCATATAGCTTTTATCATTATCATGAACCACCCGGATAATACGGATATATCCGCCGCCGCCCCGGCGGCTCTGCGTGTAATAGCCGCGGTCCGGCGAAAATCGGGTAGTCAGCACATAATTGATCTGCGAGGGCGCACAGTGGAAGTATTCGGCCAGCTCATTGCGGCGCACCTCCACTTGGTTGTCATCCTCTTCCAGCATCAGCGCCTTAATGAACTTTTCGATGCTGTCGCTCAATATGGACATTTGACTCACCTGACCTTTTCTGTCTTTGACTTTCTTTGACTATCATTATTATAGCACATCTTCCAGGGATTGCAAGAAAAAAGTTCAGCGATCTTACCTGAAGATCCTGAACTTTTTATGAACGCGCCGCTTTAATCCAGCGGCAGCCAGTAGCTCATGGGAATCGCTTGATTGACCTGCGTAAAAAGATAAACCAGCACCACGCCGCGGCTTGCATTTGCCGGGTAAAGGCTGCCCGCCACCATATCCATCAGTTTCTCATTGGCGCCGGTCGCTACGTCATAGACATATAATGACAGAGGCTGATCTTCATTGTCCGCTTCAGCGTTATAGACGCTGTAGTACAACCGATCCCCTGCCGCGTCCCACTGCATATCCACCACGATGGATCCTTGGTTCACCGGAAATACCTGGCCGGTGGATAAATTGGCCAGATTCAGATAGGACCCCCGCTCGTTTTCGCCGGAAACGGCGCCATATTGCTTATTAGGCGAAAGCAGGAAAGCGTCAGCCGAGGTATGGGTACGGATCGCACCGCCGTCCACCGGCATGCTGCACAGCTGCCCGCGATCCAACTGCTGGGACCATTGAATGAAATACAGTCTGCCGCCGGCTTCATCCAGCGCTGATTCAAAGGCTACGGGCTCATGCAGCATTTGCGATTCCGGCGAGCCGGCAGTCGTCAGATCATAACGCATAAACCGAAGGCCCTCGCCCTCTCCGCTGATGGCATACAGGATGGGCTGCGCTTCATCCTACACAAAGGCCGGCGTATCATTGCCAAAGCCCAGCTCCGTAGGTAGATAGGTCAGGCCCGTGTTCATATCTATGATTTCCAAATTTCGATAAAGCTGCTCATTCTGCTCCAGCACAGCTAGATACCGGCCGTCGGAGGAATACTCCGCGCTCAAGATGCTGACAAATTCATGTCCCTCCAGCACGGGCTCATCCGTCTGGCCATGGCGCCAAAGCTGCTCGTAACCGACCATCCCGCCCTCGGAGACTTCATAGCTTGTTCGGGTGTAGATATAGGATGCTCCATCGGGCGCCCAGCACAAAAAGCGGCCGTTGGCCTGCATCAGCTCAGCCTCGCAGATTTCGCCGTCTAGAGCGCCCACCGGCGTATCCATCAGATTAAGCAGCTGAGTTTGTTCGTCGTTTTCCGGCAGTGCATCTCCGGTCAGCTCCACCAGGGCCGGTACCCGCCCGGGCAGCAAGCGGCTGATGGTCTGCTCATGCTGTGCCAGGAACTGCTGGGCCTGGTTCTTGTCTTCAAAGCCTTTGGACAGCAGGATCACCGAAGTCAGATCGCTGCACAGGGTAGGATACAGGGTTAGCTCTTGCAGCAGATCCAAGTTTTCATTACCCGGATAGAGGTCGTAGCCATTGACGGTAATATACCATAGGTTCTCCTGCCGCGGCTGGCGAGGTCGAAAGTAGCAGGTCAGCTGGTTGCCGGATTGCTCGGTACGGAAATCACAAGGCTGGCTCATATTGAAATAAACCGCGCCGTTATTGGGGCCGAAAGCGCTGTGATGAAAGAGGCCCAGCAGCGCCGTATCGGCAAGCTCTTCTTCATACAGGGCAAAGTCCCAGTATTCCACACCTTCCAGCGACAATGCAAAGCGAGTCGCTCCATCCAGCGCCCGCAGCGTATAGACCGGGGCGGACGGCAGGGTCCGCTCCTCCGTCCCGGCTTCGTCGCTGCCGCTTCGGAAGGAAAGCGTGACCACCGTATCATCGCCCTGCCGCCATACGCTAATGTCTTTAAGGTTCGCGCCTTCAGCTGGTTGGCCGCCCGTCACCGACTGCCCTTCAGTATAAAACCCTTTATCCTCGCCGCGCGGCTCACCGTCGCCCTGGCCGGCCACTACGCCTGCTCTGCCGGAGCAGGCAGCCAGCATCAGCACCAGCAGGAAAACGCCCGCCTGGATCCATCGCCTTTTCATGGGACCTCTCCCTTCCGCGCGTCTACCGCTCATACCCCGCCAAACAGACGGTGGGCACGGTCCGTAAAGCGGCGTCTCACTTCATCCATATCCAGCGTCGTCAGCCTGCCTCTTTCCATCAGTACCGCGCCGTCCACCATGGTCATCCGGATATCCCGGCTATCGGAGCTATATACCAGATGGTTCAATAATTCATGCTGCGGCTGATAGCCGGGGCCGGTTACATCCAGCATCACCAAGTCCGCCTGCTTTCCCGCTGCCAGGGATCCGATGCGATCTTCCAGGCCAAGCGCCTCGGCCCCGCCCAGCGTGGCCATGCGCAGCGTCTCATAGGCATTCAGCAGCGTAGGATCCCCAGTATATCCCTTGGCCAGCAAGCTGGCCAGATTGGCCTCCCGCAGCATATCCAGCCGGTCATTGGAGGCTGTGCCGTCGGTGCCCAAGCCTACTCGAACACCCTTGGCCAGCATCTCGCTGACCGGGGCGAATCCACTGGCCAGCTTCATGTTGCTGGAGGGGTTATGGGCTACGCCCACTCCGCGCTCGGCCAGAATTTCAATATCTGTCTCATCCACATGGACGCAATGGGCTGCCACCGCCCGTCCGTCCAAGGCCCCTACCCGCTCCAGCAAGCGCACCGGGGAGACGCCGTGGCGCTCCAGGCATCCAGCCCGTTCGCCCGCCGTTTCCGCCACGTGGATATGGATGCCGCATCCCAGCTGCCGGGCTGCGTCGGCGCAGGCGCGCAATGTGTCCGCAGTATTGGTATACTCGCCGTGTGGCCCCAAAAACACCTGGATACGCCCGTTCTCTTTGCCATGCCAGTCCTCAAAAAGCTTAACATTCTCAGCCAGCTTGGGTTCCAGCTCCTTGACCGTGGCGGCCGTCATCCCCCGGCTGAGTACGCCGCGCATTCCCGTTTCCTTTAACACCTGGGCGGTCTGCTCCATGCCCATATACATATCGAGAAAGCAAGTGGTGCCCGTTAAAAGCATCTCGGCCACGGCCATTTGCGTGCCGATATAGTAATCCTCCTGCTGAAAGCGATCTTCCACCGGCCAGATCTTGTCCTCCAGCCAGGCCTTCAGCGGCAGGCCGCCGCCATAGCCCCTGAGCAGCGTCATCGCCAGATGGGTATGGGTATTGATCAGGCCGGGCATAATCAGGCAGCCGGAAGCATCGATGATCCGGTCATAGGAGCGATCCATCCACTCCATCTGCTCAGGTCCCACATAAGCCAGCTTATCGCCATCCACCGCAACCAACGCGTCCCGCAGGATCGCATCGGTTTCCATGGTCAGCACCATCGCATGCTTAAATAGAATTTGCATTTATTCCTCCAATCCCTGCAGATAGCGCGCCTGAATAGGAGTCAACGTATCAATGCCGAAGCCTTCCGCCGCCAGGCGCATCTTCGCCACCGAGTCATCCAATTCCTTTGGCAGCAGATAAACGCGTTTTTCCATTGTCCTGCCGTTTTCCAGCATATATAGCGCGCTGAGCGCCTGCAGGGCAAAGCTCATATCCATAATCTCCATGGGGTGCCCATCGCCCCCCGCCAGATTGACCAGCCGCCCCTCGCACATCAGATACAGCGTTTTGCCGTCCTCCAAGGTATAGCCCATGACGTTAGGCCTCGCCTCGCAAGCCTCTTTCGCCATCGCACGCAGGGCGGCCGCATCCACCTCCACATCGAAATGCCCTGCGTTCGCCAAGATCGCGCCGTCTTTCATCCGGGCAAAATGGCGGGCGCAGATCACGTCCCGGCACCCTGTTACGGTAATAAATAGATCCCCCCGGGCGGCAGCCTCATCCATGGGCAGGGCCGTCATGCCGTCCATTACTGCCTCCAGCGCTTTCACAGGATCCACCTCACAGACGATCACCCGCGCGCCCAGTCCCTGGGCTATCTTAGCGACGCCGCGGCCTACATGGCCATAACCGGCTACCACCACCTGCTTGCCGGCAATCTGCAGGTTTGTATTGCGCATAATGGCGTCAAAAACCGATTGCCCGGTACCATAGGGGTTGTCAAAATGGTTTTTACAGCGCGCATCGTTCACCGCCATCATAGGAAAGGGGAGCCTTCCTTGGCTTTCCAAGCCCCGCAGCCGGATTACGCCTGTGGTCGTCTCCTCGCATCCGCCAACGACCTCGTCAGCCAGCTCGCGGCAGGGGCCCGTCAGCAGATGAACAAGGTCGCCTCCATCGTCCACCACCAGATGGGGATGGATGGCCAAGCACCGGCGCTGCAGGCGGTCATACTCCTCGTCGGTAGTGCCGTGCCAGGCGAATACCTCAATCCCCGCGGCCGCCAGCGCGGCGCATACGTCGTCCTGCGTGGAAAGCGGGTTGCTTCCGGTCACGCTCATCTGTGCGCCGCCCCGGGCCAGCACCTCAACCAGGTGGGCCGTCTTGGCCTCCAAATGAATGGACAATGCAATACGCACCCCCTGAAAGGGCTTATCTCGCTCATACTGGGCGGCCAGCGTATTGAGCACCGGCATATGCCGCGCCGCCCAGTCGATTTTTTTCCTTCCGCTGTCTTGCAGCGATAGATCCCGAATTTCGCTCAAAACCCATGTCTCTCCTTATGCGATATATATCTACAGAAAAGTATAACATATCCGCTTCCATCCGAAAAGAGGAATAACCGGCACCCCAAAGCTTTCCCGGATCAACGTCGCCTGGATATGGTATACTGGAAAGGGAATATTTTTTCATTTGGAGGCTTCCATGAAAGCGTTGTCTTTGGATCATATCCGTCCGCTGGGCATGCTGGGCGCGCGCTGCGCCCTGTCCGCCGCCCGCCTTGAAGGACCGGAATACCGGCCCGACGCCATTTTCACTGCTGACCAATCCGGCTGGCCCGACGATTGGGAGGGGCGCGCCATCCTCGGCCAATGCTTGATCTGCCGCGCTACCGGCAAAGCGCCCAGTTACCTGGATGAGATCCTGCAGACGCTACCCGGCCGGCTCAATGCCAAAGGCTACCTAGGCCCGATCCTGCCGCCCGGCGAATTTGACGAACAGCAGCTCTCCGGCCACAGTTGGCTGCTGCGCGGCCTATGCGAGGCCTACGAAATGAAGGGAGACGCCTCGCTGCTGTCCATGATTCGTCAAATCATAGAGGCGCTCTTTCTGCCCGCCCTTTCCGCCTACGACCGCTATCCGCTGGACAGCCGCGACCATGTTGTCGCCGGTGCCGAGGCGGGAAAGGTGGCCGCCCGCAGCGGCTGCTGGCATATTTCTACCGATACGGGCTGCGCTTTTATCCCCATAGACGGCGTTAGCCATGCCTACCGGCTTTTGAAGGAACCCGCCGTTGCCGAGCTGCTCAAGGCCATGATCCGCCGCTATCTCCAGCTGGATTTTACCGGGCTGATGGTGCAGACGCATGCCACGCTCACTGGCTGCCGGGGGATGCTCCGTTTTGCCATGGATATCGGCGATCGCTGCCTTATAGCGCAGGCCCAGCGGATCTTTGACCTTTACTGCAGCGAAGGCATGACCGCCCACTATGCCAACTATAACTGGTTTGGCCGCCCGCAGTGGACGGAGCCCTGCGCGGTGATTGACAGCTACATGCTGGCCATGCAGCTCTATGCTTTGACCGGCCGCGCGATATACCTGGAGACTGCCCGAATGATCGGCCTCAATGGTCTTTTCCGGGGTCAGCGGGGGAATGGCGGATTCGGTACAGACTCCTGCCCCGGTCCTTCTGACGGCTCCTCCAGCGATCTGGCCGCAAGCCTCTACGAAGCACCCTGGTGCTGCACCATGCGCGGGGGCGAAGGGCTGGCGCGCATGACCCAATACAGCGTGATGACCGAGGGCAACCGTGCCGTCTTCACGCAGCTCTTATCCTGCTGCGGGCGAGCCGGGCTGGACGACGGCAGCCTGGAATTCACGCTGATCAGCCAATATCCCTATGAGGGCGTGCTTTCGCTATCGGTGGCCGCCTGCCCGGCAGGCTGCGCCATTGACCTGGCTTTACCTTCCTGGGCCGGCTCGGTCACGGTAAACGGCGCGCCCGCGCAGATAGAGGGAGGCTTCGTTCGCTTATCACCCTCGCCCGGCGGTCAGTATCGGATCGGCTTCCCTATCCCCCTACGCAGCCAGCCCCTGCCCGGGCGGCATAACGGCCAGGGCCGGTTGATGTTGCACGGCGAGCTTATTTTAGGCGGTAAAGGGTGCCCGGAAGGCGAACCGGAACCGCTGGGTGGCGGGCAATATCAGATCGGTCCGGCAAGGATGAGCCCTATCGCAGACGCCTGGCGGCTAAGCCCCGAGCAGCTTGCGGCGGATACGGTGCAGGTTGTCTTCCCCTAGCCCTGCGTCACGGTTTCCACTGTTTTATAAGCCCCTTAGCTTTCCATGTTGTCCACGGCAGGATAAGCCTTCGACTTGAGAGGAGAAAACCGATGCCGGAGCATTTCATCCCGGGCATTCGCCCCCTGCAGCAATTCATGGAGGACGGATCCTTCCTTATGCCGGAGATTCCCGCGGTATACCGTGCGGTGCAAGCGCTTAACGCGCCGGCTGCCTTCGATTACGATTACCTGCTAAGCATATCTGGAATGGCGGTCCGCCTGGTCTGGCAACCCGGTTGGGCCGAATACGCATCGCTTCCCAATCAGGGCGTATTTTACAACCAAGACGACCGGGATATCATAGAGATCGCGCTGGAGCGTATCGGCGTGTCGTTCAATCGAAGATTTGTGGCAGATGTAGGGCTGGATCAGGCCAAGCTGGAAATTATGGATTCCCTCGACCGGAATATACCCGTGATCATCCAAGAGCCCTGCGTATACGCAGCTGTGCTTGGCTATCGGGGGAACACGTTGTACGGTGTATCCACCTTTGCCGACGCGGATAAGCACATTGCGCCCTATCGCTATAATGCCTTTAATACCTGGGAAGCTGAAACAAAATCGTATCTTCTGATCGAATCCTTTACCCCCAGGCATATGGATGAAGCGCTGCTTCAGGAGGTTCTCCGCACCGCAGTGCATCAGGCGCGCACTGCCCGCCGCGCCTGCCTGGGCGACACCGCGCTGGGCGTATCCGCCTTCGATGTGCTGGCCGAAATGCTGGTATGGGATGAAGGCTTTGCACAGCTCACGCCGGGGGAAAGGTATGAAGGGACGCTCTCCTTTCCCTATGAGCGCCCCGAAGGCTATTACCGCACCGATGGAGCACGGACACTGGATCAACGATTTTGGGCGGGCTACTGCGACTTTTTATGTATGCTCAATGGTTATGAAAACTTTTCGCGCTTTCTCGAACGCTATGCCGGTATCCGCCCTGATTGGAACAGCCGCCTGCGGGAGGCCGCAGCCGACTATGCTCGGGCCGGCGCCTATTCCGGCGCGTTGTGGCAGTATGTAACGCCCGATCGGGAAGGCGTCGCCCGTTTTAAGGATCAAGACGTACGCTATGCCTTTGCAGCCCATATGCTGCGCGCCAAAATATACACGCTTCGGGCCGTGGAGCGCCTGGAACGGTGCCTGGACGAGCGATAGCTGCAAGAAAAACAAACAGGGCTTCATCGTGGATATACGATGAAGCCCTGTATTTTGCTTGCGCCCATTACCCCCGCTCTTTTTTCAAGCGCGTCAGGATATATCCCTCTAGGTTATCCCGCTCTGAGATACGGATGGATTCCGCCTGCATCTTATCCATAAAAACCGCCAAGATCACCGTGCCACCGATGATAATATCGGCCCGCTTGGGCGATAGACCCGGCAGCGCCTTGCGCTGCTCCAGGGTAAGGCCGCAAAGGTTCTCCAGCATCTCCCCTACCCGCTGACGGGTCAGCGTATAGCCATGCACCTTTTCCGGATCATATTCCTCCAGCTTCTGATCCATGGCCGCCAGGGTCGTGCATGTGCCCCCCACACCGTAGTAGGTCATCTGCGGCAGCGAACCGGCGCTCTCCATCAGTGCCTTTAGATCATTTTTCATGACGTTACCCGCCCACTGCTGCATCGCCGTCAGCGTCAACGGGTCAGCAATGTCGCCCAGCGGATAAAGCTCCGCCGCACGCACCGCGCCCAGCCGCAGGGACGCGGACACCAGCGGCACGTCGTCAAAGCCCAGGACAATATCGGTCGATCCGCCGCCGATATCCACCGTACAGCGCGCGCCGCTTCCGGGCACGCCGGCGAAACTCACCTGAGCCTCCACGTCGCCGGGCAGCACATCCACCAAGAGCTGGGTTTTCCGATGGGTCTTCCGGATAAAGTGATCTTTGTTGCCCGCCTCGCGTACAGCCGCTGTAGCATAGCACATCACCCGCTGCGCGCCCATTTCCGCGGCTTTTTCTTTTAGGGCTTCGATAGCCTCAATGGTGCGGTCAATGGCGCCGTCGCTCAGCTGTCCGGTAGCAGAAAGCCCCTCGCCGATCCGCGTGGTCATGATATGCTTATAGAGCGGAATTAACTCGCCCTCAGGCGAGATCTCGCAAACCAGCAGACGCACAGAATTGGTGCCCACGTCAATGGCTGCAATTTTATCGGATTGCTGCATGCTATGCGCCTCCTGTAATCCTTCCGTTTATGGCTCCGTGCCCTCGATGATCCGTATTTCACCGGGGAAAACCCATCCCAAAATCTGACGCGCCATGCGGACGATGTATTCATCCGTTTGGGATAGCTCGATCTGCTTTTCAAGGGCGTCGTTGCGCTGCTCGATCTCGTTCAGCTGCTCCTGCGCCGCCTGGCGATCCGCCTCCAAAGCGTTAAGCTGCTTCATGCTGGAGACCAATTCCCAACCCAGCAGCAGCAAAAAGGCAAGGCAAGCTGCGATGCTCCAGCGCAGCCAGATCCGGCGCTTGGGGGATTTTGCCATGGATACGCCTCCTCATGGTCGATCGTTGAGGCTATTATAGCAGACTACCCCTTATCTCGCAAGCGACGGCCTTTCACCCAGCGCGCCAGCGCCTCTGCCAGCGCCTGCGGCCCCCAGCGGAAAAGCAGCATCCCCGCCAGCATGGCCAGTACCATATAGGGACGGAAGCTTCCTTCCGTCCCCTGCCACAACGCCCTGGCCAGCAGCATCACCAGCGCCGCACCAGCCAGCGCATCCGCCGTCATCCAGCACCAGCGCCGGGTATGCCGCCGTATCCAGGTAGCGGCCATCATGACTGCCCCGGCCCAAAGGCCGGCGATCAGCGCATACATCACCGCCTGCCAGCCGTAGGCCGACCAGTACATCATGAGCGGAATAAGCGGCTAAAAAGCCCGCCCTCCTGAACAATGCTGTCGGTATAGGCAATGCCGGCAATCTCTCCCTCCACAACCAATTGCCCTTCTTCCAGCGACAAATGGCTGATGTGCAGATCCTTGCCCGTAATGGTCACATAGCCCGCTTCGGTAATAAGGTTAACCTCCGCTTCGTTAAAGCTGTCGACGTCGTCCACTCCGGTCAGAACAGCCTTGGCGCGGTTATCCAGCTGTACTGTGTGCAACCTTCCCCGGGTAATCGAACGGGTTTCTTCTTTCATGACTTGTCCCTCCGAAGCCTTTCATTGATAGGATAACCTATGCAGCGCGGAGGTCAAACATGTCAGTCCATCAAGTAATGGGCTAAGAAATCATAGCTCATCCGGCCGGAGATCTGATGATCGCCGTCAAATGCGTCCATCGCCAAGCGCTCCGGGCAGCCCAGCATGCGGTAAACCCGTTCCAGCTGGTGATAGCAAGCCTGCGACGCGGCAAACGGAAAGATGGGATCCTGCCGCCCGCATTCCATGATCAGCGGCCTCGGCGCGATCAGGCATGCTAGGTCCGGCAGCTCCGCCGTCTGCATAATGCCATAGAGGTAATTATCCACGCAGTGGAACACATTAAGCACGCTGTCGGCAAAGGTATTCAAGTAACCCGAAACGCATACGGCCCGGATCCGCTCGTCCACCATGGCGGTAAACCCAGCCGCCAGGCCCCCGCCGGAAATCCCCATCGCGCCCATCCGCTCCACATCCACAAAGGGAAGCGTTTCCAGGTAATCCAGGCAGCGCTTGACATCGAACACCCGCATACCGGCCATCGTCTGCCCATACATCCACAGGGCCGTGGAAATCTGATGGCAGGCGCTGTGGTTCAGCGGCTTGCTCTCGTCGCCGACCCAGCGCCGCTGGCCGAAGCCCAAAAGCTCCGGCACGATCACCACAAAGCCTCTGCGGCATAGGGCTTCGGGAAAGCGCTTTTGATAGCCGGGATCCGCCATAGGCTCGCCTGTATCGTCCAGCCCCATCGCCTCACGCATGCCGCTGCCATGTCCCGGCACGGCGACCACCGCCGCCCGGCGTTCTCCGGGGCTAATCCCTTCGGGGATCAGCACATAACAGGGCATCACGAGGCCCTCGGTCTCGGTCAGCTCCATCATCAGCCGGCGGTACCCGGGCATTTGCACGTCCTCCAGCACCCGCGGCTCCAGGGCAGCCGGTTCGGGCATCGGCCCCAAGGCCCTGATAAAGGCCGCCCGCAGCGCCTGCTGACGGTCCAGCCAGTTCTCGTCATCCACATCCTGCAATGAAAGCGCCGGCCGCTGCCGCTCACGCAGCCGGTCCAAATATCCGTTCACCGTATATTCCGCCATTTTTTGTCCTGCCTATCGCTTAATATCCTGGAATCCTTCGGTTTCAGCCAGAGGAAGGATTTCCTCCGCCGAGGCCATGTTATAGTCCCCTACCATGGTCTGCTCCAGCGCAGATGCAGCCAGCGCGTAGTTGACGGTAAACTGAGGCCCCCGGCCCGAGCGAAGCCCGTAGATCAGGCCCGCGGCAAAGGCGTCCCCAGTTCCCACAATATCCACCGTATGCAGCTCATAATGCTGGGAATCGTATACCGCGCCGCCGTCATACAGAACAGCCGACCAGCCCTTGTCGATGACCGAGCGGGATTCGCGCTGCATCATAGCCGAGATTGTGATCCCATAGCGCTTATGAATCGCCTCGGCCGCCGCTATAGAGGCGTCGCGCATCCCCATGGGCGGAAGCTGGATATCCAATACGTCGTCGGCGTCCTCGGAGGTGCCCAGCACCACGTCTACATACTCCATCATAGGGATCATTACGCTTCGGCATTTTTCCACCGTCCAAAGTTTAGCCCGGTAATTCAGGTCGCAGGAGACGGTGATCCCTCGCTTTTTTGCCGCCCGCAGCGCCTGCAGGGCGGCCTCTGCGCACCCCTCGCCCAAAGCGGGGGTTATGCCCGAAAAATGGAACCAGTCGGCGCCTTTAAGGATGGTATCCCAGTCGAACATGCTCGGTTCAGCCTCTGCCATAGCGGAGCCGGCCCGGTCATAGATCACATTGGAAGCGCGCAAGGCCGCGCCCTGCTCCAGATAATACAGGCCAAGCCGTTTGCCGCCCCAGGCCACATGACTGGTATCCACACCCCAGTGCCGCAGCGCGTTGCGCGCCGCCTCGCCCAGCGGATTCTCCGGCAGCCGTGTAACGTATTTTGTCTGGCACCCCATCTGTGCCAAAGAAATCAGCACGTTCGCCTCGCTCCCGGCATAAATGGCGTCAAAGCTTGACGCTTGAATCAGCCGCTGGTATCCCGGGGGCGAAAGCCGCATCAGCATTTCGCCAAAGGCCACAATATTCCCCATGCTCATACTCCTCCTATGCTCTGGCGCGGGCAACCGCCTCGATAAAGGCCCGCGCGCATTGGGTAACCGCGTTATAGTCGCCCGTCTTGGCGCCGGCCACCAGCGATGAGCCCGCGCCCAGGGCTACCGCGCCTGCCCGAATCCACTCGCCGGCGTTTTCAACCGACACGCCGCCCGTAGGCATGATTTTGGCCTGGGGCAGCGGCCCATGAATGGCCTTGATAACCTTAGGGCCATATAATTCTCCGGGAAATACCTTGATGATGTCGGCGCCGGTCTCCATGGCCTCCACGACTTCGCGAATCGTCATCGCTCCGGGCATGCTGGCGATCCGATACCGGTTGCACAGCCTCACCGTCTCAGGGTTCAGGCTGGGCGACACCACGTATTGGGCGCCGGAAAGGATCGCAATCCGCGCGGTTTCCGGATCCAGAACCGTGCCCGCTCCAATCAGCATGCTGCCGTCGGCATACCGCGCCGAGAGCTCCTCGATCACGCGATGAGCGCCGGGCACCGTGAAGGTAATCTCCATGGCCTCTACGCCGCCGGCCAGGCAGGCTTCCGCGATACGCACCGCCTCCTGCGCATGCTGGGCGCGCACGACAGCCACCACACCGCTGCATTCGATGCGGCCGATTACTTGCTCTTTATCCACCATATGCCTTCATCCTCCTTTTTCTAGCTAGATGATACAATACTTACCGCCGAATTTCTATGGTCAAATTTGCCCTGTCCACGGCAGCGCGGGAAAACATAAAAAGAGCCTGCCGAAGCAGGCCCTTATAATTTTTCTATTCTGCACCGCCGTAGAGATAGTTAATGACTCCGTCGCAGAGCGCGTCGAGGATAGCGGTCATCGCAATCGAGGAGGCATTGCCCACCTGGTCGGCAATGTTCACTTCCTTCACCACCATAATCCGCAGCAGCAAATCGCACTTCATGCCCAGCATTGAAGCCGGGTTCTGGGTGACGCCCAACACGGTAACGCCTTTATCGCGGGCCGGCTCGATCAGCTGAACCAATTCCTCGGTGGAGCCGCCTTTGGATACCAGCACCAGCATATCGCCGGCCTTCAGCAAGCCCAGCGTGGCGTGCTTGCCCTCGCCCACGCCCAAGAAGATGGCGGGAATATCGGTAGAGCACAGATTATGCACCATTTTCCGCGCCGCGATACCGGACGCGCCCTTACCGATGACCAGGATGCGGCCGCCTTTGCGCACCACCTCGGCCATGCGGCGAACGATTTGGCAAAAGGCGTCCGGATTGACCACCTCAGCCATCCGTTTCACCGTATAGGCCTCCATCTTCCAAAGCTGGCTGGCCTTCTCGAAAATCCCTTGACTCATAGCAGATCCTCCTTGGGGCTTGGCCATTCCCGGCGGCTTTACCCCGTATTGGGATGATTATATCATCCCCGCCGCTTGCCTACAACCCTTGAAATGGGCTTAAAAAGGCCCGGATTTTTCCGCCAAATTGCCTAAGAACACGGAAAGCGCCGTATCGAAAACATGGCTGCGGAAGCCTCAGACGAGCACAAGGGAGGGCCATCGTCTTGGAGAAGGCGCGCCTTCCTCACCTGCCGGAGCTATAGTTTGCCAATTTTCTGTCCCTCCCGGGTATCCTCCACAGAAAATCCCATGGCCTGGATCTGGTCCCGGAGCCGGTCGGAAGCCGTCCAATCGCGATTGGCGCGCGCCTGAGCCCGCTCGTCCGCCAGCCTGCGTACCTCGTCGGGAATCACCACCTTTTCCCGCTGAGCCACGCCCAGGATGCCGCATACCGACTGAAGCGCCTGCAGCGCCCGAGCCGCTGACTGCCGGGTAATCCCAGCTGCAACCCGGATATTGATTTCACGAATGAACTCGAAAATCGAGCCAATTGCGTCGGCCGTGTTAAGATCATCGTCCATGGCTTCGTCAAAGCTGCGCTCCAGCTTAGCGATAAGTTCGGAGATTTCCGGTGAAACTTCGCCCTCCGCCTGGCGCTCCGCCGCAAAGGCCAGGTTATCCCTTGCCGTCTCAATCCGCCCTAGGGCAGCGGCCGCCTGCTCGATCTGTTCAGCCGAGAAGTTCAGCGGGCTGCGGTACTGGGCCGATAGCAGGAAAAAGCGCACCGCCTCCAGATCGTACTGCTGAGCGATTTCCCGTACGGTGAAAAAATTCCCCAGGGACTTGCTCATCTTTACGTTGTTCACCTTAAGGTAGCCGTTATGCATCCAGTACCGGGCGAAAGGCTTGCCGGTAAAGCCTTCCGACTGGGCAACCTCATTCTCATGATGGGGGAAGATCAGATCCTGCCCGCCGCAGTGGATATCAAAGGTTTCGCCCAGATATTTCATCGCCATAGCGGAGCACTCAATATGCCAGCCCGGCCGTCCCTTACCCCAGGGCGAACCCCAGGACGGCTCTCCGGGCTTTTCCTTCTTCCACAGGGCAAAGTCCATGGGGTGCCGCTTATTTTCATCCACTTCAATGCGCGCTCCAGCCTCCAGATCTTCCGTTACCTGGCCAGAAAGCTTGCCATAGCCCTCAAAGGCCTGCGTGTTGTAATAGACGCCGTCAGGCGCAGGGTATGCCAGGCCCTTATCCACCAAACCCTTGACCAGGGCAATGATCTCCCGGATATGCTCGGTGGCCCTGGGCTGTACGGTCGCCGGACGCACGTTCAGTCCGCCGGCATCCACCCAATACTCGGCGATAAACCGCTTGGCCAGAGCGGCCACCGTCGTTCCCTCGTCCTTAGCGCGGTTAATCATCTTATCGTCTATATCGGTAAAGTTCTGCACAAAGGTTACTTCATAACCTTTGTGCTCCAAGTAGCGCCGCAGCGTATCGAATACCACCAGCGGGCGGGCATTGCCAATGTGGATATAGTTATACACCGTGGGGCCGCAAGCATAGATGCCAACCTTGCCCGGCGTAAGGGGTACGAATTCTTCCTTGGTTCGAGTTTGGGTGTTATAAATTTTCACGGCGTTCATCCTCCTTTTGAACATGGCTGCTATGGCGCAGCTCGTCGATTTCGCTTTGCAGTAGATTCATCCGATCCTCCACCGGATCCGGCATATCGCCATGGTCCAAATCCACATCCTGCTGTATGCGGCGTCCATAGCAGCGCACCACGGTGCCCGGATTCCCCACCACGGTGCAGCCGTCGGGCACATCCTTAAGCACGACGGATCCGGCGCCCACCTTAACATGGTCATTCAGCACGATGGGGCCCAGCACCTTGGCCCCTGCGCCGACCAGCACATGATCCCGCAGCGTCGGATGCCGCTTGCCGGTGCCCTTCCCCGTGCCGCCCAGGGTCACCTGCTGATAAAGCGTGCATCCTTGGCCGATCTCGCAGGTTTCTCCTACCACCACGCCGGAACCATGGTCGATAAACAGGCCCGGGCCGATGGTTGCGCCCGGATGGATTTCGATGCCCGTCCAGAACCGGGCCGACTGGCTAATCATGCGGGCCAAAAGCTTCAGATGGTGCCTGTGCAGCATGTGCGCGATCCGATACCAAAACATGGCGTGGATGCTGGGGTAACACAGGACGACCTCCAGCCCGCTCCGCGCCGCGGGATCCCGTTGCAGGATCGCCCTGAAATCCTCCCGGATCTCGTGAAAAAACATGGCCTACCTCCTTATCGAACAAAGCGCCCCGTCTCAAAGAGACGGGGCGCTTGCCTCGTGGTTCCACTCTTGTTAGGCGGCGGGGCCGCCTCACTTGCTGGGGCTATATCGGGCCCCTCTCCGGGCAGGCATACTGGCTTTCGCGTTCCGCCCGCCGGGCTCTGCAGCGCACCTTCCCGCTAGGCCTGCCCGCAGCGCTTTCAGCCGGTGGCGCCGCGTCTCTTTGGCCCGCCTTCAGCGGTACTTTTCTGCTTCCTCGCCCAAGTTTGTCTTATTATATCCTACATGCCGCCGGGATGCAAGGGGTGGCGCGCGCCCAAGTTTCCACTGTCCTTACCATTCCCCCTCCGGCTTGCGCTCCAAAATTTGATCCCGTATCCCAACCAAACGGCGCTGCAGCGCCATGGCGGTAAAAGGTTCCGCTTCCTGCCAATCCAGCCATTCCGGGCACGGCATATCCAGCGCAGCATATTGGGCGACCAGTTCATCCCCCACGCCCAGCACCTGGGCATATGGCAGCATGCGGAAAAAATAGGCTTCCTTGGACTCCCCCTGCCGCCGTCCGGGAAAGCGATCCGGATCGGCCAAGGCATCGCGTAATCCCATCAGCCGGCAGAGCAGCCAGTGGCCATACCGGCTGCGCCGGCCGACAAAAGGCGCAATAAAGGCCGCAAGGAGCCCTGCCGCCACCATAGGGGCCGCCTGCTCCGCCAGATAGATCGGGCTGGCCAGCATATTGACCGTCAGGATGCCCAGCACCGCATCGCATAGCAAAATCGTTGCGGCTACCAGGCTGTTGCGTCGCCGGGAGCGCACCTGATAGAACCGCTGCATCCATCCTGACAGCCAAGCCGCCACCACCGCCGGTATCATGGCGCCAATGGCCAAAGGCGCGATGCCATACGCGTTCAGCCCCCGCTGCCGTCCAGCCACGACGGCCGCCGCCAGCAGGCAGGCCGCGCCCATCAGCCATACGGCCATGGCAATATATGCCGAACGCGCGTCAGACATGCGTCGTTTTCCCGTGGTAAAGCACGCCTCCGCCCCATTTTGCAACGTCAGCGTAGCAGCTAAGATGTCCGCATGGTGCTCCGCAGGCTTCACCTGCTGCCGCTCGCCCGCCTGGAAAAGCCGGTCCCATGCCTCCTGTTCATAAGCATAAGCGTCTTCCCCCGGTCGCTCGCCCTGGATCAGCGTCCATTCGCCCGATGCGAGCGCCAGACGCACATTGCCCCGAGCTGCCCAGTCGAAAAGCTGCGCGCCCAAGTCCTCGCCCGATACGATTCCATCCACCGCCATGCCCACCTGAAGCGCCGAGAGCCCATCGGGAATCTCGTCCACCGCAACGGCTTCCAGCCGGCTGTCCCGTCCGAAAAAGAAATAGGCCAGCACAGCGAGTAGGGCAACCAATAGAGCGCCGGCTAGCGTCCACTGCCACAAAGCCTCCATGGCCTGAACCTGGATACCCATTGGTTCAAATACTGTTTGCACCGCGATTGTCCGCACCGCCCTTTCCATTGTTTCGGTATCTTTTTCCCTCGAGCCCTTTTATTGTATCACCTGCGCCGCCGGGACGCCACCTTGAATAAATAAGAATAATGTGTAAATTTATCGCTTTGCCCGGCCTGCACCTTGAAGATGGGAAGCTGAGATGATAGAATAGTTTTATATTATGCAATGGAGGAACATAAGAGGATGAAGAAAAGAGTGGCCGCCGGCTTTGCGGCGGCGTTGATGCTGGCCGTTACCCTTGTGCTGAGCGGATGTTTCAACGAGCTTCTGTATGGCACCTGGCGGCTAAGTTATACGGCTGACGAATACGGAAAAAATCGCGCGGAATACATGCTGCCCGTCACACTGGATATTCGCAGCAACGGCGAAGTATATATGATTGCCGGCTCCAAGCAGTCGCTGTTCGCCACCTTCACCCGCAACAAAAATCTGTTCACCCTTACCTTGGCTACCCCAAGCTCCACCGGCGCCAGTACAGTCACCGGCTCCTGGGTCATCGTGGAGGGCGAAGAGGCCACGGAGCTGCAGTTGTATCTTGATGAAAAGCCCATGAGCTACATTCTGCAGCGCACTACCCTTTCCTCCACTACGCCGGCCGCCCAATAGCCTGACAAAATCCAAGGGATCCGCTTCCTGCGGATCCCTTTTTGTATGCCCTGCTACGTTTCTCAGGCGCAAAAAAGGGCTCCCTAAGGAGCCCCAAGGATCGTCGTGTCCCACAGTGCCGTTGCGCCAATTATAAACCTGCCAAGCTAGCAGGTGGGTGCCCTACCTCGGCTTGCTGCCTTCCCTGGCACTTTCATCCAGCGAGGGATGAAACAAAGAGGGCTTGACATCTGCCTATGGACCCGAGCTCCCGTTTAAGAAATGTAGGTTTTAATTAAAACGCAACGCACACAGCAGGAACCTTTTCATATGGTGGGGTTAATTGGGCTCGAACCAACGACCTTCACGATGTCAACGTGACGCTCTAGCCTGCTGAGCTATAACCCCATACAACGCGGTAGCAAGGTCTATTATACATTTTTTCACAACAAAATCAAGCCCCAATTTAATCTTCTTGCAAGAATTGATTTTTTTTCAAAATCCCTCTATAATGAGACTAACTATTTTGCCCTTTTTCGCCCCGTGCATCCATCGCCGCCTGCCGGTCGGGGCGTTTCATATGATGAAGGAGGAAGATCTGCCAATGCCTGAACTTACTACGGTTTCCATTTCCCTTGCCAGCATGGAGCAGGCCAAGCAATTCGTCGCGATCGCCAGCCGTTTTCCCTTTGAAATGGATCTTCGTTCCGGGCGTTACGTGGTAGACGCCAAATCGATCTTGGGTATTCTAAGCCTGGGGAACCGGGCTAACATTCTTCTCGACGTTTATGCCAGCGACTGTGCGGACTTTCTGGAGGCTATATCCGCCTTCCGTACGGACGGCGCCGGAGCGTAAGGAGCGGAGCGTTGCTTCATCACAAGGAAAATCTCACGGAGAACAAGCTTCTGCTGCTCTATGCGCTTTATAAAATACGCCAGCAGATGACCATGGACCAGCTGACGGTCATGTGCGCCGACCTGGATTTGATGTATTACTTTGACATGTGCCAGCACCTGGTGGAGCTGGCCGAGGACGGCCTGATTCGTATCCGGAATCAGGATAACCTGACCTTTCACGAGATCACGCCGGCCGGCCTGGAAATGGTCGGCCTTTTCAAAAAACAGCTTTCTCCCGCCCTGCGGGAAAAAATGGATCGCTATCTCATGGAGCGGCGCCAAGCCTTCCAGCAGCAGATGGAGGTAACCGCCTCCTATACGGAGGATTCCCCAGCGGAATTCCCGGTTACGCTCCGTATCCGGGAAAATGCTGTGGAGCTTTTCCATATGGAGCTTTCGGTGCCCACATCTGCTATGGCTGCCCAGTTATGCCGCGCTTTCCGTAAAGATGGCCCCTCTATTTACGCCGACCTTATCAAACGCTTGACGGAAAACGACCCCAAGGAGGATTGACATGTTTCACTATAAGACATCGGGAACCTGCAGCAGCGCCATCGATTTCGAGGTAAAGGACAACATTGTCACGCAGGTCAAATTTACCAACGGCTGCCGCGGCAATACCGCTGGCGTGGCCAGCCTCTGTATAGGCATGACGCCGCAGCAAATTATCGACCGCTGTAAAGGCATCCAGTGCCGGGGCGGCACCAGCTGTCCCGATCAGCTGGCCCGAGCCATGCAGGCCTATTTGGACGGCCAGAAGCAGGCCTAGCGCCCTGGATAGGGCGCTTGTGCCGTTACATAGCTAGTTTTAGCCAATAAAAGGGTCCCAAAATAAGCTGACGATGCTGCGTTTGGCAAGTATAATCATAAGACAACGTGTACGGCGATACTCGCTATATACGTTGTCTTACGTTTATTATGGATGCCATCTCAGGCGGTTCAGTATAGTTGCCGGAGGCGCAATCGAGGCAATTTGTAACCTATCCTTATACGAAAGGGGCGGCGTTATGGCCATCTTTGAAATGATCAAATATCATGGGCAGACATACCCGCCATATCTTCCGCTCCGTATTAAAGAAATTGCTGCCCATTTTGATGTACAAAAAATCAGCGGTTCATTAGACCTTTCCCTCCATACTGAATACAGCTATGGCAAACGAAATCTTGATAGCGCCCTAATTGATCGCTTTCCGGCAATAAAAATGGCCAACAAGGATCGTGTCCCACAGTTATGGAAAAACGAGGATTGGGCATCACAATTTGCGGAGTTTATCGTTGAGCTTGTGGGGAGCAAAACTCATCTGAGAATAATTGAAATTCATCCTCCATTCAGCGACTATACTGACCTGAAAGCTTTTGCAAAAAACTATGCGATCTTTGAACGTATCATAAAAACGCATTTCTCGAAAGTGGAAATACTCATAGAAAACCGTTGCGGGTCTGTTTATCATGGTGGGAAGTTCATCCTGTCAAGGACTGAGGATATCTTCAAACTGGCCGAACTTGTGAAAACAGAGGGATTAGGCCTTAAGATGGCATACGACGTACCACAGATTTATACAGCGCATAAAGCCAAAACAGAAAAGCAGTTTATCCGTTTATTAGAAGAAGTGAAGAACGTCCGTTGGTTCATTGGCGGTGTCCATCTGTGGGGAAAACGGATATCAGAGAGCGGACGTAAAGTTGCTCATTGCGGAGACTTAAATTCCTATTTTGGAGATTCTGCAACCAAGGATTCTTTTCTCCGAGCATTCAAAGATTGCTTTGATGATGGTATCGCACGGAAGATGGTGCTTGAGGTTAATAGTAGTAATGATGATCTAGCTTCGATTGTGAATGATCTTCAGAGCGCTGGCATCCAATTCATATAATGGATAAGTAGCTTCATGCTTAATCCATGTTTGGAAGTTGGACAGATTTTGAGAAATAGCGATGTTGTCGGAAGCTTTAAATCGATCTGTTTGGGCACAGCTACTACAAAACTGATGATCGATATAACTGCAAAATTTGTCAAAACGGCCATAATACATAATCCGCGCCGCCAGTAGTTGGAAGGTGCGATTTTGACTACTTGAACCTTTAACGGTTTCGATTTGCCACGTTTTGCTTTATTTCGATGTTCTTCCGTGACAGAGCGGAAGGATAATAATGGGCGGCATGCTTTATAAATCGGAGCGAACATGCCCTATTGGGGAGGAGATTCCAAGTGATAAAGATACTCTTTGTGTGCTGCGGCAGCAAATAACCAACGCAGAGCAGCCTGATATTTCGTTTACTATTCGTCCTAGTTTTTACGCCACATTATGGTACTCAGAACGAATTCAGCAGCTTATAAGCATATCCTGGGAAGAAGCCTTTCCTAATGCAAGCTGCCCGTTAAACGCTCTATGGCCCCGCAAAAAAAGTCCGGAGGGAATCCTCCGGACTTTGCCTTTTTCCTTTATTTTTCGGCCACCACGGTGCTCCAGCCGTACACGTCGTTACCCCGGCCATACTGGATCTCCGTCAGCTTCTCATAGAGCTCAGCGGCCACGGGGCCGGTCTTTCCGTCATGGATTTCGATGATCTTTCCGTCCCAGTTCAGCTCGCCCACCGGAGAGATGACCGCCGCGGTGCCGGAGCCGAAGACCTCCAGGAGCTCGCCCTTGGCGTGAGCCTCGTATACCTCGTCAATAGACACGCGGCGCTCCTCGCAGGGGATGCCCAGCTCTTTGGCCATCTTGATGACCGAATCTCGGGTGATACCCGGCAGGATCGAGCCGTTCAGCGCCGGCGTGACCAAGCCGCTCTTGAAAAGGAAGAAGATGTTCATGCTGCCCACCTCTTCCACATATTTATGCTCCACGCCGTCCAGCCACAGCACCTGAGTATAGCCCTTATCTTTGGCAATTTCGCCGGCCAGCAGGCTCATAGCGTAATTGCAGGCTGCCTTGGTGAAGCCTGTACCTCCCTTGACCGCACGGACGTATTCATCCTCGATATAGATCCTCACCGGATTGAAGCCTTCCGGATAATAGGGGCCCACCGGCGACAGGATGATATAGAACAGGTAGGTGCTCGAAGCCTTCACGCCCAGATAGGGGTCCATGGCGATGATGGTCGGGCGGATATACAGGCTGGTACCCGGCGCGCTGGGGATCCAGTCCTTTTCAATGACAAGCAGCTTCTCCAGGGCCTCCATGCAGAAATCCACATCGACCTCCGGGATGCGCATCCGGGCCGCAGAGCGGTTCATGCGCTCGAAGTTATCCCGGACGCGGAACAAGCGGATCTCGCCGTTATCGCCCTTATAAGCCTTCAGGCCTTCAAAGATAGCTTGGCCATAATGCAGCACCATGCAGGAGGGATCCATTTGGATGCTAGCATAGGGTTCGATCTTAGCGTCGTACCATCCTTTGCCATTCTCGTATTTCATGGTAAACATATGATCGGTAAAATGCTTACCAAACGAAAGCTTACTGGCGTCGGTAATCTTCTCTTTCGGATGATCGGTGAGTTGAATTTGAATGTTCATCTGATACTGCCGTCCTTCCTATAAGCTTACCTTCCGGGAAGAATCCCAAAAGGAAAATATCTCCTCCGTTACCTCATAAAGCGCCTGGCCATTGGAAATATTCCCAATCAAGCTTTCAAAGGCGGCTTGATCCGCCGCCCGAACCAGCACGGTCATGGTAACGTCCATACCGAAATCCATATGCTCCAGTCGATGGGGTGAGTGAGCCAGCTCGTATTCCATCCGTCCCTGAAGGCTGTAATCAAAAACGACCTGATAGCGTAGGCTTTTCTCCGCCAGGCCCGGTTGCGCCGCATCAATGGCCGCAATCGCCGCCGAACCAAAGGCCCGGGCCAATCCGCCTGCGCCCAACTTAACGCCGCCAAAATAGCGCACTACCGCGCATCCGCAGCCGATAAGGCCACGCTTGCGGATCGCATCCAAAATAGGCATACCGCCCACCGGCTCATGGTCATCGTAAAAGCGCTGCAGCTGGCCTGACGCACCGCAAACATAGCCGTAGCACAGGCTGCTGGCGTCAGGGAATTCAGCGCGCACCCGATCCAGCGCCGCTTTGGCCTCCGCTTCGGAAAAAGCGGGAAAAGCGATGCCGATAAACCGGCTTTTCTGGATCGTTTCTTCATAGCGCCCTTCTCCGCGCACGGTGCGGTAGCTCTCCGCCTGCGGCCGATCCATTTATCCCTCCACGAGGAAGCGGTGATACCCCTTCTTACCCTTTTTCAGCATAATAGTACCCGTATCGTCAGGCTGGGCCTTGGCGTCGGGATCGGTCACCGGCGCATCGTTCACCTGGACGGCGCCCTGGGCGATCAGTCTGCGGCCTTCGCCGTTGGACTTGGTCAAACCGCACTGGGCAAGCAGCTCCACCACGCGGCCATGTTCCTCCAGCTGCGCGCGGGTGATGGTGGTGGTGGGCATGTTGTTGCGGTCGCCCTTTCCTGAGAAGAGGGCCTCCGCCGCCTCCATGGCCTGACGGGCTTTTTCCTCACCGTGAACCATCTTGGTAATCTCAAAGGCCAGCACGCGCTTGGATTCGTTGATCCGTTCATCGCGGTAGCCGCCTAAGCGGCGCACCTCGTCCATGGGCAAAAAGGTGAGCAGCGCCAGGCAACGCTCTACGTCGGCGTCGTCCACGTTGCGCCAATATTGATAAAAATCATAAGGGGATACGCGGTTTTCATCCAGCCACAGGGCGCCGCCTACCGTCTTGCCCATCTTCTGCCCCTGGGAATTCAGCAGCAGCTGGCAGGTCATGGCGAAGGCGGGCTTTTTCTCCTTGCGGCGAATAAGATCAGCGCCGGAAAGCATGTTGCTCCACTGATCGTCGCCGCCTACTTGGAGGCTGCAGCCATATTGCTGGTTGAGCACCAAAAAGTCGTAGCTCTGCATCAGCATATAGTTGAACTCCAAGAAAGAAAGGCCCTTTTCCATCCGGTTTTTATAGCATTCAGCCGTCAGCATGCGGTTTACCGAAAAATGCACGCCCACCTCCCGCAAAAAGTCCACATAATTCAGCTTCAAAAGCCAATCGGCGTTATCGGCGATCATTGCGGCATTGGGCAGGCTCGGGTCAAAATCGAGAAAGCGCGCAAGCTGCTTCTGAATGCAGGCGACATTATGGGACACATCCTCCCGCGTTAGCATTTTGCGCATATCGGTACGGCCTGAAGGATCGCCCACCATGCCGGTACCACCGCCTACCAGGGCGATAGGCCGATGGCCGGCCCGCTGCAGATGGGTCATCACCATCACCGGGATATAATGACCGATGTGCAGGCTGTCGGCGGTGGGATCAAAGCCCACGTAAAAGGTCACGCGCTCTTTCTCCAGCATTTGGTATAAATCATCTTCAAAGGTAGTCTGTTTAATATATCCGCGCTCGCGCAGGACATCCATCACGTTGGACATATGATCTTTTCCTCCCAACCACTTGCAACAAGGGTGTTTGTATTTGTTTTATTATACTCTTTTCGATCCAATCGTCAATATCGTCCATATTTTTTCCTCTTTGCTTCCTCCGTAACACGAACAAAAATGAAATTGCCAACCAGGCTAGGTAAATAATACCGCCTTCCCCTTTGACAGTGGGAAGAAAATATAATAAAATAAATAAAAGCATTCAAGTTTCATTGTCATGATTGTCTAAGTTCGCGATCGTGGCATGCAAGGAGGAGCCTATGAAATTCTCGCAGGGCGACGCGGTTTTCGCTTACCTGTATGGACAGGGAACCCAATACCGCGCCTACTATTGCATGGGCGCCCACTGCATACGGCGCAAGAAAAGCCAAGGCGTCTACTTTGCCACCTGGGCGCCCTTTGCCCGGTCCGTCAGTGTGGTAGGCGATTTCAACGGGTGGGACCCCGCCGCCCATCCCATGAATCATCTTGGCATTACCGGCCTGTGGGAACTTTTCATTGAAAATCTGCCCGAGGGCGCTTTGTATAAATATGCCGTGGTGGGCGAGGACGGCGTGACCCGCCTTAAGGCCGACCCCTACGGTTTCTCCAGCGAACTGCGCCCCAATACCGCCTCCATTGTCTATGACCTGGGAAATTACGACTGGAGGGACGGCGACTATATGGCCCGCTTGCGTTCGTCGGCCGATAGCCTGCCCGCCCGCCAGCCGATCAACATTTACGAGGTGCACCTGACAAGCTGGCTGGAAGCCTGCACCGACGAGTCCGGCATCGACCTTGGCCGCGTCGGCGCAAAGCTCGCCCAATACGCCAAGGACATGCACTATACCCATATTGAGCTGCTGCCCATCATGGAGCATCCGCTGGATGCTTCGTGGGGATATCAGCTTCTTGGCTTTTATGCGGCCACTGCCCGCTTGGGGCGGCCGGTGGATGTGATGGCCTTTATCGATGCCTGCCACGCCCAGGGGATCGGCGTGATTCTGGACTGGGTGCCCGGCCACTTCTGCAAAGACGCGCCCGGCCTTTACGAATACGACGGCACGCCACTATATGGCTGGGAGGATCATCCCCATTGGGGCACTCAGAAGTTTAATTTCGCCTACCGGCATGTGTGGAGCTTTCTCATCTCCAACGCGCTTTTCTGGGTGGATCTATATCATGTCGACGGGCTGCGGATCGACGGCATGGCCAGCATGATCGACCTAAACTACGGCCGGGATACCCATCGCCGCAACCGCGACGGGGGCACCGAAGATATCGAGGCCATCGAATTTCTGCGCAAGCTTAACGATACCCTGGTCAACGAATATCCGGGTGTACTGCTCTTTGCCGAAGACTCTTCTACCCATCCAGGCGTAACCCGCCCGGTTTCCGAGGGGGGTCTGGGCTTCCACTTTAAATGGAACATGGGCTGGATGAACGATACGCTGGAATATATGAAACTGGATCCCATCTATCGCGCGTATCATCATGACAAGATGACCTTTGCCATGATGTATGCCTTTTCGGAGCGCTTTGTGCTCTCTCTGTCCCATGACGAAGTGGTGCATGGCAAGCTATCCCTTATCGGGCGTATGCCCGGCGACTATGAGCAAAAATTCGCCAATCTGCGCAATCTGATGTGCTGGCAGATGTTCCATCCGGGCAAAAAGCTGCTCTTTATGGGCAGTGAATTTGCCCAATTCATTGAATGGCGCTTCAACGAGCCGCTGGAGTGGTTCCTCCTGGATTATCCCATGCATGCCTGTACACAGCGCTTTGTCCGCGATCTTAACGCTTTCTATCTGGCGCAGCCCGCCCTGTGGTCCTTGGACGACAGCTGGGAAGGTTTCCAGTGGATCGACGCCAATAACGCTGGATACAGCGTCTTTTCCTTCCGGCGAATCGATACCGAGGGCCGGGAGCTCGTCTGCGTCCTCAACATGACGCCCCACTGCCACGAATACTTTTCCCTGGGTGTCGCTCACCCGGGCGTTTACGAAGAAATCTTCAATTCCGATCGCGCGCGCTATGGCGGGCAGGGGCGCCGCAATGCGCCGGTAAAGGCTTATGCCGAGCTGTGCTTTGACCTGCCTTATAAGATTACTTTCCAGCTGCCGGGGCTTACCTCCCTCGTTTTTGCTTTGACGCAGCCACAAGAGCAAACTATATCCGCTAAAAGCGAAGAAATAGAGGAACAAGAAAGGGAGCGAATCAACAATGCGCAAACGTGAATGTATCGCTATGCTGCTGGCCGGCGGCCAAGGCAGCCGACTGGGTGGGCTGACCACCAATATCGCCAAACCGGCAGTCGTCTTTGGCGGGAAGTACCGCATGATCGATTTTACTTTGAGTAACTGCTCCAACTCCCATATCGACGTGGTGGGCGTATTGACCCAGTACCGTCCGCTGATGCTGAACTCCTATATCGGCACAGGTTCGGCATGGGCGCTGGATTCCGTGGACGGCGGCGTAACGATCCTGCCCCCTTACCAGAGCCGCGAGGGCTTTAACTGGTATAACAACACGGCAGCGGCCGTTTATCAGAATATCGAGTTCATCGATTTCTATAATCCCGATTATGTGCTGATTCTCTCAGGCGATCATATCTATAAGATGGATTACTCCAAAATGCTGGCCTACCACAAGATGAAGGGCGCCGATGTGACCATCTCGGTCTATCCTGTCCCTTGGGAGGAGGCCAACCGGTTTGGAATTATGGTGTGCGATGAGTCCGGGCAGGTGCAGCGTTTTGAGGAGAAGCCCAAAGAGCCCATTTCCAATCTCGCCTCTATGGGAATCTATATCTTTAACTGGCAATACCTAAAGGATGCCCTGATCCGCGACCATGATGATCCTGATTCGGTCAACGATTTCGGCAAAAACATCATTCCCAAAGCCCTTGCCGAAGGGCGGAGCTTGTATGCCTACAGCTTTAACGGCTACTGGAAAGACGCTGGAACCATCCCCAGCTATTATGAGGCCAGCATGGAGCTGTTGGACGGCACCTGCAATCTGGATCTCGACGATCCCACGTTCCCGGTATACTCCAAAAACCAGGTGACCAAGCCTCAGTACATCGGCCGCGAGGCCCATGTGACTGACTGCTACGTCTGCGACGGCTGCACGGTGCTGGGCGAAGCGGTCCATTCCATTATCTCGAACGATGTATATATCGGCCGCGACGCCAAAGTGTATGATTCCATTATCCTGCATGGCGCTCGCATTGAGGATTCGGCCGAAGTTTATAACGCCATCATCGATGAAAACGTCGTCATTACCCGCGGCCGCCAGATCGGCCGGCCTGACGCGCAGCCCGGCCAGGATATCTCGGTGGTCTCGCTGTCCGATGGGACCGTTCAGTAGAAGGAGGGAACGAATATGAAACCGACCATGGGCATTATCCTCAACAATCCCAGCATCGATCTGGGCGCGCTTACGGAAATTCGTTCCGTCATCACCCTTCCCTTCGCCAGCCGTTATCGTCTTGTCGACTTTGCCCTGTCCAACATGGTTAACAGCAAAATCGACAAGATCGGCGTATTCGCTTCCAATAAATACCGCTCTTTAATCGACCACATCGGTACGGGCCAGGAGTGGTCCATGGCTCGCAAAAGCCAGGATCTCATCATCCTGCAGGGCGGAGTGCCCAGCTACATGGGCAACCGAACCACCCGCATTAACCTAGCGGATTTCTACGATAATTTCGGTCTATTCAGCCGTAACACCTATTCTGATCTCGTCATCAGCGGCAGCAATATGGTCTGCAACATTGATCTAGGCCCCGTCATGCGCCAGCATGTGGAAACCGATGCAGATGTGACCATGGTGACCAAGCGCATCGTATCGGCCTTGGATCAGTCCGGCGATGACGTAGGGATCCAGGGGGGCGAAGGTAATCGCGTAATCGGACTATCCGACAATAATAATCAGGGCTTTGACCGGGTCTATCTGGACATGATGATTATCCGCGGCAGCCTTCTGACCCGTGCGATCCGCGATTCGCTGACTACCCGAAGCTACGATTTGATTGACGTAATCGCCCGTTATATCGGCGATTTGAAAGTATATTTCTTTGATTATCCTGGATATTTCCGTAAGATTAATTCCATCCAGAGCTATTACACCGCCAGCATGGATATGCTCAATCCGGTTATCACCAGCCGCCTCTTTAATTCTGAGCGGTGGATCAGCACCAAGATGAAGGATAATCCGCCCACCCGCTACACCAAGAACGCGCAAGTGGTCAATTCCTTGGTGGCCAGCGGCTGCACCGTGGAAGGCTACCTCAACAGCTCAGTCATTTTCCGGCATAACAGTATCGGCGCCGGCACCACGGTCAACGGCTCTATCATCATGGAGGACTGCAACATCGGCCGTAATGTGATTCTAGAAAACGTCATCCTCGACCGAATGGTCACTATCTCGGATGACGTAGTCCTGCAGGGAACGCCGGAAAACCCGGTGGTATTGGGTAAGGGCGTTAAGATTTAGCCGCTTTCCCGGAATCAACTGAAAGGAGCGAAGGACATGCGCATCCTATTTGCAGCCTCGGAAGCCGCCCCTTATGCCAAGAGCGGCGGCCTAGGTGACGTGATCGGTTCTCTTCCCCAGGCGCTTAAACGCGCCGGCCAGGATGTATCGGTCATCCTCCCCCTATACAGCTTCATGCTGGACGTCGAGGGCGCGCCCAACGACCGCCTTCGGGCCCAGCGCGCCCAATTCCGCGACCAAATGAAGCTGGTCGCCCATTTTACCGTCACCGTGGGCTGGCGCCATCAGGAATGCCGCCTATGCATGCTGACCGGCGCGGAGGGCATTCCCTTCTATTTTGTGGATAACCCCTATTATTTCGACCGCGATCAGCTTTACGGTTACTATGATGAAGCGGAGCGCTATATTTTCTTCAGCCAGTGCGTGCTGGCGGCTATTCCTTATATGGGCGGGACGGATATCATCCACTGCCACGACTGGCAGACAGCGGCTATACCGCTTCTGCTGCACTATAACTATTCCGCACAGCCGGCCTATCAGGCCATTCATACGGTTTTTACCATCCACAATCTGCGCTTCCAGGGGCGTTTTCCCGCTTCGGTTGTGCCGGATCTGCTGGGGTTGCCATCCGGCCTGGCCCAAAGCGAGGAGCTAGAGTTCTATGGCGATATCAACCTGATGAAAGCCGCCCTATATTTCTCCGATGCCATCACCACCGTCTCCCCGACCTATGCGCGGGAGATCCGTACGCTATGGTACGGTGAAGGATTAGACGGCGTGCTCAATCGCTTTTCCTATAAGTTAACAGGGATCGTCAACGGCATCGATATGGACGCGGTCAACCCTGCTCGGGATGTCCATCTGGCCCATCCCTTCAGCGATTATGACGGCAAGATGGCCAACAAGCTGGCCTTCCAGCATGAATACGCGCTGCCAGAGGGCACGGATAAGTTGATGATCGGCTTTATTTCCCGCTTGGACAACCAAAAGGGGCTGGATCTGATTGAGTGCGTCATCCGCGATGTACTGCGGCTCGACGTGCAGTTTGTCCTGCTCGGCACCCAAGCCGTCGCGCCCGGAGAGCGCAAGACCCACGAGGATTTCTTCCGCCAGCTGGAAAACGACTATCGCAACCAGGTACGTTCCTTTATTCTTTTCGACGTTGCCCTGGCCCAGAAGATCTACGCCTCCTGCGACCTCTTCCTGATGCCCTCCGCCTTTGAGCCCTGCGGTCTTTCCCAGATGATGGCGATGCGTTACGGCGCACTGCCCCTTGTGCGGGA
Source organism: Candidatus Parachristensenella avicola (assembly GCA_904420205.1). GTDB lineage: Bacteria > Bacillota > Clostridia > Christensenellales > UMGS416 > Parachristensenella > Parachristensenella avicola. The sequence goes on along the minus strand of CAJFUN010000015.1, from coordinate 28,861 downwards.
AACCGGCGGCTTGAAGGACACGGTGGAGCCTTACAACCAATTCACCCAAGAAGGCGACGGCTTCACCTTTGATCACTACAACGCCCACGATATGCTGCACGTCATCGAATGGGCCTATGATATCTATCACCATGACCGGCCTTCCTGGGAAGCCATGGCGCGTCGGGCAATGGCTAAAGATTTCGGTTGGCATCAACCGGCGCAAGCCTATATCGAAGTTTATGAAGGATTAAACACCCTGTAACCATTCAATCCGCGCCCCAAAAGCGCGCGCCTTGTGATAAGGCGCGCGCTTTTGTCTGCCTTTGCATGCCCGCTTTGTATGATTTTCCTCACTTCCGCCCATCATAGGGGAAAAGGAGGGATTATCTTTGCTGGTGATCTGCCTGCGCGCGCTGATCCTCTACTTTGTCGTGCTCATCGTTACCCGCCTAATGGGTAAGCGGGAGCTGGGGCAGATGCAGCCCTTTGAGCTCGTCATTTCTATGCTACTGGCGAATCTGGCATCCGGCCCCATGTCCAATGTCGGAGTGCCGCTGTATACGGGGATTCTGGCCATTTTGTCGCTCTTGACGGTGCACGTCATGCTTTCCATCATCATCCAAAAAAGCGCCCGGATCCGCAATACGGTCTGCGGCCAGCCCATTATCCTGATATATAAAGGTCAAATCAATTTGGACGTGATGCGGCGCACGCGGTATAACTTCGCCGACCTGATGAGCCAGCTGCGTGCCTCGGGCATTTTCGACGCCGCCCAGGTGGAATACGCGGTGCTGGAGACCGACGGCAGCCTGAGTATCCTAGAGAAGTCCAAAGCCGCTGAGACGCCCCAGCCGCCGGAGGAGCCATGTATGCCCTATCTACTGGTGCTGGACGGCAAAATACAAAAAAACGCCCTTTCTCTGGCGGGCTATGACGCTGGCTGGCTCACAAGGCAGCTGCAGCGCCAAGGCTACGCCCGTCTCAAGGATGTAGCCTATGCCTCGGTTAACGAAAAAGGCGATCTGGCCGTGGTAGGCGCTATGCAGAGCGCGCCGGCCAGGGTGCGGCCGTGAGAAGCTATCTTGTCCTAGCGGCTACGATTCTCTGCGTCGTGCTGTTCGATTGGTGGGGCCAAAGCCAGCTGACGGAGATCGCTCAACAAGGCGCAGCACTCTCCCAGCAAATGAGCGAAGCTGTCCGGCGTGAGGATTGGGCCCAGGCCGAACCGCTGCTGGCTCAGCTGGAGGATTGCTTTGACGAACACGCCCCCATGCTAGCCCGTTTGGTGGAGCACAGCCAAATCGACGCCATAGAAACCGCCACCCGCCAGCTTGCCACGCTGGTATCCCGCCGCGATGTATCGCTGGCTCTGGTCACACTGGACACCCTACAGCTGGGGTACGAAGATCTGTCGGCCGGGGTAGCGGTTAGCTGGGAGAACCTCATCCAAGGCGCCGCACCGCCGGTTCGTATGCTGCCTCTATAATGCAATAGCCCACCGTTTACTTGCCACGGCGGGCTATCCTTATGTTCCTTCGCAAATTCTGTAAGCGTATTGTTCCCGCAGTTGCCGGCCGCGCCAGCATCCAGGCTCATGATCGTTGATCACGCCGCAGGCCTGCAGGTGCGCGTATACCGTTACCGAACCCAGATATTTCATGCCGCGCTGGCGCAAATCGTCGCTGATGCAATCCGACAGCGCATTACGGGCGCATCTGGCATGCTCGTGGGCCGGGTAAATCAGCGGCATATCTCCCGCAAAACCGGCCAGATAGGCGGCAAAGCTACCGTACTCCTTCAGAATCGCTTTATAAATTCCTGCGTTATGGATAATCGCGCCGATCTTCCGCGGCGAGCGAATCATACCCGGCCTCTGAAGGATACGATCCGCCTCTTCGGGGCCGTAGGCAGCAATCCGCTCGTAGTCAAAATCGTCGAATGCGCTGCGGAACGCCTCCCGCCTTTGCAGCATTAAGCGCCAGCTTAAGCCGCACTGCATCACTTCCATCATCAGGTATTCAAAATGCAGCCGGTTATCGTCCAGGGGCGTTCCCCACTCCTCGTCGTGATAGGCCTGCATCAAGCCGCCATCCTGGCACCAGGCGCAACGCGGCATGTCCTGCATGTGCTTCCCTCTCTTTCGCTCATGGGCTGGGGCGTCCTGTAAGTGCCGGCCCTACCTCCTTTTACCTTTTATCGCTCCAGCGCCTTTTTTAAGAATTGGCCGGTATGCGATTCAGGGCAGGCGGCGATTTCCTCCGGCGTACCGGTCGCAACGATCGTGCCGCCCTTATCCCCGCCCTCAGGGCCCAGGTCAATAATATAATCGGCCGTCTTGATGACGTCCAGGTTGTGCTCGATGACGATCACCGTATTGCCTTGGTCGGTCAGCTTCTGCAGAATATCGATCAGCCGCTCCACGTCGGCGGTATGCAAGCCGGTGGTGGGCTCGTCTAGGATATAGACCGTGCGCCCCGTACCGCGGCGTGAAAGTTCCGTGGCCAGCTTGATGCGCTGGGCCTCGCCGCCGGAAAGCTGAGTGGATGGCTGGCCTAGCTTGATATAGCCCAGCCCCACGTCGTACAGCGTACGGATTTTGTTCTCAATCCGGGGCAGGGGGCCGAAAAATTCCACTGCCTCCTCCACCGTCATATCCAGCACGTCGGCAATATTCTTCCCCTTATAGCGCACCTCCAGCGTCTCCCGGTTATACCGCTGGCCCTTGCAGACCTCGCAGGGCACATAGACATCCGGCAGAAAGTGCATCTCGATTTTGATGATGCCGTCGCCGTTGCAGGCTTCGCATCTCCCGCCCTTGGTGTTAAAACTGAAGCGTCCCGCCTTATACCCTCGCGCTTTGGCGTCCATCGTTTCGGCAAAGAGGTTCCGAATCAAGTCGAAGGCGCCGGTATAGGTGGCCGGGTTGGAGCGGGGTGTGCGGCCGATGGGCGACTGATCGATAGCGATTACCTTATCCAGCTGGTCCAGCCCCTCCACGCCGTCGCACAGGCCGGGCTTGACTTTGGCGCGGTTCAGGTCCCGCGCCAGCGTCTTATGGACGATCTCATTGACCAGGCTGGATTTACCCGAACCGGAGACGCCCGTAACCACCGTAAACAGCCCCAAGGGGATCGCCACGTCAATATTCTTCAGGTTATTCTGCCGTGCGCCGCGCACGGTCAGCCAGCGTCCGTCGCAGGTGCGCCGCTGGGCAGGGATCGCGATCTTTCGGCGTCCGGAAAGGAAGTTGCCCGTGATCGACCGCTCGTCGGCCATGACCTCCTCCGGCGTGCCCTGGGACACCACCTGCCCGCCATGCACGCCGGGGCCGGGGCCAATATCCAGCAGATAGTCGGACTCCAGCATGGTTTCCTCATCATGCTCCACCACCAGCAGCGAGTTACCCAGATCCCTAAGGCCCTTTAGCGCCGCCAGCAGACGGGCGTTATCCCGCTGATGCAGGCCGATGGAGGGCTCGTCCAGAATATATAATACGCCGGTCAGCGCTGAACCGATCTGAGTAGCCAGCCGGATGCGCTGGGCCTCTCCCCCGGAAAGGCTGCCGGCCGAGCGGGCTAAGGTCAGGTATTCCAGGCCCACATCCCGCAAAAATCCCAAACGCGAACGGATCTCCTTGAGAATCTGGTCGGCAATCAGCTGCTGGGTCTGCGTAAGCGCCAGCCGCTCAAAAAAGGCCAGTTCCTCCACCACGGACAGCTCCGTCAGATCGCACAGGGCCATATCGCCCACCGTAACCGCCCTCGCCTCCTTGCGTAACCGCTTCCCGCCGCAATCCGGGCAGGGGAGCTGGCTCATCAGCGATTCATAGTACTCCTTCATCCCCTGGCTCTGGGTCTGCTGGTAGCGCCGCTCCATCATGGGCACAATTCCCTCAAAGGCCATCTGATACTTACCGGAGCCATAGGCGCGGTCGTAGACCACCTCAATCTTCTCTTCACCTGTGCCCCAGAACAGAACCTGGCGCTGCTGCTGGGTAAAGTCCTTCAGCGGTGTCTCCAGGGTAAAACCATACCGGGCGCCCAGGGCTCGAAAAATCGCTGCAGTCATGGAAGCATCCTCCCCTGAAGAGCCCATCACCGACAGCGCGCCGCCGCCCAGCGATTTATTCCAGTCGTCCACCATGAGTTCTGGATCCATCTTCATCAGGATTCCCAGGCCCGAGCAGGTGGGGCATGCGCCGAAGGGGCTGTTGAAGGAGAACATCCGAGGCGTAATCTCCTCGATGGAGATCCCGCAGTGGGTGCAGGCATAGTTGGCCGAGAAGGTGATCTCCTCGCCGTCCTGCACCGAAGCCAGCACCAAGCCGTCCGAAAGCTTCATAGCCGTCTCCAAAGAATCGGCCAGCCGCCGGTGAGCCGCCTTGGCCGATTCCGCGTCATGGCGGATGATAACCCGGTCTACCACCACCTCAATATGGTGCTTTTTGGTCTTTGCCATGGGGATTTTCTCCCCGAATTCATAGTACGTTCCATCGACCCGCACCCGAGCGTAGCCCTGCCGGGAAAGGTCGTCCAGCAGCTGGACATACTCGCCTTTTCGGCCCCGCACCACCGGGGCCAGCAGGTGTACGCGGCTGCCCTCCGGCAGCTCCAGCAGCTTATCCACCATCTGATCCACCGTCTGCTGATGAATCACCCGGCCGCACTTGGGGCAATGGGGCGTGCCAACCCGCGCATACAGCAGCCTGAGATAATCATAAATCTCCGTAACCGTGCCCACGGTGGAGCGAGGGTTGCGGCTGGTGGTTTTCTGATCGATGGAGATGGCCGGCGAAAGGCCCTCGATATAGTCCACATCTGGCTTTTCCATCAGCCCTAAAAACTGGCGGGCATAGCTGGAAAGCGACTCCACATAGCGCCGCTGCCCCTCCGCATACAGGGTATCGAAGGCCAGCGATGATTTGCCCGAGCCCGACAGTCCCGTAATGACCACCAGCTTATTTCTGGGGATTGTAACGTCGATATTTTTCAGGTTGTGCTCCCTGGCGCCCTTTACCACGATAGAATCCTGCAAGGCCTTCTCCTCCTATTTCTTTTGCGCCCGCAGCGCCAGCAATTGATCCCGATATTCGGCTGCTTTTTCAAAATCCAACGCCATAGCCGCTTCATTCATCGCCGCCTCCAGCTGCTGCTCGCTCATCCGCTTTCCTGCAGGCCGCGGCGCCTCAGGCGCGGGGAGCCGCCTGGTAGCTGTGCCGGTTTTTGCCGTCCGTGCCTTTGCTGCCGGACGTTCCTCCTCCGGCTCCAGCGTCACCCGCAGCTGGGCGGGAATCGCCTTATAGATGCTCTGCGGCGTAATATGGTGTGCCTCATTATAAGCGCTTTGGATGCCGCGCCGGCGGTTGGTCTCGTCGATTGCATTGCGCATGGAATCCGTAATGATATCCGCATACATGATCACGCGGCCCTGCGCATTGCGTGCTGCACGGCCGATGGTCTGAATCATCGAGCGAGTCGATCGCAAAAAGCCTTCCTTATCCGCATCCAGAATGGCGACCAGCGATACCTCCGGCATATCCAAGCCCTCCCGCAGCAGGTTTATGCCCACCAGCACGTCGAATTCGCCCTTGCGGAAATCCTGGATAATCTCCTGCCGCTCCAGCGTATCGATATCCGAATGCAGATACCGTACCCGTACATCCAGCTCGGTAAAGTATTCCGTCAGGCTTTCTGCCATCTTCTTGGTTAATGTTGTCACCAGGACACGGTAGCCCTCCGCAACGGTCCTGGTGATTTCACCGTAAAGGTCCTCAATCTGCCCCTCGATAGGCCGCACGGAAATCTCCGGATCCAACAGGCCGGTGGGCCGTATGATCTGCTCCACTACCTGCCCCGCTTCAGACAGCTCCAGCTCCGCCGGCGTGGCGCTGACATAGATGGTCTGGCCCATCCGCTGGCGGAATTCATCCCACATCAGCGGACGGTTATCAAAGGCCGCCGGAAGGCGGAAGCCATACTGCACCAGCATCTCCTTGCGGGACCGGTCGCCGGCATACATGGCCCGTATCTGCGGCAGCGTTACATGGGACTCGTCGATAAAGAGCAGGTAATCGTCGGGAAAGAAGTCCAGGAGCGTATAGGAGGGCTCCCCCGGAGCCCGGCCGTCGAAATAGCGGGAATAGTTCTCAATTCCATTGCAATACCCGATTTCCCGCATCATCTCAATATCGTATTCGGTGCGCTGCTTCAGCCGCTGCGCCTCCAAAAGCTTATTTTCGGCCTCCAGCTTCTGCACCTCGGTCACCAGGTCGTCCTGGATCATGGCGATAGCCCGCTCCATCTTCTCCGGCGAGGTGGCATAGTGGCTGGCAGGAAAGATGATAGTATAGTTGATCCGGTTCTTTACATGGCCGGTGAGCACCTCAAATTCGGACAGCCGCTCGATGGTATCTCCGAAAAATTCCACCCGTACGCCGATATCGTTGCTGGCCACGGGAAAAATTTCCACAATATCGCCCCGCACCCGGAAGGTACCGCGAATAAAGTTGATGTCGTTGCGTTCGTATTGGATCGCCACCAGCTTGTCCAGCAGCTCGTCCCGGTCCATTCGCATATCCAGGCGCAGCGACAAGCTCAGATCACGGTATTCTTCCGGGTCGCCTAACCCATAAATGCACGATACGCTAGCGACCACGATGACATCCCGCCGTTCCAGCAAGCTGGCGGTAGCCGAATGCCGCATCTTGTCAATCTCATCGTTAATGGCGGAATCCTTCTCGATATAGGTATCCGAGCTGGGAATATAGGCCTCCGGCTGGTAATAATCATAATAGGAGACGAAGTATTCCACCGCATTCTCCGGAAAAAACTCCCGGAATTCCTGGCATAGCTGGGCGGCCAGCGTTTTGTTGTGGGCAATGACCAGCGCCGGACGTTGGGCCCGGGCGATGATGTTGGCCATGGTAAAGGTTTTTCCGCTGCCCGTTACGCCCAACAGAACCTGGCGGGCCAGCCCTTCCTCCAAGCCCTTTTCCAGCTGGTCGATGGCCTGGGGCTGGTCCCCCGCCGGTTGATAGTTTCCGAATATCCTAAATTTCATTTCTCATATGTACCCCATCTCAATGACTAAAACAGGTTCAAATAATAAATCTCGTGAGCTAAATATGCTATAAATCGCACTGTCCGCAGCTAACCCGAATTATACCACAGCATCTGTTCAAAGTACAGTCAAATACGAACATAAGTTTTTGTATCCTTATAAAACGTATCCATACTAACCATCAAATAAAGGCCTACCAGCATTCTTGCTGACAGGCCTACATGATTGTATACAATTAGGCGCATTTGCCTTAAAGCAGCTTTGATCCTAAACCTCAAGCCTTTCTATAGAACCAAATGCTTCCACTTCTGGGCGATAGATTCTCCTGAAATCCGTTTAATACCTCTTTTCCTGTCAATCGCCTTTGCTCCCCTGTCTGCCTGTTTTCAAACAGGAAATCCTCTTCTTCTCTCATATAAGGATACACTGTCTGTATATCTTCTGCACACCGATTCCCCGTCACGAAGAGCAGGAAACCTTCGCCTCTTTCCGGATCATCAAACTGACGGCACCACCATTTTTCCGCATCCTTGTGATACTTTGTTAATGCATAAAAATCGCCCCGCAGCATGATTCCAGCGGCTTTTCTCCAACTGTCCTGCATCGCCCGTACGACAGCGAATCCCTCCTCATCTTCGGCAGAGCCTATCGCTGGAACGATCGCCGGAGCAAGTGCACAGTAAAAATCATAAAAGTCTATCGATCTAGCAACCGCGTCTTTTTTTTCGGCTTCCTTTCGCTTGCTATCTTCATCCTCCCGCTCACATTTAGCAGACCGTGCAAACTCCCATTCATCCCACTCGTCTTCGTTGGTTGGATAACTTCCATCTGGATAATCCGTTCCCATTGCGTTCGACTTAAAATAGGGGAACCACTCGTGCATAGTCTGCTCGAAGCCCATTTTCACAGGATGATTGCCATAGCCGAAATCTGAATAGTGCAGCGGTACCGACCTACGCATCGTCTCTAGGTCATTTCTACATCCACCTGATGCGCAGGAATCAATCTGAATGCCTGGATTTCTTCTTAATATTTCATCCCAAAATTTCAAGTAGCCCTGGACGTATTGGTTTTCGAGCATTCCCCAACGTCCTACTTCATCATTAGCCTCCCAGTAGGGCAGCGGGCATACATTAAAATCTTCCCGATACCAATCAATGTGATTTCGCTTCAAAAACTCGCATATCATATCAGATAAGTACGCGCATGCTTCAGGATTCCCAATATTAAACAAGCTGCTTTCCGGAGAATGCTCCGTGTCTCTACCAATCAATTCTTGATCGCCGTTTTTTCTGAGAAGCCATTCCGGATGTTGTCTCTCAATATCCGTTCCCTTAAACACGCGTTCCGGTTCAAACCAAACAAGCAACTTTATGCCATGAGCATCACAGCTCTGCTTTACCCCTAACAGCCCATCAGGATAGTTTGGCTGCCGTTCTTTCCAGGTCCCCGTATGCCGCCACCATCTACCACAATCATACCAGCCAGCATCCAACCAAAACAAATCATATTGAATCCCCTGGCGGTCATATACATTAAGCGACTCGGCGATCCCCTTATGCGTCCATCCCGTGCATTCCGAATATCCCTCTTTCTTTGGGTCTGCCACGTTCCCAGCGATCAGCATAGGCTGCGTACTTTTACCGCCATTTTTCGGTATCACATGCGCCATATACCACCTGCGCCAAAGATTGGTCGCACGCCGCTCATCGCCCATAAACGCCAACATGGTCATCCGCGGCGTCCGTACGGTTTCGCCTGGCTTTAAATAAAAACTCGTTGTCGCCTGGCCAGCTTTTACAAGCGTCCCCGAACCTTGAAGGCTTAACTGGGCTTTCCATTGCCCTGGCCAACCAACAGAAAGAAGAAATCCCATCTGTTCTTCAGCCGACACGATACGCATATACGGGAATGCAGCGTTGCAACATTTTCCACCAACCGGCTGCATTTCAAATACATCGTCTGCAATAGGACGCTCAAAAAACTCATATCCCTTATTTCCGATCCGATCCCCGCTTCCATATTGTAGTAAGGGCCGCTGCAACTTTATAACCGCATCCATGCCCATAAGGTCTCTTATCGGCGGTGTATTCTGTTCTCCCTTGTTCGTTAAATACACGGTCCATTCCAATACGGGGAAATCGGCATATTGTTCACAGGCTGCTTTTATTTCAAGCCCAGTTTCAGGGTCTGTCGATTTTATTATAAGATGGGTTAGATTCGAGTCAATCCGTTTCCAGCTTGTCGTTGCATGCCACGGAACCCCGGTCTGCTTTTTCTCTCCATACCAAAAAGAAATTGGAAACGTTGCAGGGGTACAAAACCCTTCCGTCAATGTGCGAAGCAATTCAAAATCCTGTTCTCCAGGATGGTTGTCTGGAACCATCTTCATTCCCCTTCCACGTGCTTACTATATTTTCCACAGACATATTCTACAAATAAAAGTTTAATAAAACTATTCATTTTTGTCAATCATATTATGTTTTTTTGTGCTATCTTTATAATATTTCAAAAGGGCTCCTCTTGCCATGCGTTCTTTCAGCCCTCCCATGCCTTGCTTCCCGACTGCGTTTTGGGTATAATGGGAAAAATTCCATGAAAGGGGTACTCAGGCTATGCGCGAAGAGCTTATGTGGGTTGCACAGCGCATTCAGGGAATGCGCGAGCTGTCTGATTTCTCGGTCAAAGAGGTAGCTGAGAAGGTCGGTCTTGATGAAGAAACATATCTTGCCTATGAACAAGGCAAGGCAGATATCCCGGTAAGCGTACTGTATGAGTTAAGTCGTTTATACCACATTGACCTGACTGTGCTGCTCACCGGCGACGAGCCCAAGGCCAGCGATTATTTCGTTGTGCGCAAGGGCCGGGGCATCGCTGTGGACCGCCGCAAGGAATACGGCTATCAAAACCTGGCCTATGGCTTTATTCACAAAACGATGGAGCCCTTTATGGTCACGGTGGAACCTCGCGAGGAATATCACCAGTATTCCCACGCAGGCCAAGAGTTTTCCTATGTGATGGAGGGTACGCTGCAGATCTTTATCGGCAAATACGACGTAGTGCTGGAAGCCGGCGACGCGGTATATTTTTCCTCGGAAAAGCCCCATGGCATGCGGGCGCTGCACGGGAAGCCTGCCCGCTTTCTGTCCATCCTCTCCCAAGGGGATAGGAAGGATCTAGACTGATGAATCTCATTGACCGCTTTACCCGAGCTCATTACGATTCCATGGAGGATTTTTCCCGCAACCTGTCCATCCGCGTTCCGGAAGACTTCAACTTTGCTTACGACGTATGCGACGAATATGCCCGCTTGGCGCCGGACAAGCGGGCGCTGTTATGGGTCAACGACGCTGGAGAAGAAAAAAGCTTTACCTTCGCCGAAATGCGCGATGAAAGCAACCGGATCGCCAACATGCTGCGCGCCAAGGGAATCGGCAAAGGCGACGCGGTGATGGTGCTGCTTATGCAGCGCTATGAATACTGGCCCATCGCCATGGCCCTGCATAAGCTGGGGGCAATCCTAATCCCCGCTACCCATATGCTGACCGCCAAAGACATTTTGTACCGCTGCCAAGCCGCCGATATCAAGATGGTGATCTGTGTGGATGAGGCGCCGCTTCTGGATGGCGTCGACGCCGCAATCGCCAAAGCGCCTACGTTGCAGCACCGACTTGTCATTTCCGACACGCCCCGGCCCGGTTGGGAAAGCCTGCATGCGCTGGCCGATCCATGCTCCGCCGATTTTCAGCGTCCGCAGGGCGCGGACGCGACCAGCGTCCATGATCCTATGCTGATCTATTTCACCTCTGGTACTACGGGCATGCCCAAAATGGTGCTACAGGATTTCAGCTACCCCCTGGCTCACATTGTAACCGCCGCCTTCTGGCAGAATGTGCAGGATGACGGGCTGCATCTGACCGTGGCTGATACGGGCTGGGCCAAGGCCTCCTGGGGCAAGATCTACGGCCAGTGGATCGCCGGCAGCGCTATCTTTGTGTATGATTACGAGCGCTTCCACGCCGACCGGATGTGCGAGGTCATCACCCGCTATCAGGTGAGCACCTTCTGCGCTCCGGCTACCGTGTACCGCTTCCTCATTAAGGAAAACCTGAGCGCCTACGATTTCTCCCATATGAAATATGCCTGCGTAGCCGGAGAGCCCCTGAATCCCGAGGTGCAAAGCCAATGGGTGCAGCAAACAGGGCTGCCGCTGATGGAGGCCTACGGCCAGTCGGAATCCACCCCTATCGCCGGGACCTTTATCTGGATGAAGCCCAAGCCGGGTTCCATGGGCAGGGTAAATCCCTGCTACCGGGTAACGCTGCTGAACGACGACGGCGAACCTGCCGGTTACGGCGAAGAGGGCGAGGTCTGTATCTACACGGCGGAAGGCAAGCCCACCGGCCTGTTCAACGGATACTATCGCGCTCCGGAGTTGACCGAAAGCGTTTGGCACGACGGTTACTACCACACCGGCGACGTAGCCTGGCAGGATGAGGACGGATACCTTTGGTTTGTGGGCCGGGCCGACGATGTCATTAAATCCTCCGGTTACCGCATCGGCCCCTTTGAAGTGGAAAGCGTTATCATGGAGCATCCCGCCGTGCTGGAGTGCGCGGTTACCGGTACGCCGGACCCTGTCCGCGGGCAGGCTGTTAAGGCCACTATCGTGCTGGCCCGAGGCTACGAACCTTCGGATGCATTGGTTAAGGAAATCCAGAACTATGTGAAAAAGGCGACCGCCCCCTATAAGTACCCTAGGGTTGTCAAATTCGTCGATGAGCTGCCCAAGACGCCTTCTGGGAAAATTCGCCGCAAAGAAATCGTCCGTATGGATATGGAGGCCTACCGGGCTGCTCAGCAGCCGTAGCCCGCTTTGATCCGGCAGGCACGCAATAGCCGTGCCTGCCTTTTTATCATAGCCGGACCCAAAGGAGGAAACTCATGAAGTACATGGTGGATCACGACTATCATTTGCATTCCCATCTGTCGCTATGCTCGGACGACCCGCGGCAGACCACCGCGCGCATGCTGGCGTACGCTGCTGCCAACGGCCTGCGGGAATTATGTCTGACCGATCACTTCTGGGACGAGGCCATTGCAGTGACCTTTGATTTCTACGCTCGTCAAAATTATGCCCACATCGCCCAGGCCCTGCCGCTCCCGCAGTCCGACGGTATCCGCTTCTTCTTCGGCTGCGAAACCGATATGGATCAAAACGGGCGTCTTGGGCTTATGGATAAAACCTTCGACCAATTTGATTTCGTCATTATCCCCACCACCCACCTGCACATGGAGGGCTTTACCATTGCCCCAGAGGATCGTTCGCTCGAACGCCGCGCGCAGCTCTACGTGAGCCGTCTGGACGCGCTGCTGGATATGGATCTGCCTTTCCAAAAGATCGGGATTGCGCACCTGACCTGTCCCTTAATCGCGCCTGCCTCCTGGGCCGACCATATTGAGCTGATCCGCCGTATTCCTTCTGATACCTTCCACAGGCTGTTCGCCCGCGTAGCGGAGCGGGGCGCAGGCGTCGAACTGAATCTAGACGCTTCTGCTTATACACCCCATGAGCTGGCAGAGATCTTGCGCCCCTATCGCATCGCGATGGCCTGCGGTTGCCGCTTCTATCTGGGCAGCGATGCTCACCATCCCGCTGGGCTGGATGCGGCAAAAGATAATTTTAACCGCCTTATTAACCTGCTGGATTTAACCGAGGATAGAAAATTCCGCTTTCACAAATAGGGCCGTTCCATCGGCTTTCATTCAGCGTCTTGCAAGCGCGCTCATGCGACCATCGTGACGGGAGCTGGGCGCGCCAATGCAAGACGTTTTTTTGATCTGGCGATGCGCTGAAACACGCCCTTTCGGTTCATGGCCCCAAAGGGTTAATTCCGCAATCCGCCCAAAGCTAAATTCGGCCTTAATATTCTTCATAAATCGTCTTGCCTTGCTAGTGAACGAATAGGTCCGGCAGGTTTTCGGACGCTCTCCTATCTTAAAGCGGCATCTTATTCAGCCCACCCGAAACGCGCCGAAGACGGCTGGCGCTGGATGCCTTTTCCTATCACCAAGCGGCTCCAACGCATCCCCCTTTATGGCGCCATTGCCCCTCATTCGGCCATGTGATTACCACGCGATATGCCTTACGACTGGGGACCTGAATAGAGCGTTCAGCCTCGCTCAAAATTGCGCATTCCTCTGCCGGCAGCATCGCCTTCTCCCCGCTTTGTTCGGGGCTCCGGATATAGGGAGAAACGGTAAATTTTCGTATCCATCCATATATTCTTTCGGTGCGGATCAAATACGGCATTTAATGAACAGCAGGTAAAATTTTTCTTTCCCCATATATGATTGAGATGTGTTCAATGGATTGACATTTATCATAACTTGTTTATACTAAGGATATGCAATAAGGCATGATAGAGGCGCGGCGATCAAGAGTAGCTTTCATCCACCGACAGACATCGGAAAGCCAAAGGGATTGCCGCCGAGGCGTCGTAGCTGCTGTCTGGCGGCACGTCAGCCGGGCCGTCGGAGAAGATCCGCCGGACTGTCACATTCTGTGGAGAGCTGTCATGGCGCAGGCATCGGGAGTACGCCTGCTTTTCCCTCATTGATCAAGTCATGATTTGCGCGCCGCGCCGCATCATGACTTTGTTTTTTGGGGAGGAAGAAGCATGAACAAACGGATCCGCATTGTCCTGGCCGTCGCCGCTATCGCGATTCTGACGGCCCTGCTGGGGCCTGCCGCTCTGGCCGAAGCTGCTGAGGGCGAAAACTATGTCAGCAACATGTATGGCACCTTCTGGGCGTTGATTCCGCCCGTCGTTGCCATCGCCCTGGCCCTGATCACAAAGGAGGCCTACAGCTCGCTTTTTATTGGCATCGTCGTGGGCGCGCTCTTTTACGCTAACTTTCAGCCGGTCATGGCCTTGGATACCCTGGTCAATCTCGGTTTTATCGGCTCGCTGGCCGATCGGTGGAACGCCGGTATTTTTTTGTTCCTGGTGATCCTAGGCATCATGGTGGCCTTGATCAACCAATCCGGCGGCTCCGCAGCTTTTGGCCGCTGGGCGCAGCGGAATATCCGCAGCCGCGTCGGCGCCCTGCTGGCTACCTTTGTGCTGGGCGTGTTGATCTTTGTCGATGACTATTTCAACTGCCTGACGGTAGGCTCTGTCATGCGCCCTGTCACAGACCAGCATAAGATTTCCCGCGCTAAGCTAGCCTACCTCATTGACGCCACCGCCGCGCCGGTGTGCATGATCGCCCCCATCTCCTCTTGGGCTGCCGCCGTCTCCAGCGTCGCCGCCGATTTGGGGACCGTCAGCGGCATCGAGCTCTTTGTTCGGGCAATCCCATACAATTTCTATTCTTTGCTGACCATGGTATTCGTTGTTGCCTTAGCCTTGATGAAATTCGATTACGGTCCTATGAAGCTGGCGGAGGCCAAGGCCATGCTGCAAGGCGATCTGGGCGCCATCGAGGATAACGATGTCGCCGCTGCTGAGAACCCCCGGAGCCGGGTGCTTGACCTCGTGCTGCCGGTAATCTGCCTCATCGTGCTCTGCATATTGGGCATGGTGTATGTAGGCGGTCTCTTCCAAGGCGCCGGATTTGTTGATGCTTTCGCCAATACGGACGCCTCGGTGGGGCTGCCGTGGGGCGCCATCATCGCGCTTATCCTCACCATCATCTATCTGGTGGCCCGCCGGATCATGACCTTCAAGGAAGCGATGGCCTGCATTCCTAAGGGGTTTATTGCTATGGTACCCGCTATCCTCATCCTGACCTTTGCCCTCACCCTTAAGGGGATGACCGGCCTGCTGGGCGCTGACGAATACGTTGCCGGGCTCATGAAGCATGCTGCTGCCGGCCTGGCGAATTTCCTGCCCGCCGTCATCTTTCTGGTCGCTTGTTTCCTGGCCTTTGCTACCGGCACCTCCTGGGGCACCTTTGGCATTCTCATCCCCATTGTGCTGCCGATCTTCCAAAATTCACCGGAGCTGCTGACCATCGGCATCTCGGCCAGCCTGGCCGGTGCGGTCTGCGGGGATCACTGCTCGCCCATCTCTGATACCACCATCATGGCCTCTGCCGGCGCGCTTTGCGACCATGTAAGCCATGTGTCCACGCAGCTGCCCTATGCGATTACCGTCGCTGCGTTGAGTTTTGTTTGCTTCATTCTGGCCGGTCTTATACAGAACGCATGGATCTGCCTGGCCATTGGCATTGCGCTGACGATTGGCGTCCTATTCATCCTTCGCGCCGCTACCAGCAAAAAGAAGCCGTCGTAATCCCTTTATCCTGCAAACCCGGAGCGGAATTCCATTCCCGCTCCGGGTTTTTTTATCAAAATGCCGCCGGCTCTATCGTAAGCCGGCGGCTTCATATTCAAAGCGCTCCAGTATATCCTGTGGGCCTGAATGCCTTTTGCCGAAGATCCGACCGTCCACCCTCCAGGCTTTGCGCCGCTTGGAATATTCTCGAATTTATTAAAAAATAAGAGATTTTCCAAAATTATATCATGTGTTTTCTGTTTATTTTATACCTGCATATGATTTTTTCCCTATGATGGAAATACATTTCAATTGAAAGGACGGTCCCGCATGAACAAAGTTGAAAAACTTGTTGACTGCATCGGTCCATCCCTCCGGTCTTTAGGACGCAAGGCGCTTATCTTTAGCATTAATAAAGCCTGCCTCATCATTGCAGAGGCGCCTAATGGCGCCTTCGATCAGTTTCAGGTAACCCGAGATATCTATCTAAGCGTTGCCAACCAAATCGGCCGCTCCCTTGGCACCACGGAGCAGATGATTTACCGCGCGCTCACGCAATGTTGGGACGGCGGGCACAACCAGGCGCTAAACCGAACCATTGGCTGCTCCCTTCCCCAGAAACCCAAACCCTCGGAAATCATTTTATACTGCGCTTACTATGTCGTATACGGCGTGCCCTATCAAGAGGCGCTTTCCCACCCGGATCTGCCTAAGCCCTTTTAGCCTATGATGTCTCTGCTTCACGGCCGGTAATCAGCTCTAAGGAAAGGCTCGTTGCGCTTTTGCTCGGTCAATATCCCATATTTAGCCGGATGGCGGTATGCGTTACCATGAATCTCCAAGCGCCGGTATTGGCGAAGCTGCTCCATGGGAAAGGTCGCCATGTATATCCCCTCCCCTTCGCCCGCTTCCACCAGCAGCGTATCCCTCCAGCCAGATTCGCCGGGACGATAGGCGATTCCATCAAACGCGGAGGAATGGCCGTTGCAATCCGGCTGCCCATAGGCATAGTTGGCTGTTGCAATCCCCAGCATGTTCTCGTAAGCCCGACCTCGGAGCTGGGACAGCCGGTTGATCTCCATGGGACAGGCGTTCGGAACCAGGATGATCTCCGCCCCCTTAAGCATCAAAATACGCGCGCTTTCAGGAAATTCCCGGTCATAGCAGATCATCGCGCCAATGGCCACGGGGCCTTCCCGAGTGTCCAGTTCCGCCACATAGAAATCATCGCCTGGCGTAAGATTGCGCTCCGCCTCAAAGTCGCAGGTATGAACCTTGGCATAGGTCAGCGTGCATCGCCCCCGCCGATCGAACACGCAAAGCGTATTGCGTGGCATTGGCTCATATTGCTCCAGAAAGGTAATTCCAATAGCCATATCCAACTGCCGCGCAAGATCCTGGAAGCCTCGAACAAAGGCGCCGTCCCTCGGGACCGCCTCCCTCCGCAGCTGCTCTCCATCCTCGCACACATGATAGCCATTATTCCACATTTCTGGAAAAAGCGCCAGATCCGCGCCCATCGCCTTGGCCTGCCTGCAATATGCGATCCCTTTCTCCGCGTTTCCCTCCTGGCTGGAGGTCGCAACCAGCTGCAGCAGCGCGACCTTGAACTCATTCATCTTTCCGCCCCCTTCTATAAGCCTAATGTGTAGCCCAGCGATTTTCATCATATCCGATCAGCCGGCAAAGATCAACCGGCTGAACCTGCACATCGGCTTCATACGTCTTATACGCTCTAATCGCGATCTTTCCATGGCGCAAAGGCCAAGCCGAAAACAGCGGCTATATAAAAAACGAAAAGTCCTAGGTATAGGGCATGAGCAAATATTTCTCACAAAATAAGTGTCGAGGATCGTTGATACTTGACGAATATTGGGAAAATTGCTACGATAAAGCCGCCTGCTGGATAGCAGGCGGAATGTTAAACATGCGCCTGGATAGGTTCTGGAAATATTGCAATACGAATATCTACATGATATTTCACGGACCCATTCGGTGTGTTATCTGTAAAGGAAGTATTTGTTCTGCGGTAGCAACTAGCTAAAAAGATATGAAACAGGCATGACAACAACGGTCATGCCTGTTTTGCCTGTCTACTCTAGTGTTGAGAAGCAGAATCCGATGCTAGTTTATTTAGCGTGTAGACCAGAATATATAATTAAATAAAATGTATCTCAATTGTATGAGTTGGTCATTACTCAGTTTTTGCAATTGTATGGTTTTTATATGTACTCCAAGTAGGCTCATAATTAGGAATTGCCTGATTACCCCACATATCCCACCCTTCACGATCTCCGCGGGCAAATAATTCAATCCGATTTGGTAAACTGCACGCCTCAATGACCGGAATAATCTCATCCGGCTTTCTACTATGCTCGCGTTTCTGCGCCCGGATAAGATTCACCTGCGAACGAGCTGGAGGCAACGTCCGATTCGGTGCGCTTTTCTTTTTTATACCGAAAAGGAGTAATTCAGTGACATTGCGAAAATAAAAGCCAACACCCCTCCCATCAGGTAAGCCATCCTTACGAACTTTTTCCCAAACGAGATTTCCTTTATATTCAAACCCCCAAGCGTCCATAACGGCCAAACCCTCTGGAAGCAGCGCATTGGGAATCCAAAGATATAAATGCGCTTTCCCGTCCGCAATTTCAGAGACCGGTAGTGCCTGAATATCTTCCAGCGTCATCGTTTCATACCGCGTCAGCCTTTTGTGCTCAGGAGCCACTTTACCGGTACGGTTTTGAAATTGCCAAGGCGGATCGGCATAGATGGTGTTATACTTTTTCCCGTTTGTGAAGGTTATCAAATCTTTTATTGTATCCTCTCTGTTATTCATACCCTTCCACGCATCCCTTTCTTATGCCAGCTGCTAGAATCGGGCAGCCGCCATTTCGTCTGCTGTCAAGACGATATAACAGTTTTCCCATCCACGTAGTTGACGCTCCATATTTGGCCATAACGCCTATATCTTTAAAGATCTCATTTAACTCTTCAGCTCTAGTGACAATAACCCCAACGTCAATTAAACCACAATCGAAATATGTTCGCATTGCGAGTAAATCACGATCAAAAGTCTGATCTTTGCTGTTCCATTCAAGATCGAAGGCAACTTTGTTTTTTAAAAAATCGATATTATGGCCATCAATATAACCCTTAATCGTTTCTATCTCAAATGGTTCATTTGAAAAGCGTCCCCTACGTTGGGCCATCTGTCGGGGATATTTTTTTACAACCAAATCCCCGGAAATGCGGATTTCTCGCCAGCCGTAAGGATACAAAACATCATCAAATTTCTTTGGAATTGGTGACTCATTTCCTCCTGCTTTAGAAATATCATCCAAAGTTAATCTCAGTTGTCTTAAGGCCACTTGTATTTCCTTCCATTCCTCTGGAAAGCTCTCGTGCAGTATTTCTAAAGCATGTCCATAGTCAAAAAACTCATACCTAGACTGAATATCCGAATCAATATATTTCTTATTTATGGTCATTTATCGTCACCTTCTTCATTCCATAGATTATACTCCGCAATTTAATCCAATAGCATTCATCGAAATATGGCAAATCTACTATGGTGTATCAGTATATCATCTTTATCTCCGTTTTTCAATCAGCCTCAACAAGGAAGATTAGAAAGTTCCTGATTAGGCAATTCCCTTACGAAGTGCCCTCTTCCTATGCTCCGTTTTTTATATCCAGAGCTTGCGCACACTATTCTCTTATACTGTAGTTCACGGCAGCAAATGGATGAAATCGTTATCCCTTTTTCCTTCTAAAAAAATTTTCCCTGCGTGCAAAAATCCGCCCGTGAGGAGCAGCGAGAATGTACGGTCATGACATCTGATGAAAAACTTTGAGGTGAGAGGCAATTTACTTCGTGAACTATCCTTGAAATAGCCTTGGCGCAAATTGGGTAAGAATTGGGCAGCGCACGAATGCGCACATAAAAAAATCCTCGGAATTCTAATGAATTCCGAGGAAAAATCTTGGTCTGGGTGGAGAGACTTGAACTCTCGGCCTCTTGAACCCCATTCAAGCACGCTACCAAACTGCGCCACACCCAGAAATTGCGAATTGCAATATGCTTACTGTCTCGCACAAACGGTATCATATCATTTTACAGTCCGGCTGTCAAGGGTGTATATTCATTTTCCTGGTATTTCTTCCCGGGCATTTAAAGCTTGACCGGCGGCGCCTCTTCATAGGATCCAAAACGCCGGCGGGAAAAGGTGCCGGCCATATCCAGCATCCGGCCGGCGCCGCGCACGACGCAGCCTATCGGGTCATCCGCTACAAAGCAAGGGATATGGGTATGCTGCTGGATGCGCATATCCAGCCCATAAAGCAGCGCACCGCCACCGGTCAGCACAATTCCCCGATCTACGATATCCTTTTTTAGCTCCTGAGGCGTCCGCTCCAAGACCGCATTGATCCCTTCCAACATGGCCTGTACCTGCCGATCCAGCACCTGGATAAACTCATCCGATCCTACGGATTGACGGCGGGGCAAACCGCTGGACAAGTCGCGTCCCGCCACCTGCATCCGCACCACCTGCCCACGAGGATATACTGAACCCACCTGCATTTTCATCTGCTCCGCGGTACGTTCTCCAATCAGCAACTGATATTTTTTTTTCATATAAGCGATTAACGTCTCGTCAAACTCATCGCCGGCAATCCGCAACGTTTCACTGGCCACAAGGCCGCCTAATGAAATGACGGCAATATCCGTGGTGCCACCGCCCACATCGACGATCATCGAGCCCATCGGCTGGAAAATGTCCAAGCCAGCGCCAATGGCTGCCGCTACCGGCTCTTCTACCAGGCGCACACGTTTGACTCCGGCATCCCGGGCTGCCAGCTGAACGGACTGCTTCTCGACCTCTGTCACGCCGCTGGGCACGCAGATCACCAGCCGCGCCGTACGCAGCACGCCGCGTTTCAATACCTTCTTCAAAAAATGCCGCAGCATCATTTCCGTTACCCGGTAATCGGATATTACGCCGTCCCGCAAGGGACGGACGACACGGATGTGAGGCGGCGTGCGGCCCAGCATAGGATAGGCTTCGTCTCCGACGGCAATCACATCCTCGCTGACCGTATCCAGTGCGACAACGGAAGGCTCCTTGAGCACGATCCCCTGCCCCTTCAAATAGATCAGCACGCTGGCCGTGCCCAAATCTACGCCGATATCCATTCTTTACAAGCCTCCCTCGCCTGCCACATCCTTTAGCTGTCATTGTAGCATAGCGAATTTCGGCCGTCAAACCTTCGGCGTCACCGAGCCTCCCGTTCCTCATGATGATACTTTAAATAGGTGGCATATCCACCGCGAATATGCCGTTCGGCCATATTCTTTTCCAGCACTTTTGCCACGTCGCCGGCCAATTGGCTATTAATCTGCGGCAACCGCTGCACCATGTCCTTATGGACCGATGATTTTGAAATGCCAAACTGCGCCGCGGCCTGCCGTACGGTTGCGCCTGTCTCCACAATATAGAGGCCTATAGCTTGGCAGCGCTCTTTAATATATTCCTGCATGATGCTCCTCCCCCATCTGGTTTTTTACATATATATGATGGAAAAGGGCCGGCCATACCAGGCGTAAGAAATCACGCTATGATCCCAAGCTCAGCACAGAGGCATAAAAAAACAGCCCCGGATAATCGTTCCGAGGCTTCGGCGCACGCCTACTGCGCCGGCAGATAATCTAGCGGGTTTGCGGTTTCGCCTTCCCGCTCCAGCACGAAATGCAAATGGCTGCCCTGGCTAACCTCCTCCAGCGCGCTTTGCCCCACCGTACCCAGCTTCTCGCCGGCCTTTAGCGTATCGCCGACCGTTACATCGATGGTTTGCAGCGAGCAATAGTAGCTTCTCCATCCATCTTCATGTAAAAGGACAACCGTTTTGCCCAGCATTTTATCTTCCCGAACCGTCTCTACGCGGCCCTGCATGGCCGCTACGACGTCGGCGCCCAGCTGGGCTTGTATATCCAGCGCAGGATGCGCGGCCCACTGGCCCAGGGTCGGCTGAAAGATCAACTTATCCTTGGCATATTCCATTTGGATTTCCCCCTTGACCGGCCAAATCATCTTGAACCCCTGCTCTTGTGGCTGCGTAGCGGCCGGCGAGGTCGTTGTCAAGGATGTTGGGCTAGTCTGTTGGGGCTGCTGAAGGGCCTGCTGGCTGACCAGTGCCTGACCGGGCGCCGTGGGGATGGTGGGCGTGGTAGGCTCTGGCTGTCCGTTGCGCAGGGTGGATACGGCAAACACCGCGCCCACCATTAGGGCGCATGCTCCTGCCGCGCAGATTGCGCCGTTGCGGCGGAAAAACCGCCTGAACGCCCGGGCGTAATGACGATAGCGTTCGTGATTCGTATTCATGGTTCACACCTCCGAGGGAAGTATGACCCATCATTAGTATTTTATACCCCGATTGGAAGCATTAGGTAAGCGTTTGGATGCAGGTGCCCGGATAATAATGGGTTAAAATCTCAACATAATCTTCGCCCTGCCCCGCCATAGACTGTGCACCTGCCTGGCTCATCCCAACGCCGTGACCATATCCGAAGGTGGTAAAAATTACGGTGTCCCCAGAAAACGATACGGTAAACTGCGCCGAGCGGAGGCCCAACACCCGACGCACCTCTACCCCAGTCAGCGTAGCGCCGCCCATGCGAACCTGGGCCACGCGCCCACTCTCATTGCTGGCTGTTACTTCGATCTGCGTACGGAGCTTTTCGGCGGAAAGCTGCGCCTTGGGGTATGCAGTGTTGATGCGCCGGACTACCTCATCGGCATCCAGCGCCTCCTGAACGGGCTCTACCTTCTCTGTAGAAGACACGCTGATCAAATAGGGCTCTGAGCCGCTAAAAACGTTCTCAAGCCGTTCTGTGGCTCCTGCGCTTTGGGCGTGGTAGAACACCTCGATGGGCTCGTCCTGATAGCAAATGATTTCACCTGCCGTTTCTTCGACCGCTGAAAGAATTTTATCCAAATATTGCTGCGTATCGTCTCCCCACTTTTCACGCATATTGGCTTCAGAGCAGTAAGCTTGACAATGTCCGTGATCGGCGCATACATCGGCGCCCTCCGCTTTAGAGCAGCCGCCATGCTGCATTTTATAGACCGTCAGCGTGCGGGCCGCCACGGCTTGAGCCTTTAGGGCCTCGCTTTCATAGCTGGCCGGCATTTCCGCTGCAACCACGCGCACGACGTATTCCTCCAGGCTCATGGTCAAAAGCTTATGTCCTTCCGGATCGTATACCCGGATATCCGGTGCATGATAGCTCGCCGCTTGTCCTGTGGCTTGCTGCGGTGGAATCAGCGTGGCCTCCACGGCTGGTTCCGGTGGTTCCGTCGCGCCTATGTCGGCTTGCGAATTGTCAGAGCGGTCCTGGGGATGATACAGCATGACAGCCATCAGCGCCAGCACCAGTACGGCCAAGAGCGCCGGCGGCGGTCCTGGCCTGCGTACGGTTCGATACATGCGTTTCACGGTTTGTCCCTCCCAACCTGTGCTGAGCCACAGTATGCACGGCGGGTGGTGTATTATACCTGAATGATTTTTTATGATAGCTGTACGGCCTCAATCGGCGCGCCCAGCGCCGCCAGCTTTCCCGGCAGGTCCTCGTATCCCCGGCAGATATGGCCGCTGTCCACGATGGTGGAAACGCCCTCCGCCCCTAAGGCCGCCAGCACCAGCGCGGCTCCTGCCCGCAAGTCGGGCGCCTCCACCTGGGCTGCTTTAAGCCAGGGGATTCCTTCTACGACGGCGGTATTGCCCTGTACCCGCACCGAAGCGCCCATGCGCACCAATTCCGGCGCCAGTCTAAACCGGTTTTCAAATACCGTCTCGGTGATTAAGCTGGTTCCGTCCGCCATGCAGGCCGTTACCATGGCGGCAGACTGCATATCGGTGGGAAATCCCGGCCATGGAAGCGTTTGCAGATCCACCGAGTGCGGCCGTTCCGCGGCCCGTACGCGAACCCAATCCGCCCCCTCCCAAACATCAGCGCCGGCGAGCCGAAGCTTGGCAATGACCGGCTGCAGATACTGCGGCAGGATATGGTTGACCCGTACGTCGCCACGGGTGATCGCCGCGCCGTACAGGTAGGTGCCCGCCTCGATCCGATCCGTTATCGGTCGGTAGACTGTTCCCGAGAGGGTACACCGCCCTTCGATGCACAGTGTACCGGTGCCAGCGCCTGTCACGCAGCCGCCCATCGCGTTCAGAATGCCGGCCAAATCCACGATCTCCGGTTCCCGGGCCGCATTGTAGAGCACCGTCTTCCCCTGTGCCAGGCTGGCCGCCATCATCAGGTTTTCCGTACACCCTACGCTAGGATAATCCAGGTATATATGGGCGCCCTGAAGCCTTCCCCGGCAGGCAATGCCGCCATGATCGCTGGTAATTTCCGCCCCCATCTGGCTGAGGCCCTTTAAGTGCAGGTCCACAGGCCGCGCCCCGATCCCACAACCTCCTGGCAGCGGGACAAAGGCTTCGCCAAAACGCGCCGCCAACGGGCCCAGCACGATGAAGGAAGCCCGTAACTGGCGCGTTAAATGCAAGGGCGCGGCAGTAGGCCTGCCCTGCCGGCAGCGCAGGCGTACACCCTCGCCCTCATAAGCAACCTCTACGCCAAGGGCCTCCAGCAACTCGCCCATGGCCCAGACATCCTGCAGCCGGGGCACATGGGAGAGCACCACGTCCTCGTCCGTCAGTAGGCAGGCCGCCATCAACGGCAAAACGCTGTTTTTGGAAATGCTTGCCCCTACCGTGCCGTGCAGAGGCGGACTTTTTTCCACCTTATATCGCCACATGACCCTCATCCTTTCTCCGGCATTCTTCAGCCGCACGGTCATTGTGTCTCGGTGGCGCACGTATCATCCCCGAGGATTGATGGCAACGCTATCGGTTTGCTGGCAGCGTTGGCAAATGCCGCAAACAATCCTCTGCATTTACCCCGAAATACGCAATATGCAATGGCATGCAAAAAAAATAAAAAGGCGAGGCTGATTACCCCGCCATCAAATAAAGGATTGGTTCCCGCTAAAGCTGCTCTATCGCCGTTTCAACACCGCCAGCCTCCGCAGACCGGTATAGCGCCTGCACAATCGAAAGCGCCGCATATCCTTCCCGGCCGTCAATCCGGATCGGACGATTGTTGCGGATCGCGTCATAATAGTCGGCAATCTGTTTCAGGTGGCCGGTCCCCCAATAATCCTTCCCCTTGGGGATTAGGCGCTCATTGCGGCAAATCATCTCCAGCTCCTGGCCGTGGGGCCTGCGGTAAAGCTGATCGCCCCGCAGCCAGAACACGCCTTTTTCCATGACCACCTCAACCTCTATCTCATCGTCCACGCCGTATCCGGTGGTCGCGTAGAAGATGCCGATCGCGCCGTTGGCGAAGCGAATGCGGAATTGGGCCGTATCCTCCACCTCGATCACGCCCGCCAATGCCTGGGTATTGATCTGGCCCGTCACCGTCAAGGCTGGACCGGCCAGCCACTGCACCAGATCCAGCGTATGGATAGCCTGGTTCATCATGACGCCGCCCCCCTCTAAGGCCTTGCGTCCATGCCAGTCGTCGCTGTAATAGTCCGGCGTCCGGATCCAAGTTACCTGGCCGCGAATACAGATCAGCGCACCGTATTCGCCGCCGGTAACGATTTGCTTCAGCCGTTCAGATGCCGCGTTATACCGGTTCTGGAATATGATCCCCAGCCGCCCGCCACTAGCCGCAATCATTGCCTTAGCGTCGGCGCAGCTGGTGGCCATCGGTTTTTCGCATAGCACATATTTTCCTGCCTGAAGGGCTGAAATCGTCATGGCCGCATGCAGGTAATGGGGGGTAGTAATATGCACGACGTCCACATCCGGCAGGGCATAGATATCTTCCGCGCGCGTATAAGCCCGAGCGCCATATGCCTTGGCAGAGGCCTCCGCCCGCTCCGGCTTCGTATCGCATACCGCTATCAGCTCCACGCCCGGGATGTCTGCCAGCGTTTTGGCATGAACATGATGAATCCCGCCGCAGCCGATGATGGCTGCTCGTAACGTCTTCAATGTCTCGTCCTCCTACAGTTTAACCGCGTGCCCTTCTTGGGCGGAACGATATACAGCCAGCACGATGGCCAGCGGCTTCATCGCATCCTCACCGGTAATGGCCGGACGGCCACCGGTCATGATTGCCTGAGCCACATTCTGAATCTGCCGCTGGTGTGAACTGCCGGCAATGGCGGCGCTGCCGGCACCGGTATCGCCCGATTGCTGCCGGTCGGCATCACGCACCTCGCCATAAAATCCGCCCTCCCCGATGGTATCCTTGGGCCGCCATTCGCGCAGCTTGTCATTTTCAATGATAAAGCTGCCCTCGGTACCATATACGTCCAGCCGGGTGTGGAATCCTGGGATTGCCACCGTATGGCCCTCCAGCGTACCCAAGGCGCCGTTTTTGAATTTCAGGATTGCCGTGGCGGTATCCTCCACTTCAATTCGCTCGTGCGCCAGGCAGCCGGTATAAGCCGTCACCTCTTCTACTTCGCCCACCAGATACTGTACCATATCCACATAGTGCACGCTCTGATTCATAAGGGCGCCGCCGCCGTCCAGCTCCCAAGTGCCGCGCCAGTCGCCGCTATCATAATACTGCTGGGAACGATACCACTTGGTATACGATCCTCCAAAGACCGGCTTGCCGAACAGCCCCTGGTCAAGCCCTTCTTTAGCTTTCACAAAATCAGGGTCAAAACGATGCTGGGAAATGCAGGAGAGCACGACGCCCGCCTCATGACAGGCGTCCACCAGGCGCTGGGCCGCCTCCAGCGTTACATCAATGGGCTTTTCTACCAGCACATGCTTGCCAGCCTTGGCCGCACGGATGCCGAATTCGGCATGCATTCCACTGGGCAGGCAGATATGCACCAAATCAATATCCGGATCCTGAAGCATGGTATCAAAGTCGTCATAAGCCTTGCAGCCGTGCTGAGCTGCCATGGTTTCGGCCTTCTCCTTGACGATATCGCAAACCGCAACCAGTTCTGTCTCCTCCAAATGGGCGATGGCCTCCACATGAGTCGGCCCAATGGCTCCCAATCCCACAACCGCGCAACGCACCTTTTTCATGTTTTGCTCCTCATCTTTTTATTTGATCCAGCAGCGCCCGGGCGGCCCGCGCCGCCACCAGGAAGCGCGTTTCGCCGTTGTCGCCGTATTCTTCGCCCAAATGGGGCTCCACGCTTGCAAAGCCCTCAAATCCTCGCTCCTGCGCCTGCCTTAAAATCTCCAGGCAACAGCCGTCCCCCTCTCCCACAGGCCGGTGGCCGTTGCCGGTCACTTCCAACCCGCGGTCTCGTTGGCCATGCTTGCCGCTATATACCGAATCCTTCAGGTGAAAATAGACCACTTGTTCCTGCAGAAGACGCCAAGCAGCCAAATTGTCGCAGCCACACTGCACAAAATTGGAAAAATCATAGGTTGCCCGCAGCTTCGGGCTGTTTACCGTCTGCAAAATGTCAAGACACCGTTCCGGCACGTCGCCATATATCTCTTTTTCGTTCTCATGCAGCAACGTAACCGGCCGGCCCTCCGCCGCTTCGGCAAAGGCACTCATGCGATCCATTACCTGACTCCGATAGCGCGAGGGATCCTCCCCCTGCGGCATAAAAAAGCTGAAGATCCGGATATAAGGTGCCTGCATCGCTTCCGCCAGATCCAAGGTATGCCGGAAAAGATCCAGATGGGGCGCAAAAGGCGCGGATACATCCACCTTGCCTATGGGAGAGCCCAAGGCCGATAGCGCAAGACCCGCGTCATGCAAGCGCCGCGCTGCTTCTTCGGCCTCCCGCAGGCTGTGATCGGATATGTTCTTGCCATCACCCGACCGGTATTCCACATACCGGATACCGGCCTGCTGCAGCACGCGTATCTGCGTATCCAACGCAGAATCGATCTCATCGGCAAAAGCCGACAGCACAAAAGCCATGGCAAATGCTCCCTTCATGTAAGCGTTTCCATCATTGTATCATATTGGGAGGCAAATGCAACAAGGCTCCTCTCTTTTTTCCATAGGTTAAGGCGATTTTTACCGTGCCCATCTCTGTCGATTCCTGCCGGAAAGCATAAGAAAGCCGGCCCTTATAGGGCCGGCTTGTTAAGTCTGCATCCAGCATCCGTTTGCCGCTATCGCCGGGGTCACGCCAGCTTCGCCGTTTAGCGGGTATGCCGCCTGCTTTGGCGCCGCGCAGCCATCATCGCAACTGCGCCCACTCCAGCAACAGCCAATAGAAGAGCATATAGCCCTATATTGGCCGGATCGCTTGTCTTGGGGGAAACGGCCGTCGTCGTACTTGTCGTGGTCGTCGTGGTCTGTGTTGCCGTCTCCGTACTGGTCGTCGTGCTGGTAGCCTTCTCCAGCCCGGCGATTGCCGCTTCAATGGCCTGCGCCATACGATCTACCTCTTCCTGGCTGCGGATATCCAAACCATAGACCACTGCCTGCAGCGCCGCTTCCACAGCGGAGAAATCCTGATATTCCTCCGCCTTCAGGGCCTTGGCACGATTTACTGCCGCTTCTACCGCGGAATAATCGGCCGCCTTATAGGTCAGCTGTGCCAGCGCTTCTTCAATGGCCCGCGCCATCGCATTGGTGGCCTCCTGATCTTGGCTGTCACGATCTACTGCCTTGATCGCCTTTTCTACCGCTGAAAAATCCTGGAACAGCGAGGGATCCAAAGCTTCCGCCTTCGCAATGGCTGCATCCACCGCGGAAAAGGCTACCGGATGCTGGACCTGAACCGTCTGCTGCACCGGAGTAGCAAGCTGACGATAATTGATCGCCTGTTCCGAGACATTAGCCGATACCGTCATCTGCTTTACTGCCTGATCGTCCGTTGCAATGAAGGTGGCGGTATACTGGTTGTCCACCCGCTCCACCGTTGTGCCGGGCTTTTGTACAGCATGATCCACCGATATCATCATCTGACTGGCCTCAGGCAGTCCATCCATATACGAAAAATGGTTATCAATCGACACCGTTACCGTGAAAGCCGCTCCCTCTTCAACCACGCGCTCTGCCGTTATGGTAAGGATGGGCTCTGCCTTTGTGATGACGACAGGCTCCTTCAGCGGGATATCTGTATATACCGCGTCGTAGTCGACCTGATACCAATCACGGTCAGCACCCTTCAGCACAAAGTGCGTTCCATTCACTGTCGTATACGTACCGGCATTGGGTGAAGAAAGATAACCGTCCCCATCGGCCGAAACGTCATCGGTTACGAAAACGCCAGAAAAAATCATATCCGTAATGGCAACATAATTTGTCCCATTATAGGGGCGGCCCGAAGCTGTCGCCTCATTGTAGCCATACTCCTCAACCGCCATCGCAGAAACCGGCAGCAAGTTGGCAGCCAATATAACGGCTGCAATGAAAGAAATCCGGCTCAGCAATTGTTTCTTGATCCTATGCACAGTGCATCCCCCTTCTCGATGTTAAATCGTCTAAGGTCGCTACACTGTCTTATAAATTGTACCTT
>CAJFUN010000014.1 GCA_904420205.1 Candidatus Parachristensenella avicola | reverse complement strand
CGCGGTGGAAGAGGGCTTGCACTTCGCTATCCGTGAAGGCGGCCGCACGGTGGGTGCCGGCGTGGTTTCCGCTATCGAGGCCTAAAAAGTAACAATGAGCGGGAGTGAAAGCTCCCGCTTCTTTTCGGGATGGGTTCCGTCCTGTCGCTGGGCGGGCTCATCCCTTCTTTTTCGCGTATGGAAATTTTGCTTGACAATACCAACTGCGCGTGATAAATTATTAAGGGTAATTTTATGGGATTTTATCACCATTTTGGGAGGTGTATGATATGCGCACGAAGATCACGCTGGCTTGCACCGAGTGTAAGCAACGCAATTACGACACGATGAAGAACAAAAAGAACGATCCGGATCGTATGACCCTGAAGAAGTATTGCCGCTTCTGCAAGAAGCAGACCGAGCATCGCGAGACCCGTTAAGCGGATTAACAATAGGGGACAAGGTGGAGAAAATGGCGAAGACGAACGAAAAAACCAAGGCCGTGGCTGAAAAGTCCGGCGCTAAGAAGCGCAAAAAGTTCAACCCCATGAATTTCTTCCGCCGTGTGGGCCGTTATTTCCGCGAGGTGATCTCGGAGCTGAAGAAGGTATCCTGGCCCAGCCGTAAGGATCTGACGAATTATTCCGTTGCGGTCTTGGTGTTCGTGGCGATCTTCTGCGTCATCACTTTTGCGATGGATACCGGCCTGTCGGCGCTGATTAATCTTTTCCTGCGGTAGTACCGTAACCTGATCAAGGAGGTAGGGCGTACCAGGCCCTTTGAAGCATGGCTGAGAAAGAAGAAAGCACCCAATTGGCGTGGTATGTCGTCCATACCTATTCGGGCTATGAGAATAAGGTCAAGGCCAATCTGGAGATGACCGTTCAAAACCGTGGGCTACAGGACTATATCTGTGAAGTCAAGGTACCCATGGAAGAGGTTATCGAGGTTAAGGATAACAAAAAGCGGGTGAAGCAGCAAAAGGTATTCCCCGGTTACGTCATGGTGAAGATGGTGATGAATGACGAAACCTGGTATGTCGTGCGCAATACCCGCGGCGTTACGGGGTTTGTCGGCCCCGGATCAAAACCGATTCCGCTGACGGAGGAAGAGGTTGAAAGCATGGGCGTGGAGCGCGTGCCCGTTCAGAGCGATCTTGCAGTGGGCGACCGTGTGCGTGTGCTGCAAGGCCCGCTGGAAAGCTTTGAAGGAGTCATTGAGGAGCTCTTTGCCGATAGCCAGAAGGCCCGGGTGGTTGTGTCGATGTTTGGCCGCGATACCCCGGTAGAGCTGGATTATTCGGAGATCAAAAAGTTTTAATCGTCTGCATCCCGTTTGGGTTTGCATAGTGGGAGGGCCGTACAGCCCGCAATGACCACAATTTTATGGAGGTGTACACAAATGGCAAAAAAGGTAGTGGGTCTTATTAAGCTGCAGGTTCCTGCCGGTAAAGCGACCCCCGCGCCGCCGATTGGTCCCGCTCTGGGCCAGCATGGCGTGAACATCATGGGCTTCTGCAAGGAATTCAACGCCCGCACCGCCAACGAGGCGGGTATGATTATTCCCGTGGTTGTGACGGTCTATCAGGATCGTTCCTTCACCTTTATCACCAAGACGCCCCCGGCGGCTGTGTTGATCAAAAAGGCCTGCAACATTCAGAGCGGCTCCGGTAAGCCCAATACGACCAAGGTCGCTGTACTTTCCAAGGAGAAGCTCCGCGAGATCGCTACGATGAAGATGCCTGACCTGAATGCAGCCAGCGTTGAGGCGGCCATGAGCATGGTTGCTGGCACGGCCCGCAGCATGGGCGTTACCATTGAAGAATAATATTTTGCCTTAGTGGGAGGATTGGTTTCTCCGCTATGACCACAAGGAGGTTCGATTCATGAAAAGAGGCAAGAAGTATATCGAGAGCGCCAAGCTCATTGACCGCTCCGTTCAATACGATCCCGAAGAGGCTGTCGATCTTGTGACCAAGACGGCCAAAGCCAAGTTCGACGAGACCGTGGAAGTTTCCGTCCGCTTGGGTGTGGATCCCCGCTATGCTGATCAGCAGGTGCGCGGCACGGTCGTGCTGCCCCATGGCACCGGCCGCACGGTGCGTGTGCTGGTCTTCGCGAAGGGCGAATTTGCCACGGCCGCTCAGGAAGCGGGCGCTGATTACGTAGGCGCTGAGGATCTCGTCGAGAAGATCGAGAAGGAAAACTGGTTTGACTTCGATGTGTGCGTGGCTACCCCGGATATGATGCGCATTATCGGCCGCTTGGGCCGTACCTTGGGCCCCAAGGGCTTGATGCCGAATCCCAAGAGCGGTACGGTTACCAACGATGTGGCCAAGGCCATTTCTGAGATCAAAGCCGGTAAGGTCGAGTATCGTGTGGACAAGACCTCCATCTGCCACGTTCCGGTGGGTAAGGTTTCCTTTGGTAAGGAGAAGCTGCTGGATAACCTGAAGGTGCTGATTGATGCGATCAATCGCGCGAAGCCTTCCACGGCGAAGGGCGTGTACCTGCGCAGTGTCGTTATTTCCAGCACCATGGGTCCTGGTATCCGGATCAACGGTTTGAAGTTCTAATTCATTCTTGACAAAGGGAAATAGATGCCCTATAATAACTTTGTTTGTTGCACAGCCGCAGACAGCGGGAACCTTAGGGTTTAATGGGAGACCTCCCGCCGAGGAATGTGTATGCTCAATGTCATGCATGCCCTGCGCGTTTGTGCGGGGCATTTTATTTTGAATTTTTGAAGAAGGAGGTTTGCTATCATGCATGAGAATCCTTTGACCAAGGCCCAGGTAGCCAAGAAGGCTGTCATCGAGGAGATCCGCGAGAAGTTTGAGAAGGCGGACAGCGTGATCCTGCTCGATTATATTGGCATGACTGTGGCTGAATCGACGGAGCTGCGCAATCAGTTCCGTGCTGCCGGCGTGGATTTCAAGGTATATAAGAATACTTTGATTGACCTGGCCGTACAGGAGCAGGGGATCAAGGGCCTGGACGAATTCCTTAACGGTTCGACGGCTGTTGCTTTTTCCTATGGCGATCCGACCGCCGCTGCGAAGATCATTACCAAGTTCATCAGCAAGGTAAAGAAGACCAGCATCAAAGTAGGCGTGCTGGGTGGCGAGGTGCTTCCTGCCAAGCAGGTGGAGGCGCTGGCCGATATTCCCAACCGCGAAGTGCTGCTGGCGATGCTGCTGGGCGTCATGAACGGCCCGGTGCGCAGCTTTGCCCGTTGCGTGGATCTGATCCGCGAGCAGAAGGAATCCGCTTAACCGCGTAGTAAAAAATGTAATGGAGGTAATACTCATGAACAAGGCTGAAATCATTGAAGCGATCAAAGCGATGAACGTACTGGAGCTGTCCGAGCTGGTGAAGGAGCTGGAAGAGGTCTTTGGCGTAAGCGCCGCTGCCCCCGCTGCCGTAGCCGTAGCCGGTGGTGCTGCTGCCCCTGCTGAGGCTGCCGAGGAGAAGACCGAGTTCGACGTCATCCTCGCCGACGTGGGTTCCGAGAAGATCAAGGTTATCAAGGTTGTCCGCGAGATCACCGGCCTGGGCCTGAAAGAGGCCAAGGAAGTGGTCGACAATGCGCCCAAGCCCCTCAAGGAGGGCGTGGCCAAGGAAGAGGCCGAAGCCATCGTCAAGAAGCTGGAAGAGGTCGGCGCCAAGGGTGAGATCAAGTAAGCAAACCCAATTGGAAAGGAAGCAGCAAGCTGCTTCCTTTTTTGTATGCCATTTTCAGGCGGTGGCTGCAAAGAAGGCCATGGACGCGCGCCTGTGTGGCGAAGTGGGGGGAAAAAGTGCATAAAATGCTGAAAAATGTTAGAAAATAGGCAAAGAAGTGTTTACGAAACAGAAAAATATGGTAAAATAAATCGGAAACGATATGATCTGGATGGAAGACAAGCATAATGAGATGCGTTCAATGTGGATGCAGAAATGATGACCATGCCCGCTTTTGCGTGCGCTGCCGGCAGCCGTTGTCGCCTGCCGGACGCCGTAGGCATTCCCCCAGCGGCAGTCTGAGAAGACGCCGGCGTAGGCGCAAAAGCGAGAGGGGCCTTTTCCTGCAATGGAAGGGATGGATTCCCGTTACCTCGGTGCTGGTGGCCGGTGGGTTGGTGTTGGCGGCTGTGTTGATCTTGAAAACGACTGCCTCCACGCCGGAGCAGCTCGATGCCGCGATGCCTGCGGCGGCCCAGCCCCCCACGGTTACACTCACGTTAGATCAGGATGCGGTAACGCTGGCTTGCGGAGATGAGTGCAGCCTGTCGGCCAATGCGGCAGGACGTGTAGGTGAGCTGGAATGGAGCAGCGCCGATGAAACTGTAGCGACGGTGACGGAAAACGGTGTGATCCACCCGGTGGCTATAGGAGAAACTACGGTGACCGTCCGCGATCGGGCCAGTGGCGCGCAGGCTGCCTGCCAGGTCCATGTGGCAGAGCCGGCGGTGCTAACAGGCTTTGATCTTTCTGCCTATCACATGCAGGGGAAGGGCTGTCAGTTGGAAGGCGTAATCGATACGACGGCTCCGCTAACAAAGGTAACGGTTACCATCTACCATGACGGCGAGGTGGAAATGGAAAAATGGGTTGAATGGACGCAGGGCGAGGGCCCGCTTCATTACGACCTTAACGACGCGGAGCAGAACCTCAACCAGCTGGTGGCTTTTAGCGAGCTGTGCTTGGGCAGGAAGCAGATGAAGATGACGGCTTCCACCAGCACCCATCAACAAGTGACGCTGGGTGAGTGGTCTTTTGAGGTGTACGAGCCTTCCTTCCCCTACGCCTCCGCGCTGGATGCCACCAAATATCCGACGCTGATGCCCGAAGAATGGGATCGGTGGCTGGAAGCGGATAATACGCGAGCCAACATTGATCCCGTCTTTGCCGGTCGCCTGGCAGCCCTGGCTAAGGACAAAGGGCAAAAGATCATTTATATATCTGGATTCAGAACGAAAGATAAGCAGCAGGAGCTCTATAACCTATATCTTTCAGGTAAGGGAAATCTGGCGGGCACGCCGGGCTCCAGCTGGCATGAGTTTGGCGCGGCAGTGGATGTGACCGGTTGGGCCTGCGATTTAAGCAACAAGGAACTGGCGGCTTACGGCCTGTGTAAACCCATTGCCAGCGAGGATTGGCATGTTCAGCCTATTGAAGTATCCCGTATGAATAAGACGGCTTTCTATAATGCATATAGCTCTAAGCGGTATCCAGAATGGTCCAGCAACTGCTATAAGGCGGCACAGTAGCGGGGAAAGCGGTCTTTAAGCTCAGTGGAGAATATGAAGTTTGTACAGTAAAAATAATTTTCAGAAAATTGGTTTTACATACTGTACAAAGTTTATTTGTGTGTTATAATAAGAGCGTCCCACAGATGAGGCACTTCGTAATCCTTCTCAAGATACCTTGGTGATGGAGAAACCGAAGCTTCCATTGACTGGGTATCATGAACAGGAGGTATTTCCCCAATGTATCAGAACAAGACCCTAGTGTGCAAAGAGTGTGGTAAGGAATTTGTCTTCTCTGCTGATGAGCAGGCTTTCTTCGCGGAAAAAGGCTTTGAGAACGAGCCCGGCCGCTGCCCCGCTTGCCGTGCTGCCCGTCGTGCCAGCCGTCGTACCCGCGAGATGTTCGAGGTTGTATGCGACGAGTGCGGCCGCACTACGCAGGTTCCCTTCCAGCCCACCGAGGGCCGTCCGGTGTACTGCCGCGATTGCTTCGAGGCTCATCGCCGCTAATTTTAGGCAAGAACGAAAGGCTCCGCTTCTGCGGAGCCTTTTTTGTTGCCCGAAAAGTACCTGCGAGGCGGGCGGTATCGGCTAAGGGGGATACAAAAATCTAAAACAAATGGGATGCCCGATTCCTGCGTGAGAAGCAGAGGAGCATTCAAAATGGACGGCGTTAACCGTTTACCGGATACGATATGAATGATCAATATCGCATGGAATATGCATGTTAAGATCAAAGCAATGCATTTAGAAAGAGAGGCGGCAGCGGTGGAAGCATCCTAAGAGAAGGATGTGACTGGGATGCGGCCAGAAGCAAATAGAAATCCGAGATTCAGAGGGAATGCCCGGGTTGCGTAAATGGAATCTTGAAGATTCGATGGAGATATTCCGTATCAACCTTCATCGGTTTTCTCAACGGGAAAAAGCCGTTTAATGTTTAGTGGAAGGTTAGCGTAAATGAAGTAGAAGCACCAAAACCGGGCGTTTTGGCGCCGAGCGTATGATATCGATATGGCGAGCACCCATGAAAAGCGGACTGCGGAGAAGACTCCGCAGCGATTGGATCAAGCACAGGCAGCGGAATACATGACGTAATATCAAACAAAAGAGCTGCAAGTAACCGCTTTTGCGGCTGACAGATCATGTAAACGCGCTATGCCATGCCGCTGGAAACAGCGGATAGGGGCAATAAAAAAACTCCGGCCAAACCGGAGATTTTGGTTGCGGTAAAACGGCAATTGAGCCTTCACGATTGCCTTTAGGATGGCAATCCCATATGATCCAACACCAGCTGGAAATGATGAAAAATGTGTACCTT
>CAJFUN010000013.1 GCA_904420205.1 Candidatus Parachristensenella avicola | reverse complement strand
TTGAGCATTTTTGAATTGGTTTGTCGGGCCTGTTATCTCTTGGAGAACTGGGGCGCGCGACGAGCGGCTTTGAGGCCGTACTTCTTGCGCTCCTTCATACGGGGATCGCGGGTGAGGAAGCCAGCCTTCTTAATCGCGGGCTTGAGCTCCTCATCGCTCTTAACCAGCGCACGGGCAACGCCGTGACGGATCGCACCCGCCTGGCCCGTGAGTCCGCCGCCGCTTACGGAAACGATAACGTCGAAGCGAGCCTGCGTCTCGGTCAGCACCAGGGGCTGCCGAACAATCAGCTTAAGGGTTTCCAATCCGAAATAATCGTCAATATCGCGCTTGTTGATGGTAATCTTACCCTCGCCGGGAACCAAACGAACGCGGGCAACCGATGTCTTGCGACGGCCGGTAGCAGAATATTGAACCTGAGCCATTTGCTTGCCCTCCTGTCGTTAAATATGGATGTCCAGCACCTTGGGCTGCTGGGCTTCATGGTTGTGCTCGCTGCCACGGTATACACGCAGCTTCTTAATCATTTTGCGGCCCAGCGCATTCTTGGGCAGCATCCCCTGGATAGCCTCATACATGGCCAACTCGGGCTTCTTTTCCATCAGAAGGCGGTAGGGGATCTCCTTCAGGCCGCCCACATATCCGGAATAGTGACGGTACATCTTCTGATCCAGCTTTTTGGCCGTCAGAATGGCTTTCTCAGCGTTGATCACGATGACGTGATCCCCCGTATCCACGTGGGGCGTATAGGTGGGCTTGTGCTTGCCGCGGAGAATGTGGGCCACCTGGCTAGCGACACGACCCAAGGGGAGTCCCGCCGCATCCACGATATACCACTGGCTAGAAACATTCCCGGCATTGGCCATGAACGTTTTCATCGTGTTACCTCCAAATATTGATAAAGGCGGAAAGGCTTTCTCCGCCTTGCCTTCGTAGGCGCAGGTTCTATTGTACACGTAGGCGCGTATAAAGTCAAGCGTTTGTTGGCGCTTTAGCCGATTTTCTTTTGAAATCCTCCGCTTGAATTTTCCCATTTTTCAGGGCGAACACCCGGGCCTGATTATGATACACGTGGATCAGTTGACACTTTTTTGTTTTTGGTGCTGGATGCATATGCCATCCGCCCCGAATAGCCGGCCAGGGCCGCGGATGCAGCATGGCGATATACCGGCGGGCATACTGTACGCTCACCATATAAAGGCCATAGGGCGGCGCGGTGATGCCCGCCTGCCTGCGGTCCGCTCCCTCCAGGATGGCAGATACCTGATCGGGGCTTATTCGTCCCTGTCCCACATAAGCCAGCGTACCTACCAGAATACGCACCATGTTATAGAGGAACCCGTTTCCATAGAAATCAAACAATATCTCGCTGCCAGATCGATTTATCTCAATCCGGTACAGCGTCCTTACCGTACTTTTTACCTCGCTTCCGGAAGCGCAAAAAGCCTTAAAATCATGCGTTCCGGTCAGCGCGGCTGCCGCTTCCCGCATCGCTTCTACATCCAGCGCATAGGGTATCTGCCAGGCTCTGTGATGCCATAGGGCAGAAGGAAACCGCGCAACCCGGATGATATAGCGGTAATGCTTCCCTTTGGCTAAATAGCGGGCGTGAAACCCCCAGGGCACCTCAAAGGCTGACTGTACCTGCACGGTATGGGGCAGCTCCCGGTTCAATACAAAGGGCAGCTTATCGGCTGGAATGCGGGTATCGCTCCGGAAATTGCAGACTTGCCCTAAGGCATGAACGCCCGCATCAGTGCGCCCTGCGCCGATTAGGTTTACCTGGCTTCCCAGTCCCCTCCGGATCGCCTCCTCCAGCGTTTGCTGTACGGAGGGTGCGTTTTGCTGACGCTGCCAGCCGCTGAAAGCGCAGCCATCATATTCTACCATCAAAGCAAAATTCTTCATAGCAATCTCAAAAGAGCATGTGATCAGCTACGATGCAAGCCGCCAATACGCAGCTGACCATGACACCCCAAAAATCGACTGAGGAAGTTTTCAGCTGCTTCATACGGGTTCTGCCTTTCCCGCCCCGGTAGCAGCGCGCTTCCATGGCCATCGCCAATTCATCCGCCCTTCGGAAGGCGCTGACGAACAGCGGCACCAGCAGCGGCACCATATTTTTCGCCCGGCGCATCAGGTTGCCGCTTTCAAAGTCGGCGCCGCGGCTCATCTGCGCCTTCATGATGCGATCCGCTTCGTCCAAGAGCGTAGGGATAAACCGCATCGCAATGGTCATCATCATTGCCATCTCATGTACAGGGAATTTTACCTTTTCTAGCGGACGGAAAAGGCTTTCGATCCCATCCGTCAGCGAAAGCGGCGAGGTTGTCAGCGTCAAGATCTGGCTGGCCATAATGAGAAAAATGAGCCTCAGCGACATATTGACCGCCAATTCCAATCCCCGCAGTGTAATGCGGAATCCTCCCCCGCCGCCGGTGAATAGGTTGATAAGAAAGGTTAGCGCCACAATAAAAGTCATCGAACGCAGCGCCCGCAGCAAAAACATTACTGGAATCTTGCTGACCGCAATGACAGCAGCCAAATAAAGCGCCACTGCCAGATATCCCCATAGGGAATGGATAAAAAACACACCGATAATGATAAGAAAGGTGACGACCAGCTTTACCCGAGGATCCATCCGGTGTACCGGGGAATTGCCAGGCAGGTACTGCCCGATCGACATCTTAAACATGGCCGGCCTCCTTACTTTGGGTTTGGATCCATTGCGCCATCTCCTGCAACGAAAGGATTCCCTCTGGGACATCCAGCCCGCGGCTTCGCAACATCTGCGACAGCTGCACTGTCGCCGGTACGCCCAATCCGATCTGCTGGAGCTGATCTCCCTGGGTATAGACCTGCCTTGGGGTGCCGTCCATAACAAGATGGCCGTGGTTCATCACCATAACCCGCGAGGCAACCCGGGCCACTTCATCCATGGAATGGCTTACCATGATAACGGTGCAGCCGCGCTCCTCATGAATCGCTGATACCAGCGCCAAGATCTCGTTGCGTCCATGGGGATCCAGCCCTGCTGAGGGCTCGTCCAGAATCAGCACCTCGGGGTTCATTGCCAGCACCCCTGCTAAGGCTACCCGCCGGCGTTGGCCGCCGGATAGTTCAAAGGGGCTCCGTGCACCGATCTTCTTTTGATCAAGGCCCACCAGGCGCATCGCCTCAGCTACCCGATTTAAAATTTCCTCCTCCGGTAATCCAAGATTTTTGGGGCCAAAGGCCACATCTTTTTCTACCGTTTCCTCAAAAAGCTGATATTCCGGGTATTGAAAAACCAAACCCACCTTCTGTCGCAGGCTGTTGAGGCTTACGCCCTTTTCTCCAATGTCCACGCCTTGCACCGTCATTTTCCCACTGGTAGGCTTAATCAGGGCATTAAAATGCTGTACCAGCGTCGATTTGCCTGAACCGGTATGGCCGATCACACCCACAAACTCGCCGTCTTCAATGGTGAAGGAAACATCGGACAGCGCCTCGGCCTCAAAGGGACTTCCGGGCATATATACGTAGCTTACTTTTTCTGCAACAATCGACATATCGCGTCCGCCATCTCCTCTATGGTAATAATATCCTGCTCCACCGCCAAGCCCTGGTCGCGAAGCAGCTTGGCCAGCTCCGTCATGGGGGGCACGTCCAAACCAATCGCCTTGAGTTCCTCTACATGGGAGAAAACGGCCCGCGGCGTTCCTTGGCGCACAATGCACCCTCCATCCATCACGATGACGTGATCCGCCAAAATGGCTTCCTCCATGAAGTGGGTAATCAGGATAACGGTGATGCCCTCCTCCCGTTTAAGCTTAAGGATGGTATCCATCACCTCTTGCCGCCCGGAAGGATCCAGCATGGCGGTGGGCTCGTCCATCACAATAATACGGGGCCGCATTGCGATAATCCCTGCGATAGCGATCCGCTGCTTTTGGCCGCCGGATAGCATATGGGGGGCATGCTGGGCATAGGCCGACATGCCAACATCTTCCAATGCCTCGTCCACCCGGCGACGTATTTCCTCTCTGGGCACACCAAGATTTTCCGGTCCGAAGGCCACATCCTCCTCTACTACTGAGGAGACAAGCTGATTATCCGGATTTTGAAACACCATACCCGCGCTTTGCCGTACATCCCATAGCCGCTCGGGATCCTTCGTATCGATACCGCATACCCATACCGTACCTTCCGTCGGCAGCAGCAGCGCGTTCAGATGTTTAGCCAGGGTAGATTTGCCCGAGCCATTATGGCCAATGACTGCGATAAACTTACCCGGCTCCAGAGAAAGATCGATCCCTTTCAGTGCCGCGGCTGGTTCCTCTGACTCTTCATAAGCCGCATATTCATAGCTAACCTTTTTTAGCTCTATGATTGGTTCCATACTCCCCATCCTTTACCGCAGTTTCCTTGCCGCTGGCCAATCGGGCGGCGCCCTTATTATACCTTAATGTTTTTTGGGTGAAAAGGCACAGTCTGTCCAAACCTCTCCGTGGTCTTTAGGCAAAATGCTTTGAATACACGCTAAAATACAGAAAAACCGGAAGCGTTCGCTTCCGGTCATAACCCAGGTATTAGTCGACCATCTCCAGGATGACCATTTCCGCAGCGTCGCCGCGGCGGGGGCCCATCTTAATGATGCGGGTATAACCACCGCGCTGGCCCTTCTCTTCGGCGCGCTTCTTATACTTCGGACCAATTTCGTCAAAGAGCTTATCCACCACAGGGTTCTTGATCTGGTTCGAGCGGGCGGCAAACTCCTTTTTGGTCTCATCTTCCTCGCGGGTGAGCGGCACCTTATACAGGATCTCCATCACCTGACGACGGGCATGCAGACGGGAAGGCGCATCGTTCTTCACGGTGATTTCCACGGTCTGCTTCTTATCATTTTGGGTGCTCTTGGTCGCCTCAACGGTGTTTTCACACTCACGGACAGCCAGGGTGATCAGCTTTTCAGCAATGCTGCGCACTTCCTTGGCGCGGGTGTCGGTGGTGATAATCTTGCCCTTGTTCAGCAGCTCGGTCACCTGCCCGCGGAGAAGCGCAATACGCTGATCGGTCGGCCGGCCCAACTTACGATATTGTGACATGGACGTTACCTCCGAATCAGTCTTCTTTTTTCTTCAAACTAAGGCCCAGGCCAGCCAACTTCTGGATCACTTCCTCCAGGGATTTGCGGCCAAGGTTGCGCACCTTCATCATGTCTTCCTCGGTGCGCTGGATCAACTCTTCCACCGTGTTGATCCCTGCCCGCTTCAGGCAGTTATAGGAGCGTACCGTCAGGTCCAAATCCTCAATGGTCATCTCAAGGACCCGTTCCTTCTGGCCATCCTCCTTTTCCACCATGATCTCCACATCGCTGACGCTCTCCGTCAGCTCAATGAAGAGGGCTAGATGGTCATAGAGAATCTTAGCCGCAAGGCTTTGCGCCTCGTCGGGCCGAATCGTGCCGTTGGTCCATACTTCCATGGTCAGCTTATCGTAATCAGTCCGCTGACCTACGCGGGTATCCTCCACGGAGAAGTTCACCTTGTGTACCGGCGTATAGATGGAGTCCATAGGGATGACGCCGATCGGCTGACCAGGCTGCTTATTCGCATCTGCACTGATGTATCCGCGGCCCTTCGTTAGGACCAGTTCCATGTACAGGCGGGCATCCTCGTTGAGGGTGGCAATGTACATGTCGGGATTCAGAATCTCAACCTCCGAATCGGTGACGATATCGCCGGCCGTCAGGACGCAGGGCCCTACTCGGCTAATCGTCACGGTCTTCGGCTGCTCGGTATACATGCGCGCCGCCAAACCCTTCAGGTTCAGCAAAATCTCCGTCACATCCTCGGTTACACCGGGAATCGTGGAAAACTCGTGAAGCACACCGTCAATTTTGACAGAGCTGACCGCCACGCCAGGCAGCATGCTCAGCAAAACGCGCCGTAAGGAATTGCCCAGCGTTGTGCCGAATCCTCGCTCCAGGGGCTCCACGACAAATTTGCCATAGCGCCCGTCATCGCTCATCTCAACACATTCAATCTTCGGCTTTTCAATTTCAAGCATTAGGCTATTGCCCTCCTTCACACCAATGCGTTTGGGGCCGGCTGAGGGGTGCGTTACTCTCCAGCATCCTTACCTCTTGGAGTAGTACTCAACCACCAGATGCTCGGACAGCGTCAGATCGATATCCTCGCGGGCCGGCTTCTGAATGACCTTTCCCTCCAGGGCGTCGGCATTGAGCTCCAGCCACTTGGGGGTAGTGCGCGCGGTATTCTCCCGAGCCACCTTGAACACTTCCATGGAACGGCTGCCCTCGTGCACGCCGATCACGTCGCCCACCTTAACCTCATAGGAGGCGATGTCAACCCGCTTGCCGTTGACGGTAATGTGTCCATGGGTGACAATCTGCCGGGCCTGGGGGCGGGAATTGCCAAAGCCAAGGCGATAGCATACGTTGTCTAGGCGCATCTCCAGCAGCATCAGCAGTGCTTCGCCGGTGGGCATATTGCGTACCTTAGCAGCTTTCTCAAAGGTATGCTGGAATTGCTTCTCCAGCATACCATAGGCACGGCGCATCTTCTGCTTCTCGCGCAGCTGCAAACCATATTCGGAAACTTTCTTCCTGCTGACACCGTGCTGTCCCGGGGGGGTGGGGCGCTTTGCAATGGCGCACTTGCCAGAGTAGCAACGATCGCCCTTCAAAAAGAGCTTAACCCCTTCCCGGCGGCACAGACGGCAAACAGATTCAGTATATCTGGCCATTTCTTGTTACCTCCTGCGATTACACGCGACGACGCTTGGGGGGACGGCAGCCATTGTGGGGAATGGGCGTGACGTCTTTGATCAGGCTGATTTCCAGACCGGCAGCCTGGAGGGAGCGGATTGCGGCTTCACGGCCGGAACCGGGTCCCTTTACGTAGACTTCAACTGTTTTCAGGCCATGCTCCATGGCCGCCTTGGCCGCGGTCTCGGCAGCCATCTGCGCCGCGAAGGGCGTGCTCTTACGGTTGCCGCGGAAATTCAAGCCACCGGCCGAAGCCCAGGACAAAGCGTTGCCCTGCGTATCGGTGATGGTAACGATGGTATTGTTGAAGGACGAGCGGATATGCGCCGCGCCACGCTCAACGTTCTTTTTTTCGCGGCGGCGACGAACGGCGCCTTTCTTGGCCGCTGCCTGCTTAGTGGACTTAGCCAACTTCTACCCCTCCTTCTTACTTGGCCTTTTTCTTGCCGCCGACAGCCTGACGCTTCGGGCCCTTGCGGGTACGGGCGTTCTGCTTGGTGTTCTGTCCGCGGACGGGCAGGTTACGACGATGACGGATACCACGGTAGGAACCGATCTCCATCAGTCGCTTGATGTTCAAGGAAACCTCACGGCGCAGGTCGCCCTCCACCTTGAGATTGTGTTCGATGTATTCACGGAGCTTGCTGATGTCATTCTCCGAGAGATCCTGCACGCGGGTGTCAGGATCGATGCCGGTTTCAGCCAGAATCTTTTTCGCCGTGGTGAACCCGATACCATAGATATAGGTCAGGCCAGCCTCGACTCGTTTGGTTCTAGGCAAATCTACTCCCGAAATACGAGCCATTTTGCGGATACACCTCCAGTATCATTCGTTTGGGGTTGCATCTATGTTGGATCACAATCAAACAGGACTACCGGAGGCGGATCTCCGCCCCGGCCAGCCGCGTCCCATGATTGGTAGTTGTTGTCGTTAGCCCTGCCGCTGCTTATGGCGGGGGTTCTCGCAGATGACCATCACATTGCCCTTGCGCTTGATGATCTTGCACTTTTCGCAAATCTTCTTAACCGAAGGCCTTACTTTCATGGTGCCACCCTCCTTCTCTAGCTCTGACGGGCCTTCCCCCGCCAGGTAATCCTGCCGCGCGTTAGGTCGTAAGGCGACAGCTCGACCGTAACCTTATCACCCGGTAAAATCCTGATATAATTCATGCGCAGCTTGCCCGAAATATGGGCTAGAATGCGATGACCATTGCTCAGCTCCACCTGGAACATTGCATTGGGATAGGACTCTGTTACCGTACCTTCTACCTCAATGACATCCTGCTTGGACAATTTATCCCTCCTCCTTCTGATCGGCTTGCTCAAAGGCTGCCAGCGCCTTTCTAACGTCGCTGTCCGTCAGCAGCTTCTGCTGCTCCAGGCATTGCCGTATCTCCTGCGCCACATAGGGCCGGATAGAAAGATGCCGCAGTTTTTTCCTCTTCGGGTTCTGAACCTTCCGCAGTTCACCATCCGCTATCAACACATACTGATCGTCGACTACCTTAAGAATCACGAAGCTGCGCCCCGCGTCCCTTCCAGCCTTCGACGCTACGATAACGCCGCATGCCGGGGCCATCTGTCTCATTCCGGCCTCCTAAAGCGCCGTCAGGATCATCGGACCCTCTTGCGTGATGGCAATTGTGTTT
Source organism: Candidatus Parachristensenella avicola (assembly GCA_904420205.1). Taxonomy (GTDB): domain Bacteria; phylum Bacillota; class Clostridia; order Christensenellales; family UMGS416; genus Parachristensenella; species Parachristensenella avicola. The sequence goes on along the minus strand of CAJFUN010000013.1, from coordinate 12,168 downwards.
TCATAATGGGCCGAAGGCGAATGATCCGCACTGATGACCGTCCAGCCATCCTCAAGAAAACGGACCTTCCAGGTCCCCTCGTTGATCATAGGCTCCAGCGCCAGCACCATACCGGCCTGTAACCGTATCCCATGACCCGCCCGTCCAAAGTTCGGCAATTCTGGATCCTCGTGCATATTCTGGCCTACGCCGTGTCCGCATAGATCACGCACCACGCCGTAGCCATGGCTTTCAGCCAACGCCTGTACCGCGCTGGACACATCGCCCAAGCGGTTACCAGGCCGCATCTTATCCATGCCGGCTTCAAAGCATGCCTTGGTTACGTCCATCAGCTTGAGCTTATTAGGCTCAACCTCGCCTACTGCAAAGGTTCGCGCCATATCCCCCACCCATCCGTCGTACGTTACGCCCAGATCGATGGATATGATGTCGCCGTTCATTAGTTTCCGGGATCCGGGGATCCCATGCACAACTTCCTCGTTGATCGAGGCACATATGGACCCCGGATACCCCTGGAAACCTTTAAAGGTGGGAATTCCGCCGTTTCGACGGATAAACTGTTCCGCTTCCCGGTCAAGCTCGCCGGTCGTAATTCCGCACTCGATCAGCGCAGCAATATGCTGCATACAGAGCGCGGTCTGCCGGCCAGCCTCCCGAAGATGCGCTATTTCGCTATCATTGCGAATATGAATCATCGCTTAATCTCCCAACACATCACAGATATCCTGGAAGACCTTCTCGATCGCCTGCATGCCGTCGACGCTGCGAAGAATGCCTTTATGGGTATAGAAGTCGATCAAAGGCTTGGTTTGCGCTTCATAAACGGCCAGCCGGTTACGCACCGTCTTTTCCTGGTCATCATCGCGCTGCATGAGCGCCGCCCCGCATACCGGGCATACCGTGCCCTTGAGCGCAGATACATGGAAGGTCCCGTTGCACTTCGTGCATACCCGGCGCCCTGCAATACGCTGCACCAAAGCTTCAGCCTCGGCGTCCACGCAGAGCGCGACATCCACCGAAGCAATCTGCTCCAAAGCCTCCGCCTGCACAAGGGTGCGCGGGAAACCATCCAACAGAAAACCCTTGGCGCAGTCCGCCATTGCGAGCCGCTCCCGCACCACGCCGATCACCACATCATCCGGTACAAGTTCGCCTTTATCAATATGGCTCTTGGCGGCAATACCCATGGGGGTTTGCGCCTTAATGGCCGAACGAAGCATGTCGCCCGTGGAAATATGCGGCAAACCATAGCGCTCGCTTATGCGCACCGCTTGCGTGCCCTTCCCCGCTCCGGGGGGGCCTAACAAAATCAGATTCATTGTCCGGCCCTCATCACTTCATAAAGCCCTTGTAGTTGCGCACCAACAGCTGGGATTCAATCTGTTTGCTGGTTTCCAGCGACACGCTAACCAGAATCAGCATACTGGTCGCAGCGAATCCGCTGATATTCAGCAGGTTACCGATCAGCATGGGAATCAGCGCCAGCGCCGCCATGAACAGAGCGCTAAACAATATAACACGGTTGACGATTTTTTGCAAATAATCGCTGGTCGGTTTGCCCGGCCGGATGCCGGGAATAAATCCGCCCTGCTGCTGAATGTTCTTAGACAGCTCCACCGGATTGAAGGAGATAGCCGAATAGAAGTAAGCAAATCCGATAATCAGAAGAGCCATTACGATCGCATACCAGGGAGAAGTCGAGCTCATCACCCGGTTCCACCACTGCGTGAAGCCCCAGTTAGGCCAAATCATTAGCAGCATGGTGGGAAACTGCAGAATCGTGGAGGCAAAGATCAGCGGCATTACGCCGGTCGAATTCACCTTCAGCGGCAGGTAGGTGCTCTGGCCGCCGTATTGCCGGCGTCCGACCACTCGCTTCGCATACTGCACCGGGATGCGGCGCTCACCTAGATCCATCCAAATGATCGCCACGATGATAACCAACAGCAGCAGCACCAGCACCGGCAACCACAGCCAGGAGAGGGTTCCGGCCGCCATGTTCAGGAAGACTGTACGGATTCTGCCCGGTACGGTGGAAACAATGTTGATAAAGATCAGCAGGGAGATACCGTTTCCAATACCCCGCTCCGTGATACGCTCGCCACACCACATTGTGAAGGCGGTGCCTGCCGCATGGATGATAGCGATGAACAGGTAGGTATACCAGCTGGGGTTGTTGAGAATCCCATACTGAGCCTGCATGCTGATAGTCGTGCCAATAGAGGTGAGCACAGCCAGGGCGATACCCATGATACGGGTATATTGGTTGAGCTTTTTGCGGCCCTCCTCGCCTTCCTTGGACAGCTGCTCCAGCTTAGGAATCGCCACCGTCAGCAGCTGAATCACAATGGAGGCCGTGATGTAAGGCGTAATGCCTGTGGCAAACACCGTAAAGCTCTCAAGAGCGCCACCATTAAAGAGGTTCATGAGCTCAAGAAGGCCGTTGTTCACCATTGCGCTGCTCAAATCAGCCGTATTGACGCCAGGCACAGGCACATGGGCGCCCACACGGTAGATAAAGAGCACGAGCAGCGTAAACAGGATCTTCTTGCGAAGATCAGCAATCTTCCATGCGTTGCGCAGCGTCTCTAGCATTTAGATCACCTCGAAACTGCCACCGGCGGCGTTAATCTTCTCCTGTGCAGACTTCGAGAATTTCGCAGCTTTGACGGTCAGTTTACGAGTCAGTTCCCCACGGCCCAGGATCTTAACGCCGTCCAGGGTCTTCTTGATAATACCCGCTTCCAGAAGCAGCTCCGGCGTGACCACCGTGCCGTCTTCGAAGCCATTGAGCTGCTCTAGATTGACCTCGCTGTATACGGTTGCAAAGTGATTGGTGAATCCACGCTTGGGCAGCCGCAGATACAGAGCCATCTGCCCGCCCTCAAAGCCCGGGCGGACACCGCCGCCTGAACGGGCCCACTGGCCCTTGTGGCCTTTACCAGAAGTCTTACCCAAACCGGAACCGGTACCGCGGCCCAGACGCTTTTCAGCGGTCCGGGCGCCGGGAGCCGGCGTCAATTCATGCAGCTTCATGCCTTATCCCCTTCCATGGTCTCAATCTCTTCCACCGACACCAGATGGCGTACCCGGAAAATCATCCCCCGGATGGAAGGATTGTCATCCTTCACCACCACCTGGTGCAGCTTGTGCAGCCCCAGAGCGGCAATGGTATCGCGCTGATCCTTTTTGCCGGCAATGGTGCTCTTCATCCAGGTGATTTTGAGCATTTTCTTAGCCATTTCTCTCTCCTCCCTAGCCCAGGATCGACTCGACAGATTTACCGCGCGCACGAGCGATCTGTTCGGCGGTCCGCAGCTGCTTGAGGCCTTCGAGGGTGGCCTTTACCGTGTTGGCGGGATTGCTGGAGCCCAAGCTCTTGGTACGGATATCCTGAATACCGGCCAACTCCAGCACGGCGCGGACGGCGCCGCCGGCGATTACACCGGAACCTTCTTCAGCGGGCATCAGCAGTACGCTACCCTTGCCAAAATGGCCCTGCGTTTCATGGGGAATCGTGGTGCCATGACGGGCAATCTCCACCATGTTCTTCTTGGCGGCTTCCACACCCTTGCGAATCGCTTCGGGAATCTCAGCAGCCTTACCGCTACCCACACCTACGTGGCCGTTCTCATCGCCTACCACCATCAAAGCGGTAAAGCGGAAGTTGCGGCCACCCTTCGTGGTCTTCGCTACGCGGTTAATGGCTACCAGTCTCTCCTTAATCTCGGGCGTGGAGGAATCCTTATATTGGCGCTGTTCCATGTTGTTCCTCCTTCTTAGAACTCGAGGCCGCCTTCGCGGGCGCCCTCGGCGAGGGCAGCCACACGGCCGGTGTAGATGTATCCGCCGCGATCAAAAATCACGGACTTGCAGCCCTTATCCACAGCACGCTGGGCAATGGCCTTTCCCACTTCCTTGGCGGCCTGGGTTTTGGTCATCTCCGCAACCTTAGCCTTCAGCTCCGGCTCCACGGTGGAAGCCGCCGCTAGGGTCACGCCCTTGGTATCATCGATAAGCTGAGCATAGATGCCAGCCAAGGAACGATAAACGCACAGGCGCGGGCGATCAGCCGTTCCGGAGATCTTCTTGCGCACCCGCAGATGGCGAACCTTGCGGATCTTATTTTTATCTTTCTTATTAATCATTGTGTGCCTCTCCTTTTAAGTCCGCTACTTGGCGGCCTTGCCGGCCTTACGGCGCACGTTCTCATTCTCGTAGCGAATCCCCTTGCCCAGATACGGCTCGGGCGGACGCACCTCGCGAACGATCGCGGCAACCTGTCCAACCGCAGCTTTGTCAATACCCTTCACGACAATGGTATTCGGGTTAGGCACCTCAAAGCTGATGCCGGCGGGCGGATCCAGCTCCACCGGATGGGAAAAGCCAATGGTCAGCGAGAGCTTCTTTCCGCTAAGCGCGGCACGATAGCCAGTGCCCACAATGGACAGCGACTTGCTGAAGCCTTCGGTCACACCCTTGACCATGTTATGGATCAGGACACGATAGAGGCCATGCTTAGCGCGGCTCTCTTTATCGTCTCGCGCACGGGTCACATGCACGACGTTTTCCTCTTTCGTCACCTGCAGATCTCCGGTGATCTGCTGAGTCAGCGTGCCCTTGGGGCCCTTGACGGTGACCAGGTTGTCGTCGCTTACGGTGACCGTAACGCCGGCAGGAATTTCCACCGGCAGTTTTCCGATTCTCGACATTGTCACACCTCCGTAATTTTGCCCAGGGCTACCAGATGTAGGCCAGCACTTCGCCGCCTACGCCATTCATGCGCGCCATTCTATCGGTCATGACGCCCTTGGAAGTTGAAATAATTGCGATACCCAGGCCGCCCAATACCTTCGGGATCTCATCCTTATTGGCGTATACCCGCAGGCCGGGCTTGCTGATGCGCTTCAGGCCCTTAACCACCTTGTTCCCCTTGGAATCATACTTCAGGGTCAGGCGCAGGGTGCCCTGCTTGTCGTCGTCCGCCAGGCGGACATCCTTAATATAGCCTTCCTCCAAAAGGATTTTGGCAATCGCCTTCTTCATGTTGGAGGCGGGAACTTCCACCACATCATGCTTCGCGACCAAACCGTTGCGGATTCGGGTCAGCATATCTCCAATCGGATCCGTTACATACATGTTGCTACCTCCCTCCGTTACCAGCTGGCCTTACGGACACCGGGGATCTGTCCCTTATAAGCCAGTTCTCTAAAGCAAATACGGCAAATCCCATATTTGCGAAGCACAGCATGGGGGCGTCCGCAAATGCGGCAACGCGTGTAAGCCCGGGTGGAAAACTTCGCCGGCCTCTGCTGCTTGGCGATCATGCTCTTCTTTGCCACGAGTTTGCTACCTCCTAACTGTTCTGCGCGAAAGGCATGCCCAGCAGCTTCAACAGCTCCAGAGCTTCCTCGTCGGTCTCGGCGGTGGTGACGAAGATGATATCCATGCCCCGCACCTTATCCACCTCGGAATAATTGATTTCAGGGTAAATGAGCTGCTCTCGGACGCCCATGGCATAGTTGCCACGACCGTCGAAAGACTTGGACGAAATGCCGCGGAAATCGCGGACCCGGGGCAGCGCAATGGAGATGAGCTTATCCATATACTCATACATCCGCTCGCCACGCAGCGTCACTTTGCAGCCTACCTTCATGCCCTCGCGGACTTTGAAGTTTGCAATGGACTTCTTGGCGGTCGTTACAGCCGCCTTCTGCCCGGCGATAATGGTCAGCTCATTGGCCGCCGCCTCGATAGCCCGGGAATTCTCGCGAGCATCGCCAACGCCCATGTTAATTACGATTTTCTCCAGCTTCGGCACCTGCATAACGTTCGCGTAATTGAACTTAGCCTTAAGAGCAGGTACGGCTTCCTGGATATATTTATCCTTCAGTCTGGACACTGTATTTCCTCCCTTTCTCTGCGGCTAGTTATCAATGGGCTCGTTGCACCATTTGCAGTAACGCACCTTGGTACCGTCAGCCAAAGTCTTGTGCTTCAGCCGTACAGGGCGATTGCACTTGCTGCACAGCAACATCACGTTGGATGCGTTGATGGTACGGTCCATCTCCACGCGGCCGCCGGGCTGACCCTGCTGGCGGGGCTTAATGTGCTTGGTCATCATGGTCATCGCGTTGTCCTTATCCTTACCCTCGATGACCACGCGACCTTCAGCCGGATAAGCGACCTTCACCGTGCCAATTTTGCCGGCATCCACGCCGGACATGACCATAACCTTATCCTTCGCTTTGATATGCATCTTACTCAATTGGCACCTCCTAGAGCACTTCGGGAGCCAGCGAGATGATCTTCATATAGTTCTTCTCACGGAGCTCACGAGCCACGGGCCCAAAGATACGGGTGCCGCGGGGCTGCTGCTGGTTGTCGATGATGACGGCCGCGTTATCATCAAAGCGGATATACGTGCCGTCGGGGCGGCGGGTGCCGCGGACGGAACGGACGATAACGGCTTTCACCACATCGCCCTTCTTGACAACGCCGCCAGGTGTTGCAGTCTTAACAGAAGCTACGATTACATCGCCGATGTTGCCGTATTTGCGGACGGAACCGCCCATCACACGGATGCACATGATTTCCTTGGCACCAGTGTTGTCAGCAACCTTCAGACGGGTTTGAGGCTGAATCATGGTGGTCCTCCTTTACTTGGCCTTCTCGATGATTTCAACCAGACGCCAGCGCTTGTCCTTGGACAGGGGGCGGGTCTCCATCACACGAACGCGATCGCCCACGCCACAAATGTTTTCCTCATCATGGACCTTCAGGCGTTTGGAAATATTTACAGTCTTGCCGTACAAGGGATGCTTCGTCTTATCCTTGATCAGCACGACAACCGTCTTTTGCATTTTATCGCTTACGACCGTACCAACACGGGTCTTGCGAAGATTACGATTCTCAGCCACGGTTTTTCCTCCTTTCAAGCTTACTGGGCCTGCTTAAGCTCACGCTCGCGAATCACGGTCATGATGCGGGCGATATTGCGCTTGCACTCACGGATCACCATGGGGTTGCTCAGCTGCCCGGTAGCCTGTTGGAAGCGGAGGTTAAACAGATTAGCCTTCAGCTCAACCAGCTGCGTATTGAGCTCGGCGGAAGTTTTTTCACGAAGCTCGGCTGCCTTCATTATGCTTCACCACCCATTTCTTCAGTCGTGGGCTGCTCTTTCTTGACAATGGTAGTCTTGACAGGCAGCTTGTGGGAAGCCAGACGCAGCGCCTCGCGGGCAACTTCCTCAGAAACGCCAGCGATTTCAAAGAGCACGCGTCCGGGCTTAACAACGGCTACCCAGTACTCGGGCGAACCCTTACCGGAACCCATGCGGGTTTCAGCAGGCTTCTTAGAGATGGGCTTGTCGGGGAAAATCTTAACCCATACCTGGCCGCCACGCTTAATGTAGCGGGTCATGGCAACACGGGCAGCCTCAATCTGATTCGCCGTGATCCAGCTAGGATCCTGGGCGGCCAATCCGAAATCACCATAGGTGACGGCATTACCCCGGGTAGCTTTTCCAGTCAAACGTCCCCGCATTTGCTTGCGGTGCTTGACTCTCTTTGGCATCAACATTAGCGGCGTCCTCCTTCCTGGGGCCGACGGTCGCCGCGGCGGCGGTCGCCACGACGGCGGTCGCGATCAGGCCGGTTGGGGTCAGCCGGCGCCTGAGCAGGCGCTTCGCCCCGCATGGTCTGACGGAAATCCTTGGGCATAACCTGGCCCTTGTAGATCCACACCTTGCAGCCGATACGGCCATAGGTGGTTTTGGCTTCAGCAAAACCGTAGTCAATATCCGCGCGCAGCGTCTGCAGCGGGATCGAGCCGTCGTGATAGCCTTCGCTGCGGGCAATTTCCGCACCACCCAGACGACCGGATACCAAGGTACGGATACCCTTCGCGCCGCCCTTCATCGCACGGCCCAGGGACTGCTTCATGGCGCGGCGGAAAGAAATGCGCTTTTCCAGCTGCGCAGCAATGGATTCAGCCACCAGCTGCGCGTCGGTATCCACATTGCGCACCTCGTAGATGTTGATAAACACTTCGCCACCGGTCATCGCGGCGACTTCCTTTTTCAACGCCTCAATGCCAGCGCCGCCTTTTCCGATAATGATACCGGGCTTCCCAGCATGAATGCCGATCACGAGCTTATTGGCTTCCCGGCGCTCGATCTCGATGCGGGAGATGCCGGCGTCATAGAGCTTATTCTTCAGAAACTTGCGAACCTTTTCGTCCTCGACGATAAAGTCGGCAAAGTTCTTCTTATCGGCATACCAGCGAGAGTCCCAATCCTTGATGACGCCTACTCGTGCGCCATGGGGATGAACTTTCTGACCCATTAGAACAGCCTCCTTATTTGTTAATCTGGTCGAGAACCACTGTGATATGGCTCAAACGATGCTCATAGGGATGAACCATGGAGCGGGAAACGATGCGATAACGCTTCATAGTCGGTCCCTGGTTGGCATAGGCTTCGGCCACATACAGGTTGTTGCGATCCAGATTCAGGTTGTTCTCAGCGTTCGCCGCCGCCGAATTGACCAGCTTCTCCACGATGGGGCAGGCGGCCTTCGGCGTATAAGCCAGAATGGCCAGCGCCTCATTCACCGCCTTACCGCGGATCAGATCCAGGACAATTTTCGCCTTGCGGGTCGAAATACGCTGGTAACGGGCCACGGCGCGGGGCCGCTTGTCAGCATTCGCTTTGCGCAAAGCGGCTTTTTCTTTCATTCTAGTTGCCATGGTGCCCCTCCTTATTTAACCTTGCTGGACTTGCTTCCGGCGTGACCGCGGAAGGTACGCGTGGGCGCAAATTCGCCCAGCTTGTGTCCAACCATGTCCTCGGTGATGTAAACCGGCACGTGCTTGCGACCATCGTGCACCGCAATGGTGTGGCCCACAAAGGTGGGGAAGATGGTAGAAGCCCGGGACCAGGTCTTAACGACTTTCTTTTCATTTGCCGCGTTCATCTGCTCCACTCGATTGTAGAGACGCTCCTGAACGTAGGGGCCCTTTTTAACCGACCTGCTCATCCTGCGACCTCCTTACTTGCTTCCGCGACGCTTAACGATGTACTTGTCGCTGGGGTTCTTGTTCTTACGGGTTTTGCGTCCCATGGTGGGCTTACCCCAGGGGCTCATGGGAGAAGGCATACCGACCGGGCTCTTGCCCTCGCCGCCGCCATGGGGGTGGTCCACCGGGTTCATGACAACACCGCGGACGGTGGGCCGCCAGCCCATATGGCGCTTGCGGCCAGCCTTACCGATGGATACGTTCTCATGCTCCAGGTTGCCGACCTGTCCAATGGTAGCCTTGCAATTCATTGCCAGCATGCGGACTTCGCCGGAGGGTAGACGCACCTGGGCGTAGCGCCCTTCCTTCGCCATTAGCTGAGCAGCAGCGCCGGCCGAGCGGCAGAGCTGACCACCCTTTCCAGGCTGCAGCTCCAGGTTGTGGATCATGGTACCGACCGGAATATCCGAAATCGGCAGCGCGTTGCCCACTTTGATGTCCGCACCTGCGCCCGATAGGATCTTATCGCCTACATTCAAGCCCAAAGGAGCCAGAATATAGCGCTTAGCACCATCTGCATAGTAAAGCAGCGCAATGTTGGCGGAGCGGTTGGGGTCGTACTCGATGGAAGCGACCGTGGCGGGAATACCGTCGCGATCACGCTTGAAATCAATAATGCGGTACTGCCTGCGGGCGCCGCCGCCACGATGACGGACGGTGATCTTACCCTGGGCATTACGGCCGGCCTGGCTGCGCAGATCGCTGGTTAGCGCCTTCTCAGGGCTCTTCTTGGTGATTTCTTCATAGGACAACACCGACATGAAGCGCCGCGCAGGAGAAGTCGGCTTATACTTTTTAATGGCCATATGGGGATTGCCTCCTCTCTTTTACTGTGCCATGCCTTCGAAGAACTCGATGCCCTTACTGTCGGCGGTAAGCTTGACAGTCGCCCGCTTGGTTTCGGGGGTGTAACCCTGAGTCCTGCCCTGACGCTTGAGCTTGCCGACGCGGACCTGCGTGGTGATCTTCGCGACCTTCACGGAGAAGATCTTCTCGATCGCCTCTTTGATCTCCGTCTTGTTGGCATTAGGAGCGACGATAAAGGTATATTTACGGTCAGCCATGTTGTCATAGCTTTGCTCGGTCAAAACCGGGCGGAGGATCACGTCATATGCAGTTTTCATTAGGCGTATACCTCCTCAATCTTCGCGACGGCCTGCCGGGTGACAATGGCCTTGTCCGCATTCACAATATCATAAACGTTCAACGTACCCACCTCTGTGGTCTTTACGGTGGGAATATTGTTGCTGGCGCGGACCACGTCGCTGTTGACGGTTTCCGTCACCACCAGGGTCTTTTTATCTGCGCCCAGATTCTTTAGAATAGCGGCCATCTCACGGGTTTTGGGTGCGGCCATCTCCAAGGTGTCTACCACGATGAAGCTGCTGCTAAGCACTTTATCCGTCAGCGCGCTCTTCATCGCCAGGCGGCGTACTTTCTTATTCACGGTAATACGATAGTCCCGGGGCTTGGGCGCAAAGACGACGCCACCATGACGCCACTGGGGAGAACGGGTAGAACCCTGACGGGCGCGACCGGTGCCCTTCTGACGCCAGGGCTTCTTGCCGCCGCCGGAAACTTCGGTGCGAGTCAGGGCGGACTGCGTACCCTGCCGACGATTGGCCAACTGGGCTACGACAACTTCGTGCACCGCATGGGCGTTAACCTCAACGCCAAAGACAGCGTCCGACAGCTCAATGGTGCCCACACTCTGGCCCTGCATATTATATACCGAAACAGTAGGCATGTCTGAATCCTCCTTCCAAAGCAGATTACTTCTTCACCGCATCGCGGATGAAGAGCAGGGTGCCGCGGCTGCCGGGCACGCCGCCCTTAATGAGCAGCAAGTTGCGCTCAGCATCAACGCGAACGACGGTCAGGTTCTGAATCGTGACACGTTCCTGACCATATTGACCAGGCATGCCCTTATTCTTAAATACACGGCTCGGCCAGCTATTCGCCGACAGGGAGCCGACGCCACGATGATACTTGGATCCGTGCGCCATCGGGCCGCGATGGGTGTTCCAGCGCTGAATGGTGCCCGTATAACCACGGCCGCGGGTCTTACCAATCACGTCAACCACATCGCCTTCGGCGAAAACATCCGCCTTCAGTACATCGCCCACATTGGCGGAGCAATCCTCCAAACGGAACTCACGCACATAGCGGCAGGGCGTGGTATTCGCTTTGGCGAACTGGCCCTTGGCAGGCTTGTTAACCAGCTTCTCCCGGATGGGATCAAAGGCGACGCAAAGTGCATCATAGCCTTCCTTATCAGCGGTCTTTTTCTGGATCACGGTGCAGGGGCCGGCCTCTACAACGGTGACCGCGGTCACGGTACCATCTTCCGCAAAGACCTGGGTCATACCGACTTTCTTACCAAGAATAGCCTTTTTCATGTCTACACCTCCTCCAATTAAACCTTAATCTCGATATCAACACCCGCCGGAAGCTCCAGGCGAACCAGCTGATCCAGCGTCTTAGCCGTAGGGCTGAGGATGTCGATCAGACGCTTATGCGTGCGGAGTTCAAACTGCTCCCGGCTGTCTTTATGCTTGTGGGGAGAGCGAAGAATCGTCACAACTTCTTTCTCCGTGGGGAGCGGAATGGGCCCCGAAACCACGGCTCCGCTGCGCTTGGCCGTTTCCACAATGCGCTCAGCGGACTTGTCGATGAGGTTGTGATCATAGGCCTTGAGCTTGATGCGGATCTTTTGCTTTGCCATATTTTTACCTCCTTAGTTTTCCCGAGCCATGTACACCGATCCGTGTGTGCCGCTCTTAAAAACACATACGGGTGCACATACCCGTCGCCCGATTGCCGGACCATTGTCGGACGAAGTTACCCTGGCCGAGCCAGGCAATCTCCGTCGTCATCCCAATGAGTGGCGAACCTTTCATAATATACTATAAATTGGCCGTCATTGCAAGCGTTTTTTAGAAATTTATCCGAAAAAATAATAAAAAGGGGCAAAGGAACCCTGCCCCTTTTTGGATTTACTCGTTTTAGGCCTCGATAGCGGAAACCACGCCGGCACCCACCGTGCGGCCGCCTTCACGGATAGCGAAGTGCAAGCCCTCTTCCACCGCG
>CAJFUN010000012.1 GCA_904420205.1 Candidatus Parachristensenella avicola | reverse complement strand
TAGGCGCTCGATACATAGCCCGTGCCTCCATCATAGCTGATCGCATACCAGCCGTCCGTCGAGCCTGTCACCGTTACCTTATCCCCGTTACGCAGCTTGCCTACCACAGCATAAGTCGTCCCGGGCCCTTTGCGCACGTTCAGGTTCCCCGATACCTTCACAACGCCCGTGAAGGATTCCTCGCTGACCACAGGGCCGGAAGCCCCGCCATCCTGCGCTTTGTCGATGTCGATATAATCCTCAAAGACATAGCCCGTCAAACTTCCGGACTGCACGTGCACCCAGGAGCCGCTGATATCTAGCACGGTAACCTTGGTGCCCTTGGAGAGCGTTCCAAGAATCGTACTGCCGCTCTTGGCCTCCGCCCGAACGTTGACGCCCGCGGTAATCGTTCCCAAATTACCGGAACCGCTTCCAGAAGCGGAGCCGCCGGCGCGCAGCTTTAAGTCGATGGCGCTCTGTGTAGCCGGCCCTGCAACGCCATCGACGGAAAGGCCGTTATCCCGCTGGAACGCCTTGACCGCATTGGCAGTGTTGGCTCCATAAATGCCATCTGCCTTACCGGCCGCGTAGCCCAGCGTGTTCAAGTCCTGCTGTAATTCGGTTACAGCCTGCCCTCGGCTTCCTTGGCGCAGTGTGGCCGTAGCCGCCCAAGCTGGCATAACCGTCAATACCAGAAAGAGCGCCACGGTCAATGCCGCGGTCCATTTTTTCCAAGGTGTGCTCATCATGCGTAAGCCTCCAACGAATTATTACCTCTATGATAACGGAATCTACGCACAATGTCAAAGGAATTTAAATAATTCTGTAATACTTTTGTGATATTTACTGGATTTCCAGCTGCTGTCCTGCCATGATATCCACCGTAAGCAGGATGGTTTCGCCCTGCGAGCGCCAGCAAACCGGCTGGCCCTGCAGCCGAAGCGCTGTCGGCTGTAGTCCAGGCAGCTCAAGCTGCCGCAGCGGCAGGCATCCACCCAGCACCGTCAGCTGGGCATGGCCATCGGATACGCAATAGGTTCCCCAGGCGGGCTCCAACGACCAAAGCGTAGAAAAGTTTCCAGGCAGCTTCGGTGCAAAGCCGATCATTCCCCGGGTCATATCATAGCGGAAACCGGATAGAGCCGCCAGCGCTGCGAAGCTTGCCATGCTTCGTGCATAGTTGGAGCCGCATTCCATCTCATTAAATGGATTTCGGCGCACGCCGTCATAGCGCTGGCGTACCGCGGCGATCATGGCAAACCCCTCCTCCAGCCGCCCCAGCTGAAGCATATGAATAGCAGCCTGGTACTCGAAGCCGTGCATGGTTTCCTCGGCATAGGGCACGGCGATAGCCGGCTTATACGCACCGGGCGGATAGGCGCAGATCATGGTGCCGGACTCGTCGGCTAATCCATACAGGCGGCAGGGATTAAAGACCTCGCCCAGGCGGGATTTGAAGTTATACCGATATATGCTGTCCATCGCTTTGGCGGTTTGCTCCGGATCGAAGAGCTGTCCCAGCCCCATCAGGTTTGCATGCCATTGGGCTACAACCTGATCAATGGCGCAACCCTCGCCGATCTGATATTTCATTTCGCCGGTTTCCTGGTTCCAATAGGTGTCGGAAGCCCGCTCGCCCGTCATATCCATAGGGCCCTGGTCAAAGGATTCCAGCAGCTTCCGATCGGAAAGATCCACCCGCTGCACATAATAGGCGCCATTGAACAGTTCCGCATCAGCTCTGGCCCGGCCCCTTTCAAAGATCGCTTCATACTGCTCGGCGTCTGGATCGTCCAGCGCGCGCGCCATCTCGCCCGCCGCTTTCAGCGCCCCCAGGTAGAAGCCCGTCAGCCAGGAATTGGGGCCAAAAAGTTCCATATCCAGCGTGTGGTGCTGCCGCCCGGTAATCAGGCCGCTTTGCTCCGGATCCCAACGGTCAGGGTTCTTCGGGCTCCAAGCATAGGCCAGGGACTGCTTTACGGCTGGCCACCAGCGCTTAAGCCATGCCGTATCCCCGCTTATTTTCCATTCGCGATACATTTTCATCACGCCGCCCATTTGCCCATCCACACAGGGCCGGAAGTCGGACGGCGGGGAACCCAGCGGCAGCTGCAGCCGAAATGGCATGCCGCCGTCGGGTTTCAGATTATAGGTGTAGTCCAGCTCCCGCATTGAGCGCTCCAGCTCCGGGAATAGAAAAGGCAGCGCATAGGCATAGTTCCATACGTGCGTACAGCTGCCCTCACAGGATCCGCGCTTGGCCATGCAGCCCTCCCAGCCATAGAAGGAGCCGTCTTCTAGGCGCAATACGGTGGGGGATTTTAAAATGGATAGATTGGCCGATACAGCATCCAACGTTTCCTTCGGCATGGTGCAGCTAAAGAGCGCATCATGAAAAACGCAGGTTTTCTCATACAGCTCATCATAGCGCAGCAGCGCTTCCTGGGCCACTGCCAGAGCGCCGGGCCACTGGGTTGCGTAATAGTTATGCCATTGTGTATGGGTGGCCGGCGGATTCCCCCAATAGCGGCATTGATTTGGATAATACCAGGACAGCACAAAGCGCATCCGTACGGTTTCGCCGGGCGCAGCCTGAGCTGAGGCTGTCAGCACCGCCGCATCCTCGCCGTCGCCGCCCGGCGGGTAGCTGCGCGCAGGCAGCGGGCCCGGCTTTACGAAGTCGTGCCAGAACATGTTAAGCCCGTCAAACCACTTCCCCCGGTACCAATAATCCTGCCATCCGCTTTCCCGGGCGTCGGTGGCTATCGCCACTTCGCCATCCTGGGGGTCGGAATCGTCGCGCCGTTGCCGGCCCAGCAGGCAGTAGCTGATCCCTTTCTCCTTGCCGCACCGGTGATCATGATCCCCGGCATGGGGATTGGCCAGCGTAAAGGCGACCGTATAGCGCACGGGTTCCTGCGTGGTATTGGTCAGCTCCACCTGAAAAAAGGCGGCCGGGAAGGAGCTGTCCCGCGCCTGCCGCGGGATAAAGGGATTAAAGGCCGAAAGCCCCGCCTGACCGGGAAATTTTTCATCCTGAAACCGGACGAACGCCAAAGGGAAACCGGCCGACAGTTCGTTGGACGAAAAGCAGGGTACGCCGCCCAGCGTATAGCGGGAAGGGCCGAATCCAAAGCCCGCATATACGCCGTCGCCCTCTCCCGTATAGGGCGCAGGGGGCGGCCCTTGCAGCACCCGCGCATCTAAAACGCCAGCTTTTCCCTCCGCTTTGACCGCGATATGGGTAAAACCGTTGAAGGACTGCTTATTCGGGCGGTTGAAGATTTCCCAATCCACAAGATGACCGTTGCCGGCCAATCCTACGCATCCTGTGCCGATTCCACCCAAGGGCATGGATACGGTGGCCAAGCTTGCACCGCGATATAAAAAGCCAGCCTGCATATTTGCCTCCTTATTTCAAGTGCTCGGCAATTTCTCGGTTCACCCTAGCCCGCAGGTTCAGCAGCCACTGCGCGCTTTGAGGATAGCGACTGAAGGTTACCGGTTCTGACAGTTCCCCGTCAATTAGCTCCATCACATGCGCCCGGCTGGTCAGCGATTCCAGCAGCTCCAGCGCCCGCAGGTCGTACAAGGCCTGTGCCGTAACCATCATGCGGATGGATTCCTCCGGTTCGCCGCCGCGGCCAGGGTAAACCTGGAAGGCGTCGCCTGCCGGCGCAAATCCGTCGCCGTCGGTCACATAATAGGGATTCACAAGATAATCGGAGGACTGAGAATAGTAAAAGTTAAATCCCCAGTGCAGGAAGCCCTCGATATTATATTTATATAACTGCACGCCCAAGATGCGGTTACGCGCCGAAGGCATTGCCATGAACATATTGGATACATCTTTATACTGCCCCACGCAGTAATACGTCCAAAGCCCGGGAACCTTTCCTTCCAGGAAGGGTTCAATATGGTTATTCGCCGGCACCGGCTTGGTTACTGCGCCGGACTGGTAGAAGGCATAATCGGACAACGCATCCATAACGGTGAAGCCCTTCAGGTAGGGCTCGGCCAGCTCCTTGGCCTTCCGGTAGCTTTCCAGGTGGTCTTTGGAGGGTTCGTCGGAAATATGGAACCAGCTGACCTTATCGATGCCCAGCCGTTTCAGTTCCGCGGTCAACGCCGGCAGATACTGCGACAGGAACAAACCATAGCTTTCGCCTACCGGCACATCCCACCCGAAAATGCGCTTGGTCTCACCGTCCACCTCCGCGATGATTTTAGGTGTAAAGCCTGCGCCCCACTGGGTAAAGAGATGGGCCATCTCAAAATATTTCATGCCCGCGCCCTGGCACATGCGCACCCAACGCTCCAGCTTCTCAAAACCAAAGCTGTATTGCCCCTGCTTCCGATAAACGTCTACCAGCTGCACGGTAGGACGCTCCCCGCCCACGCGGGTATCCAGCGGCGGCGTATGGATGGGCGTTAGGATCATATTGATGCCGCGGCGGACCGCCAGCCGAATCTGGCGCTCTACGATGCGCCAATAGTCTTCCGAGAAAACTTCAACCCCATAATACTGGGCTAGGCAGTCGCTGTGGAACCATTTGGTATGGATCAGCCGCTGGGGCGGAAGCTTCGCATCCAGGATGGTCACCTCCATACTCGCCTTTGCCAGCAGCTCGCCCTCATCGTTCACCAGTGAAACCTGAACGGGGAACCGGCCGGCCGGGAGCCCTTCGTCGCACGCAATATCGATCCATACGCTTTGCCAAATACCGCTGAACACCCTTAGCCGGCTGGCGGAAACATCTTCCAACAGGTCCGGGTATACGCCGGGCTCCGTTCGCAGGTAGTTGTCGTCGGAATCCGGGAAAGCCGCAAAGTTCACCGGCACACACCGTACCCTGCGCTGGCGGATATAGGGCTTCAGCGGCGATTCAATCTCAAGCGTTGCATAGTCCTTGCGCCACGCGTCGTCCCACTGGGCGGAAAAGGCCGCCTGAAAGGATAGGGTTTCATTGGTCAGACCGCTTAGGGGTGCTTCCTCCGGGTAATCCAGAGGGGCTTGATCGGGAAAGACCTTCTCCAGGCTGCTGACAAGCTTAAGCTGTACGCGATTCATGGCTGTCTCCTCCTTTTAGCTCGGATAGCTCGAGACGGCGATCCGTCCCGCTTCCATTATACTCCAGCCTTCTGCCGGGAACCAGCCCCTATCGCCAGCAGCTTCACATTTCAACCCGCTGTATGCCAATCGTTCTTTCCTCTGTTAAAGCCCGCCCGCGGCGCGCAAGAAACGAATGCACAAAAAAATGCGGCGCCGCTTCCCTT
This sequence comes from Candidatus Parachristensenella avicola, assembly GCA_904420205.1. Taxonomy (GTDB): domain Bacteria; phylum Bacillota; class Clostridia; order Christensenellales; family UMGS416; genus Parachristensenella; species Parachristensenella avicola. Next base: position 19,473 of record CAJFUN010000012.1, on the reverse strand, counting down.
CTGAAGCCCGCCGCAGTATATTGCCTAAAATCCGCAAGGCGCCGCCTTACCGCTGCACCACGCAGAAAGGATTCCCATCCGGATCCTGGAGCACGACATAATCCGCTTCCGGCGGATAACGCCACGCCTTGCGCGTCGCCCCAAGGGCGATTAGCCTGTCCACCTCCGCTTGTAGGTTATCGGTAAATAGATCCATATGATGCCGTTTCGCCTTTGGGGACGAAACGCGGCTTAACGAAAGCTGAATGCCCCGCCCCTCGGCGGGCACCAGAATGGCCCAATCATCGTCAGCCGGATATTTTAGCTTATACTGCAAAGCGGAGCACCAAAAATCGACCGCCCGTGGGACATCCTGCACCCCCCAAACGATTGCACCAATCTCCAACATTTTTCTCCTTCCAACTGCCACCGCCCGTCTCAAGCGGGCAGCAGCCCGTTTTTACCGTGTAGCCGCATCATTTTATCTTGCATCTTCTTTCCAAGACCAGCCGCGCCGCGCTATTTCTTGGCCCAACCGCTGGACATCTTCTCGGTAAACCGGAGCCAGCGTGCGGTTATAGATCACGCTGGCAGGATGATACAGCGGATAGATCTCCCCGGACCATACCGGCAAATTCGCCGTTCGCCACGTGCCGTGCACATCGCCGATCGCAGCCTTTCTATCATCCAACACGGCCCGAAGCGCCGTATTGCCCAGCGTGACCACGACCTTGGGCTGGATGATCTCCAGCTCCCGGAAAAGGAAGCTTTGGCACAAGGCAATTTCCTCACGGTCAGGGGAGCGGTTGCTAAGCGAACCCGTGCGGGGATGAACCTTAACCGGGCGGAACTTTACCACATTGGTGATATAGAGCTGATCGCGCTGCATGCCTGCCAGGTCCAAAAATTCATCCAGGTTCTTGCCGGCCTTCCCCACAAAGGGCCGCTGCGCCAGCGTTTCTTGCTGACCGGGCGCCTCGCCCACCAACATAACCCGCGCATATGCGTTGCCCTCGCCGAAAACAGCTACCTTCTCCCTGCCGGGATATATGTCCTTTAAGAAGGCGGCGAACTCCTTTTTTAGCCGGGCCAAACGGGCTGCGTTATCCTTCATTCATATCCTCCCAAGCCGCTGCCCTGCGGGCGATGGCTTGCAAATCATGCCAGGCGTCCACTTTAAGCCGGTCATCCCGCAGCAACGCCGCCGGGTGATACGTGCCGGTCAGGATAAACCCCTTTCGCTCAAAAAATTGCCCACGCACACGGGAAATGCGCGCTTCCGGGCCAATCACCGTCTGAGCCGCCACCGTACCCAGGCACACGATCATGCTGGGATGAACCAGCTTGGTCTGGCAGCGCAGATAAGGCAAGCATGCTTCACGCTCTTCCGGAAGCGGGTTGCGGTTCCCCGGAGGGCGGCATTTGACTACGTTGGCAATATAAACCGCATCCCTGGATAACGAAATAGCCGCCAGCATTTTGTCCAGCAGCTGCCCCGCGGCGCCCACAAAGGGGCGCCCCTGCTCGTCCTCCTGAGCGCCCGGCCCCTCGCCCACCAGCATAATCCGCGCTTGGCGGTTCCCTTCGCCCAATACGGTATGCTTTCGCCGTTCACACAAGCGGCATCGCGTACAGTTTGCCACACAGGCTTCCAGCTGCTCCCAGTCCACTCGGCCGCGCCTCCCTTCGTTTGGGGCTTATTGTACCAGGAAAGCAGCCTTTTTACAAGCTAAAGCAGCCCCTTAAGCAGCACCAGAAGCACGACGCCGGGCACGCCTAAAAATCCCACCGTCATGGCGGTTATGGCGTTTACCCCTACGGTTATACCCCACACGGGTCCCACCATGTTGATGGTCAGCAGGCCCACTCCACCCAGGCAGGCGTTAATCAGCATCCGCACGGCGTATTTTCCAGGCACCATCATTAAATAGCCAACTAAATAGATCAATATTAGCCCGGCGGCAAAGCCTACCATTGCGCTGGTATTCATCCGCATTCCCTCCCCATACGCAGTTTGTCCATTGTATGCTGGCGGGCGCGCGGTTATCCCTCTTCCCTATTGTGCCACCCTTTCCGCCGGCCATGCCTTAAAATCGCCGCCGGCGCACAAAAAAGCACACCTCCTAACCAAGGCGTGCTTATATATGTCTATTCCAGCGCTACATCTGCCGCCGGCCGGTAAGGGCGCGTCCCAGCGTCACCTCATCGGCATATTCCAGGTCGCTTCCTACCGGCACGCCGTGTGCAATGCGGGTAACGGTAACACCCATAGGCTTCAGCAGGCGAGCCAGATACAGGGCTGTAGCCTCGCCCTCCAGATCGGGGTTCGTCGCCAGGATGATTTCCTTCACTGTACCGTCCTTCAGCCGCTCCAGCAGTTCGCGCACGGTCAAGTCTTCCGGCCCACGGTTCTCCCCCGGTGACAGCGTTCCATGCAGCACATGGTAGAGCCCGTGATATTCGCCGGTTCGCTCCATGGCGTTTACATCCCTTGGCGTCGTAACCACGCAGATCTGGCTTGCATCCCGCTTGGGGTCGCTGCAAAGGGCGCATGGCGCGATATCTGTCAACCCCTGGCAAATCGGGCAGCGCTTCACCAGCTTTTTGGCCTGCCAGATGGCTTGGGCTAAAGCCTTCACCTCATCCTCCGGCTTTTCCAGCAGGAAAAAGGCCAAGCGCGAGGCCGACCGCTGCCCAATGCCGGGCAGCTTAGAAAGCTCATTAATCAGCCGCGCCAGCGGCTCAATGAACTGCGCCATCGGCTAAAAGAGTCCGGGCATGCCGCCGGAAAAAGCGCCCATCTTCTTTTCCGAGAGCTCCTCCACCTGCTGCAGCGCCTCGTTCATAGCGGCCATCACCATATCCTGAAGCATCTCCACATCGTCGGGATCAACCGCTTCAGGCTTAATTTCCACCGCCACCATCTTATATCCGCCTGTCATCTTTACCGTAACCATGCCGCCGCCGGCGCTGGCGGTAATTTCAGTATTGGCGATCTCCTCCTGGGCTTGGGCCATCTGCTGCTGCATCTTCTGCACCTTCATCATCATCTGCTGGGGATTCATACCGCCCCCCATGCCGGGGAACCCGCCTCCACGTCTTGCCATTGTTCATTCCTCCTATATTCTTATAAAGGTAAAATTTATCCGGGCCTGCCGGATGCTATGCGTCGTAATCCACCTCAACGATGCCTTTGGGCAGCTTGCGCAGGCTTTCCTGCACAAAGGCCTGCTGCTGGGCTGAAAGCTCTTCCACCGAGAGGATAAGCTCCACCGCATGGCCCGCCGCCTCCTCCAGGCATGCTAGGATTTGCTGGCGAACCTCCGCCTGCTCCATGCGTTTGACCGCCATGCTTTCCATCGCCGGCGGATAGATCACCTTCAGCACGCCGCCCTCCATCATGGGGCGGCCCTGCTCCATGATCTTTGCTACCATGAAATTCTTGCCGCGCATAAGCTTAGCGGCTTCGCTCCATAGCTGCTTGCCCGTGCCGGGTGCCGGGGCCGGTCCGCCCCGCAGCCGCTGGGCGACCTCCGAACTCACCGGCACATATGCCGGCTTTTCATCCGGGGCCTTCTGCGTCTGCGGCGGCGCTTCCTCTTCCGCAGGCATTTCATCGGCCGCTTCCGTCCAAGGCGGCGCTTCTGGAGGAGGCGGCGCATCGTCCCAGGGCGGCGCGTCGTCCCATCCGGGCTCCTCAGCTTCTTTTTCCGGCTGCGCAGCAGGCGCAGGCGGTACGCTCTCTGCCGGTTCCGAAAGCGCCGGCTCCTCCTGCAGCCGCACTGCACCGCTGCGCAGCTGCGCTTCCAGCCGCTCAATGCGAGTGAGCAAGCCTTCGGGATCGTGCGCTTGCTCCTGCCGGCAGCAACGGGCCAGCGCCAGTTCTAAAAGAACCCGGGGTTGGGTTGCATAGCGCAGCTCCCCCTCCAGCGCGGCCAAAATGCCCATGATCCGCAGCACTTCGCCGGGCGCAGCCCCTGAGGCCTGCCGCTTCAGCTGGGCCACAGCGTCATCGTCCAGCGAAAGCGCTTCCGCCGGCTCCTTGATATAAATGCACATGAAGAGGTCACGGAAATGGCGCAGCAGCTCCTGGCTGATGGCCAGCACGTCGCCGCCCCCTTCCATCATGGTGCCCAACCCCGTCATGGCGCGGGCGGTATCCCCGGCCAGCACCGCCTGCGATAGCGAGAAAAAATACCGCCTATCCGAAGTCCCCAGCATATCGTATACCTGCTGAGCCGTTATCTCGCCGTCGCTTAGCGAAATGCACTGATCCAGCATGGAAATCGCGTCGCGCATGCCGCCTTCCGCCGCCCGGGCAATGGCCGCGATCCCTTTGGGATCCATGCGGACCTTTTCCTGATCCAACAGGTTGGATAAGTGTCCAATAATTTCCCGGTTGGTCATGCGGCGAAACTCGTAGCGTTGGCAGCGGGAAAGCACCGTCTCCGGCAGCCTGCGGATTTCCGTGGTAGCCATAATAAATACGGCATGGGCCGGCGGCTCCTCCAGCGTTTTCAAAAGGGCGTTGAAGGCGCTGGGGGAAAGCATGTGCACTTCGTCGATAATGTACACGCGATATTTGCCATTAGCCGGCAAATAGCCCACATTATCCCGCAGATCGCGAATCGAATCCACGCCGTTATTGGAAGCGGCGTCTATTTCCAAAATATCCAGGTTGTTTTCCCGGCTCAGCGCCCGGCAGGCGTCGCAATGGCCGCAGGCATCGCCATCCACCGGCGCGGCGCAGTTAATCGCCCGGGCAAAAATACGGGCAATGGTCGTTTTCCCCGTCCCGCGGGGGCCCGAAAAAAGGTAGGCATGTCCAATCCGCCCGCTGGCCACCTGATTGGCAAGCGGGCGGGTAACGGCCTCCTGCCCCACCACCTGGGCAAAACGCTGGGGCCGATAGGTACGGTAAAGCGCCTGATAGGCCATTCTATCCCCCCTTGCTTAGGTACTAGGGCTATTATATTCGATCAATGCTAAAAAAACAAGGCAAGCGCACGCTTGCCGCATTTCCGCAAAAGTTATATACTGGACAAAAAATGCAAGGAGGGTGCAAATGGATCAACCATGGGAACGTTTTTCCGGTAGGGCGCAGGCCTACCTTCAGGGGCGGCCGGGCTATCCGGAGGCGCTTGTACGGGCGCTGATGGAGCAGGCAGATCTTAAGCCCCTAAGCCCTGTTGCCGATGTAGGGGCAGGCACCGGGCTGTGGTCTTTGCAGCTGGCCAAAGCAGGGCTTAAGGTAACCTGCATTGAACCCGGCGAAGATATGCGCAGCGCCTGCCGGGAAACCCTTAAAGATTATCCGGTCAAGATCCTGGCCGGCGCGGCGGAACGCCTGCCGTTGCCCAACTGTAGCTATAAGATGATTACCGCGGCCCAAGCTTTTCACTGGTTCGACCCGCAGGCCTTCCGGGCAGAATGCCTGCGGGTCCTGGCGTCCGGCGGCCTGGTGGCCCTTGTATGGAATAATTTGGACTATACCGCTGCGCCGCTGGCCCGTCAGGTGAAGGTGCAGGAGGCCTGTTGTCCCAAATTTCATCATTTAAAGGGCCTATCCGCCCAGGACCCTGCCGTTTTGGAAGGTTTCTTTGGCGTCCCCTAGGAGACGCTTTCCTACCCCAACGATCTATATGTGAACCGCCAAGGATATCTAAACCGCATCCTTTCCTCTTCCTATGCTTTGGCGCCGGAGGATCCCGGATACGCCTCCTACATGGCGCAGATCGAGGCTATTTTCGACGAATATGCCCAGGGCGGCGTGCTGCGCCTGCCCCAGCGCACCTGCTGCTATTGGGCCCGGCTGAAGCCGTAACGCCACCCAAAAGGCCCCGGGAAAAGCGCGTAATAAGCGCTTTCCCGGGGCCTTTTCTTTCCTCGCAAGCTTACAGTTGGATCACGCCCAACGAGTTGAGCACGCTGCTGATCAGAATTGCGATCAGCAAAATGGGCGCAATCCAGCGGATCATAACCCGGAACATGGCTTCCCGGCGGAATTGTCCGCCCAGCTTGACCTCATCTTCCACAACGCGCGTCCCGATGACCCATCCCACAAAGATGCAGGTAGCCAACGCTACCAGCGGCATGAGCACGGAGTTGGTCAGGAAATCGAAGAAATCCAAGATGCTAAAGCCCAGCGGCTTAAATCCGCTCCATAGGCCGAAGCCCAGGGAAGAGGGCACGCCAATCACGACTGCCAAAATGGCGGTGATAACCGCGCTCTTGCGCCGGGTAAGGTGGAAATGCTCGCAGAAAGTTGCCACCGTCGTTTCCATGAGGGAAATGGCGGAGGTCAGCGCGGCAAAAAGCACCAGCAGGGAAAAACAGCACCCCTACTGCCGACCCCAGCCCCATGCCGGCAAAAACTCGCGGCAGCGTCTCAAACATCAGCCCAGGTCCGGCGTTAACCGCGGTGCTGTCGCCGGAATAATCATCAGGCCTGCCAGAAAGGATACGCCGGTGTCGAAAAGTTCGATATGGCCCACGGCCTTCTCCAGTTGATCCTCCTTGCGCATATAGGAGCCGTAGGTAATCATAATGCCCATGGCCAGGGACATGGAGTAGAACATCTGCCCGACGGCGGCCAATACGGTCTGCACCGAGTACCCCGTAAAATCCGGCACGAGAAAGAATCGCAGCCCTTCCAGCGCGCCGGGAAGCGTAAGGCTATATATCGCGATGAGGACGCTCAGCACAATCAGCGCCGGCATCATCAACCTGCTGGCCTTTTCTATGCCTTTTTGCACGCCCATCAGGATCACGGCCAGCGTAATGGCCACAAAAAGCGCCTACCACATCACCGGTTGCCAGCTTTGGCTAATAAAGCCGCTGAAATATTCGGGACTAGCCATCTGTGCGCCCGCTCCGGCCAGGTAGCTGAATAGGTATTTCATCACCCAGCCGCCGATCACGCTGTAATAGGGCAGGATCAGGAAGGCCACCAGGGATGCGGCAACGCCGATAAAGCCCGCCCGGGCATGCAGCGCCCGGAACGCCCCCACCGGACTTTTTCCCGTCCTGCGGCCGATAGCGATTTCTGCGATCATTAGCGAAAATCCAAAGGTTACGACCAGCACGATATAGGTGAGAAGGAAAGCGCCTCCTCCGTATCGCGCGGCCAAATAAGGGAACCGCCAGATATTCCCCAACCCCACGGCCGAGCCTGCCGCCGCCAGCACGAAACCCAACCTGTTTGTGAATTGACTTTTACGTTCCATGTTCTCCTCCCCATCTTCCTTTGGCTGCCGTTATCCGTCCAGCCGGCTTACCAGCCAACCTGCAGCGCTAACTTCTTTCCATACGCTTGCGCCGGCAAGATCAACCTATAGCCGCCGTTTATTTCCACAAGGCGTCGCGCTTCCTGGGCAAAACCTGTAATCTCTTCCGGCTTATCCGGCAGGAATATGATCGTTTCCCCCGGGCCAGACTGCCAATTCATGCAGAAACGCCGCCTGTGCGGATCATAGGAAAAGTGTTCTAGGCAGCCGCCAATCGCCATCGGATACGGCCTGCGCAGCGCTTTCTCCACCTCGCTCTCCCGATAGCCCGGCTCATAGCTCCAATACGTATGGCTCCACTGATATTGGTCGAAAATAGCCAGCTGCTCCTGAAGCATGGCAAGGCCCTCCTGCTGCTGATACAAGGCGCCCCATTCTCCCATCAGCACCGGCATTCCGATCCGCCGCGCCGACGCCTGCTGGAGCCGGAAGATCGCCTGCAACCGCTCAAGGCCGGCATAGGGGGCCATAGGCGTATCAACCGTAAGGTCATACCCATGGGGCGCATAAGCCTGTTGCCCTTCTTCCAGCGGCATCATACCGGTAGGCAATCCCAAATTTCCAAAGTAGCAGTGCTCCAGAAAAAGGATGCCCGTCCGATCCCAGCGCCGAATCTCCACCGCAGTCCGCTCATAAAGGCGCCGCAACTGCTCCCTTTCAAAGCGCTCCATTGCAGCGGACGGCTCTTTCATGACCGACCAATAGCGATCGTTTTCATTCAATTGCTCCAGCGCCCAATTCCATTGCGCTTCATCCTCCAGCAGCCTTTCCGGCTGCGAAATGGAAAGCGTCTTTCCCACACGGCCCAATAAATCCGCTACAATCGCTTGGCCCGATGCTCCCGGGAAAGGTTCGTTATATAAATCATATCCAAGCAGCGCCGGATGCCCGCATAGGCGCTTTGCTGTGTAGCCCCACATCTTCGCAAAATGGGACTGAAGCCTGCTGCCATCCGGCGCGCATTCGTCTGCCCAAAAGCTGTCGCAGGCATTCATAACCGCCCGGCTCGTCAGGTAGGCCTCGCTCCAAGGATCCGTTGGGCTATAGTCCTCCCCCTTCGATAACGTCGCCCATTCAGGAGCTCCGTCTCCATATGCCTGGCTGAATAGATCCTGATGCATATCCAGCACCACATATAACCCATACTGCGCGCAAAGATCCATTTGAAAGCGCACCCAGTCTAAATATTTATCGTTATAGCGCCAGGGTTCCGGCTCTATAGACGCCCATAATAGGCCAAAACGAACGATATTATACCCTTGGCTCGCCAGATACCGGTAATCCGTTTGATCCCAGGGCCCGATTCCCTTTGCCTTGTAGACCAAATTAACCCCGTGGAAAATACGCTGCCGGCCCATATCGTCGAAAAAACCATTCTCCCGGCAAAGGATTCGGTCCATTTTTCTCCCTCCAAGCTCCAAGCGCACGTGTAATCCATAATATACGATCCAGTTTTCAAAATCAATTCGTTTCCGAAACTTATGAAATTCCCCCAGCCGGTGACTGGGGGAATTAGGGGTGTCCACTTATGCGATTTCCATGTCCAGAAGCGTTTTGCTTGAAGGCAGGCACACGCCTATTTTTTCTCGCTGCCCTGGGCAAAGGCGGCAGCGCGGTAGGTACCTTCCTCTTTTTGGCATTCCTGCTCCCAGCAGGCCTGCATATGCCGGTATACGCCGTCGTCAATCGCAGGTGTGCCCTTGGAGAAGGTGGGCAGCAGCTTATCGCCCGCAACGCCGGCATTGGTGCAGGCGGTATCGTGTCTCCAGCAGTCGCGCTCCGCCGGTTCGCGCAGGTTGGGAATCGCCATCGGCAGGCCGCCGGCCAGAATCGAGCGATAGGCAAACAGGCCCGGCAGGAACATGTCCAGCGCCTCATAAACGTCGATGGTATCCGCGTCCGGATTTCCCTTTATCTTTTCGATGAAGTGATACATACAGTAGAAGTCCGAGCCGCCATGTCCAAAATCGCCGCCTATGTCGTCCTGCTCCCGCACGGGATCATAGCTTTCAAAATGCTGCCGATAAGCGCCTGAAAACTCGTCGCTGCGGACATATAGATGATGGACATGCCCAGCGTCCGCATCCTCTCGGGGGCATTCCATCCGCCCCTTGCTGCCGTATACGGAATACCAAATGGAGTCCTCATACAGTCCGCCGTGAATGCTCTTAATCAGCCCGCCGTTTTCCAGCGTGACCATCTCAATGCCAAATTGTCCGCCTTTGGCGCCAGTGCGCAGGTTCCGCTCATTTTTTGTCCCCTCAAAGCCTGTAACCGACACCGGGCGAAGGCCGGTCATATGGATCATAGGGCCCAGGGAATGGGTGCAGTAGAAGGTGGAATACATATTGTTGCGCCAATGATCCCGCTCGCCATAGGTGATACTGGGCCAAATCGGTTCGCAATTATGGATATACTCGCACTCCCCGTATTCAAATTCGCCGATCCTGCCCGCTCTGTAGAGGCGCCGCATCTCATAAGGCGCTGGCATATAGCAATAGTTTTCTCCATAGGCATAGACGCGCCCCGTCTCCTCGACAGTTTCAATCAGCGCCACAGCCTCTGCCATGGTCTGCACTGGCAGCACCTCAGAAAACACATGCTTGCCCAAGCGCATCGCCCGGATTGCATAGGGCGCGTGCTCGTCCGCGTAGTTAGCCAGCACCACAGCGTCCATATCATGCTGAATAAAGTCGTCGAAATTGTCGTAAAAAGCGATGTCCAGCCCCTGGGCGTTCTGCCGCTGCGTCTCCAGGGCCTCCGGCGATTTGTCGCAGATCGCCACCACTTCCGCGTGGTCGGATCGCTTGCAGTAGTTAATCATGCTGGTGCCCCGATACGCGCCCAACACGCCGATTTTTACCTTTTCCATCATGCGGCCTCCTTTGCAGAATATGCTTTCATTATATCTGAAAGGGCGGCAAAGCATATGGAAAATATCAATGAAATTATAGAATATCGTAATATATCCACTTGCGCCGCAGGGGGCCTGGGCGTAAAATGAAGGAGCTATGGAACGGACGCAACACAACATCTGCCGCTTTCTGCCTAACCGCAGCCACGCAGACTCGCTAAATATCATCAATTTCGTATATGAAACCCAATGCCCCGCCTTTCCCGAACGGCTGACGCTGGCCACCTATCGCATGGTATATGTAACAGGCGGCGCCGGCGTACTGCGCACGGATGGCGGCGTAGCCACGCTGCAAGCGGGCGATTTGTATCTTATTCCGCCTGCCATCCCTTTTTCCTTGGAGAATACAGAGCATATTACATTCATCTATATCAGCTATCTGGGCCTTCGAGCCAACGCATGGGCAGAGCAGCTTCAGCTTGGCCGCTTTGGCGGGCAGTATGCCGGCTTTGACGCGCTTCGTCCTCTTTGGGAATCGCTCTTCGAGCTGCCGGACGAAATCGCCGACATGCGCTGCGAAGGGGTTTTACTGTATACCTTCTCCGAAATAGGCAAAAGGATATTCGCACCCTGCCGGGAAAGGCGCATCCCCTCTGTCGCGGAGCGTGCAAAGCGGTATGCAGACGAGCACTTTACCGACAGCGGCCTAACTGTGGAGCGGATCGCTGCGCAGCTTTGCTACCATCCCAAATACCTCTCCGCCACCTTCCGGCGGGCCTTTAACGTGGGCTTGTGCGCCTATATCACGACCCTGCGCATACAGAATGCCTGCACCCTGATGGCCCAGGGGATCACCTCCATCAAGGATATCGCCGCGCTGTGCGGCTATCGCGATCCGCTTTACTTCTCCAGCCTGTTCAAAAAGCAGATGGGGCTCTCGCCAAAGGCGCATATCCGCATGCTGAATGCCGCACGGGAATAGCCGAAGATCGCCCACTTTATAGCTATGAAAAAGCCCGCCGATTCCGGCGGGCTTTTTTGCTTATTCTTTCCAATGGATAGCCGTATAGCGTGCCTCCGCTTCCCTGGCGTCTAAGGAAGCCGCGAGGTATCAAAGTAGGTCATCTTACCGCCCACCTTTTCCTCGACATCCTCCGGCGCAACGTATTCAACCGATTCAATCTTCGCCGGGACGGCGGCCTCGCCGTTCTCCTCGGTTAGGCGGAAGAGCATAATGCAGGCACGGTCGCCCAGCTCCACCTGCACCGGATAAAGCTGCCTGCCCGTATCATCCTGCATGACTTTTTTCGGCATACAGATCATGGCTCCGCTCCAGCTTTGCGCGTCAAAGCCGTCAATCTGCACCTGCGCGTTCTCCGCCAGGTAGGCCTGCCCTGCAATGTTGCCGCCGGCTGCATCGCGCACAGCGCGCTCCATAACCAGCAGCGGCAAGTTGTTCACCGAATAGCGGTATAGACCGAAAACAGCCGCCACCGCCAGCACGCAGCCGGCAACCGTCGCCGCCACATATCCAGTGAAGACCTTATGCTGTCCCAGTTTACGCCGCTTGAAAGCCGCCCGCAGGCCAAAGTATAGGATGGGCATCAGCGCCATGACGCCGATAATGAGATAAACCGTTCTGGCAGAATGCATCATGGACCTCCTTACAAGACCTTCGAGAGAAATTCACGGGTTCTGGGATTCTGGGGATTGCCAAAGATATCGGCCGGGGGCCCTTCCTCGGCAATCACGCCGCTATCCATAAACAGCACGCGATCGCTGACCTCTCGGGCGAATCCCATCTCATGGGTCACCACGACCATGGTCATACCGGCCTTAGCCAGGTTCTTCATAACCTCCAGCACCTCGCCCACCATCTCGGGATCAAGGGCGCTGGTTGGCTCGTCAAAGAGCATGATCTCCGGACGCATGGCCAGCGCGCGCGCAATAGCCACGCGCTGCTTCTGTCCGCCCGAAAGGCGGTTAGGGTATTCGTTCACTTTATCCGCTAGGCCCACCTGGGCCAGCAGCTCTTTGGCATAGGCAATGGCGTCGGCCTTTTTCTCCCCCTTCGCCCGGATCGGGCTCAAAATGATATTGTCCAGCACCGTCATATGGGGGAATAGGTTAAACTGCTGGAATACCATGCCCATTTTCTGGCGAAGCCGGTTGATCTCCTTGACATGTTCGGTCAGCTCAATCCCATCGATCCAGACCTTGCCGCTGGTAGGCTCCTCCAGCAGGTTCAGGCAGCGCAGGAAAGTAGACTTACCGCTGCCGGAAGGGCCGATCACGCAGACTACTTCGCTCTTTCCGATATGGGCGTTTACACCGGTGAGTACCTTCAGCTCGCCAAAGGATTTTGTCAGGTTCTCCACCTTAATCACTGGCCCTCAGCCTCCTCTCCAGCATACCCGCAAAGACCGACAGGGTGGTCGTGCAGTATAAATAGATAATGGCTACGATTAAAAACGGCGTGTACGGGTCAAAATTCACCGACCGGATGATGTTGCCCGCCCGTGTTAAGTCGTCTAGCGCGATATAACCTGCAATGGCCGTCTCCTTGAGCAAAGCGATGGCCTCGTTCACCAGGGCCGGCAGGATATTCTTAACGGCTTGCGGAATGACGACAAAGCGCATGGACTGGAACCAGGAAAGCCCCAGCGAGCGCGCCGCTTCCATCTGTCCCTTATCCACCGCCAGGATACCGCCGCGAATCAGCTCCGATACGTAAGCGCCACAGTTGATGGCAAAGGCGATGGACGCCACCATGGTTTTCGGTAGGCTGGAGTCGGCCAGCACTGCATAATAGATAATAACCAGCTGCACTACAATGGGCGTGCCGCGGATAATATCTACATAAAACTGGGCAATTTGGGATAAAATCTTAATCTTCATAATGCGGGCTACAGCGATAACAACGCCGATGACCACGCCCATGCACAGCGCATACAGCGTAATTTGCAGCGTCAATCCCAGCCCATCGAACAGTAGCCGGAAGCGGTCCTCCCGGATCAGGTTGGAATAGATTAGCTCGGTTAGCCTGGTTACAAGCTCCACGTCCATCTCCCCCTTGATCAATGCATCGGCCGCGGCGTCATGCCGCTTTTTCGCCAATAAGGCCGCGGGGATATTTTTCCGCGGCCTTATATGCGATTATCGTTTGCGGATTTATTCACCTACAGAGTATTTTTCGACCAGGGCCTCAATCTCGCCGTTTTCCTCCATCTCCGTAAGCACCTCGTTGATGGCAGTCAATACGTCGGCGTTCTCGCCCTTCTTTACCGCCATGGCGTACTTTTCTTCCTCGTAAACGATGGAGTCGACCTTCTCCAGGCCGCTGATGGAACTCATCAGGTTAACAACCGGCAGGTTATCGCCGATCACGCAGTCGATCCGTCCGTCCACCAGATCCTGGCAGGCCATCTGGATGTTCTCATAGCGCTGCACATCGGCGCCCTCCACCTCGGAAGCAAAATATAGGTCGCCGGTGGTGCCCGTCTGCACGCCGATCTTCTTGCCTTTCAGGTCTTCCTCAGAGCTGATCCCCACGGGATTTCCCTCCTTCACCACCACAACCTGTACAGCGGTGAAATATTCGTTGGAGAAATCCATCGTGGCTTCACGTTCAGCGTTCTTGGTGAAGCCTGCGGCAATGAAATCAATCTTGCCCGACTCCAAAGCAGCGGGGAGCGCGTCGAACTCCATATCTTCCACAACGAGCTCTACACCCATTTTGTCGGCTACAGCCTGGGCGATCTCAGCGTCTACGCCGATGACCTTATCGCCTTCGCGCATTTCAAAGGGAATGAAGGCCGCGTTGGTTCCCCAAACCAGCTTTGTGCGGGTGCTCCCCTCGGCGGCGGTCGTTTCTCCGCCCTCAGCGGCGGTGGTGGTATCCGCCGCGGTGGTGGTCGTTTCACTATCCGCAGCAGCGGTCGTCGTCGCCGGCGTGGTGGCCGGCGCGGACGTGCAGGCAGCCATACCGAACACCAGCAGCAGGCTGACCAGGCTCAGCAATACAGTGCGAAGCTTCATGTTTCTCAATCCTCCTCAATCGTTAGGTGTAATTATAAGGATCAAAAGTCCTAATGTCAATGGATATTTTGTATAAATATACGTTTCTGTGCAAAGGGATTCCCCGCCGCCCTGGTCGGGCGGCGCAAGATATGATACACTAAGCAAGGAGGTGCTCCATGAAGAAAAAGAACCTGCGCTTTTGGCTCTGTACCGTGCTGATCCTGGCGTTGCTGGCTGGTTTGCTGCTGTGGGGCTGGCGCGCCGGATGGCTGGCGCTTTTTACTGATCCTGAGCGGCTGCAGTCCGCCGTCGCCCGGACGGGGCCCTGGGCTCCCCTTGTCTTCTTCCTGCTGCAGGTTGCGCAGGTAATGGCAGCACCCATCCCAGGCAATGTAACCACATTGGTCGGCGGCGCGCTGTTCGGCTTTGGCAAAAGTTTTTTTATCAGCACGATGGCCGTTACGGTCGGCTCCTGCATCGCATTTCTCCTGGCCAGGAAATTCGGCATGGCGCTGGTGCGCCGTTTCGTCAGCGCTGCGACCATCGACAAATATATGGGCCTTATGCGGGGGCGCTCGACGCTGCTTTTGGCCATTATGTTTCTGGTGCCCTTTTTTCCCGACGATATGCTCTGTTTTCTGGCCGGTCTTTCTCCGATCAGCTTTCCGGGCTTTGTGGCGCTTACGGTGCTGACCCGCCCCTGGGGCCTGCTGGGTTCCAGCCTGGTGGGCTCCGGAAGCCTTGCCATGCCATGGTGGGCCTGGGCGCTGCTGATCATGCTCTGCGCGGCCGTCATGCTGGCCTCCCTCAAATATGGGCCGGCCATCGAGGACCGGCTGGTAAGCTGGCTTAAGCGCTTTGGGAAGAATAAAAATTCATAAAATTGATATTATGGCATATGTTATTCATGTATGTGCATTTTATTCCATTTTTATCCATATCACAAAGCCGGCGGTCTTCCCGCCGGAAACAGCCGCCCGGATGGACGATCGGATTTAACCTACAAATAAAGCGAGGATATGATGGATTGGATTGAACAGCTGAAGCCGCCCCGACTGGAGCGCGCGCTGGACCGCCTAGGGCTGACGGAGCCGGACCGGGCGGAACTTCGGGCCCGATGGATGACTGCGATCGACGACAACGCCCGCCTTGCCGAGCTCGCCGCCCTCTATGAGCGATACTTCATTCAAGGAGACCCCCCGGAGGATTGCGACCCCATTGACGCGGCGCTGCTGGCGCTTCTTCAGGTACCCGTGCTGGAAAGGGCGTATCAGGAGCTGAAAATCGAGGAGACGGTCCTAGATGCCACCTTGGCCGACGTAGGCCGCTGGATGGCTAAGGAACGCCGCGTTGCCCATCGGTTCGGTTTAACGGAGTTTGGCTGGGTCATGCATGGGTTAACCCTCGAGCTCGTGCAATTGGGCAGCCTACACTTTATGCCCGCGCCCGGTACGCTGCCGGCCCACGCCTTTCAAGGGCCCGAAGGCGCTGTGCTGCTGGCCGAGGGTGGGCAGCGCTATCGGGAAGACGGTTGGGGCGCGCTGGCCGAAGGGCTTCCTGAGGCACCCGTCTTTACCACGGTCTATGAGGAGCATGACCGCTATGTGGTAGGGCATCTGCTGGATCGCTGGGGGCGTTGCTCCCCCCGCCCCATCGCGTTGCATACAGGCCGCTATACCCGGCTGTACCGCCCGGGCGATTTGGTCTGCGAGGTACACATTCCCGAAGGCACGGATCTTTCTCCCCAGGCTGTGCGCCGTTCCTTTGAGCTGGCGCTGACCTATGACCGTGCGCCCTTTATCGGGCGAACCCAGGTTTTTACCTGCCACAGCTGGATGCTCTCCCCGCAGCTGGAACAGCTGGTTCCGGGCAGCCGCCTGGCCGCGTTTTCCCGCCTGTGGCACCGCGTGGCGCTGGAACGCGCCGGAAGCGCCCAGTTTTGGGAGCGTGTCTTTGATTTTACCCCTGTAACCCGCCAGCAGGCGCCTCGGGATACGCAGCTGCGCCGCGCGCTGCTTGATTATCCTGGAGCGGTGTTGGACAGCGGCGGCTTGCTGTTTTCGTCGGACTTTTCCGCCGGGCAATAGGCGTTGCATCGTCAATTCCCGCGATAAAAAGGAGGTATATCATGCGCATCGCCGTTATTGGGGCCGGTGCAATCGGCGGCATCACCGCCGCTTTTATGGCGCAGGCCGGTCAGGATATCACCTTGGTATGCAAGCACCCAGCGATCGCCGAACAGGCCAGGAGCCATGGCCTGCGCATCGAGGGCGTCCGTGGCGCGCACAATATCCCGGTGCAGGCGGTCGCTACGGTCCAGGAGCTGTCCGGCGTCTATGATGCCTGCCTGATCGCAACCAAGGCGTATGATTTGGAGCAGGCCGCTCGCGATATGCTCCCCTATCTCTGTGATGATTCGCTGGTTGTATCCATGCAAAATGGGATATGCGTCGATGCGCTGGCCGCCGTGGTGGGGCAGCGCCGGACCGTAGGCTGCGTCATCGGCTGGGGCGCGACCATGAAGGGACCGGCTAGCCTGGAGATGACAAGTAACGGCGAATTTGTGCTGGGTATGGCCGGCGGCGACTGCCCGCCTAAGCTATCTGCGCTTCAAAAGGCCATGTCGTCGGTTACGCCTTGCGAAATATCGCCGAATATTTACGCCCACCTTTACAGCAAGCTAATCGTCAACGCCTGCATTACCTCTCTGGGCGCCATATGTGGACTGCGTCTTGGGGAGATGATGAAGCGCGCCGATGCGCGGAATATCTTTCTAGCCATTATCCAGGAGGCGATGGACGTGGCCCATAGCATGAACCTCTCTGTCCCCCCCTTTGGCGGCAAACTGGATTATGACCGGCTAATGGCTGGAAGGGGCGCTTTAAGCCGCCTGCGCCGCCATGGCATGATCCGCTTGGTTGGCCTTAAGTTTCGCCGCTTAAAGTCCTCCAGCCTGCAGTCTCTGGAGCGGGGAAAGCCCACGGAGATCGACTATTTCAACGGCTACATTGCTACCAAGGGCCGCGAGACGGGCGTGGCTACCCCGGTGAACGATGCTTTGACCGCCATGGTCAAGTCCATTGAACGGGGCGAGCTTTCCATCAGCACGAAGAACCTGTCGGCGCCCGCCTTCCATGCCCTGCGCTACTAGGAGGATGATGAAGTCATGTATGATGCCTTGACCACCGCCAGGCTGGTTCTGCGCCCTTGGCAAAAAGGTGATGCGGAGGCGCTCTATGCCTATGCCAGCGATCCGCTGGTCGGGCCCGCGGCCGGTTGGCCGCCTCATGAAAACCTGGAAACCAGCCGTGCCGTGCTGGAGCGTTTTATGCAGCAGGGCTCAGATTGGGCGCTGACCGACCGCGAAACGGGCCGCATCCTAGGTTCGCTGGGATTATCCCCAGATCACCGCCGCGCAGAGGGCGTGCTCTCGCTGGGATATGCGCTGGCCAGGGAATCCTGGGGCCGTGGCCTAGCCACCGAAGCAGCCCGTGCCGCTCTGGGCTATGCCTTCGGCCCGCTGCATGCGCGCCTGGTCACGGTCTATCATTTTCCTTTCAACCATGTCAGCCGGCGGGTCATTGAAAAATGCGGCTTTCGCCTGGAGGGGGTTTTCCGCCAGTCTTTTCGCCGCTATGACGGCCTCGTGCTGGATGAAGTAACCTATTCTATGACCCCGGAAGAATACGCCGGGGCGAAGGAGGCTTATCCCCATGATCTGTTTTGATACGCCCGGCCCCATTCATACCGACGAAACCCTCGCCCTAGCGCTAGACGCTGCCCGGCAACGCCATATTGATCTCATTGTTACCCCTTCCAACACCGGATCCACCGCCATGAAACTAGCCGACGCGGCCGGGCCCGGTTTCCGTATCGTATGCGTCAGCCATGTGTACGGTTTTGCCGGGCGGCCGGGTAACGACATGGCGGAGGAAACCCGCCAGGCGCTCATCCACCGCGGCGTACCGGTGGTTACGGCCGCGCATGCGCTCAGCGGAGCGGAGCGCGCGTTGTCCGGCATGTCCGGCGGCGTTTTTCCGGTGGAAATCATCGCTCACACGCTGCGTATGCTGGGCCAGGGTGTGAAGGTGGCTGTGGAGACGGCTACCATGGTCTGTGACGCCGGTCTAGTCCAGCCGGGGCAGCGGATCATCGCCCTGGGCGGTTCCGGCAGCGGCGTGGATACCGCGGTAATCCTGCGTCCGCAGCCTAGTCACCAGCTTATGGACACACGCATCGACGAGCTGCTGGCCAAGCCGCTGGCGCCGTAGCGGGAGGGAATACAATGGTTTGGGAATTTGTGATTTGGCTGGCGGCGGCCTCCGTGCTCCAGGTACTTCTGCAGGGGGCGGGCGGCCTTTCCCCCCTGGTTAGCCTGCTGATCGCCGCGCCCGCTGCCGCCGTCGCCGTTACCCTGGGCCTCATTGCCGTCAACGGCGATTTCCGCCGCCGCGCCCGCCAGGTAGAAGCCCGGATTGACCAGCGCTTGCCCCCCCTGCGTAGCGGCGGGCTTCCCAGGGCTCAGGTTTCTTATATCCTCGGCGGCCGGCGGCTCACCCGCACCCTTACCCTTGAGTCGGAGATCGAGCCTGGCGGCAGTCTGACGCTGTGGGCTCTAGGCCGCCGCGTCCGGGCCGTCCGGCCCTCGATCCGGTCCGATTTTCGGGTGCTCGCCCTGTGCGCCGTCATCATGGTTTTAGCCGCATTGGGATACCTTTGCACCCGCCTGCTACCGGATCCAACGGCCAAAACACCATAAAGGAGCAAAAACATGAAGGTATTGTTGATCAACGGCGGCCCTCACCGGGAAGGCTGCACCCATCGCGCCCTAACCGAAGTAGCCGGGGCCCTGCATGAATCGGGCATTGAAACGGAAATTTTCCATCTGGGGAATCAGCCGGTACGCAGTTGCACCGGCTGCGGCAGCTGCATGCGCCAGAAGCTTGGCCGCTGCGTCTTTGATGATGACGTAGCCAATCGCGTGCTGGAAAAAGCGCGGGAGGCCGACGGCCTTGTCATCGGTTCGCCGGTGCATTATGCCAGTGCCGCCGGTGGGATCACCGCCGTCATGGATCGAGTTTTTTACGCCGGGAGCCGTTTTCTGGCCCACAAGCCAGGCGCTGCAGTGGTCAGCTGCCGCCGTGCCGGCTCCACCGCTGCGCTGGATCAGCTTAATAAATATTTTACCATCGCCCAGATGCCGGTGGTCTCCTCGGTCTACTGGAACATGGTGCACGGAAACACGCCCCATGAAGCGTTTTGTCAAGTGCTTTTTTGAGTTATTGACGCAAATTATAGTGAAAGTGCGAAAGTGCAAAGTGCAAAGGGTCTGCG